>CAZKHY010000005.1:34828-48109 GCA_964552455.1 uncultured Nitrospira sp.
ATGAGAATCGGGATCGATGCCAATCCTATCGTGGGCGATCGAGGGGGAGTCGGGTGGCACACCTACCACCTGCTCAGAGCCCTCCTGGACCTGAAGGAAGACGTCGAGTTTGTCGGCTACGTCAACCCCGGGTCGCTGCAGAATGGTCGGTTGGAAGGCTGGGCGGATCGCGCCCGGCTGCGCTGGGTTGAGGCAGGGCGGTGGGCGAGGCGCTGGCACGGAAGGCTCGATCATCTGGATCTTTACCACGGGACCAACTTTAAGCTCCATACGAGCGGGCGATCCGGCGCGGTCGTGACGGTGCACGATCTCTGGCTGGATCGGTATCCACAGTACAGCCAGAAGCTGTTCGGCCAGCGGGCGTCGTTTTACCGGACGAAGCGGACGGCCTGGCGGGCGAGAAGGGTGATCACGGTGTCGGAATATTCCGCAGGCGACATCGCGTCCCTCTACGGCCTTCCCCGCAACCGGATCGCGGTCATTCCCAACGGGGTTTCGGAGGACTTTCGACCGACAGGGGACGAACGGAGCCTGGCGGCCATTCGTCAGCGGTTCGGGCTTGCGACGGACCGCTTTATCCTGTTTGTGGGAGGGGCCGATCCGCGCAAGAACCACCGGGCTCTCCTCAAGGCCTATGCTCTGCGGTCGGACCGGTTTCGAGAACACAGCCTGCTGTTGGTGGGGGATGTCCGCCATCGGTTCGGCGACATGCAGCAGACAGCCAAGATGCTCGGCCTTGAGCGCCAGGTGGTCTGTACGGGGAGGCTCTCCATAGACGATGTCCGACTGCTCTATTCCCATGCGGATCTGTTCGTGTTCCCGTCGATCTATGAGGGATTCGGGATGCCGGTCCTGGAAGCCATGGCTTGCGGCGCGCCGGTGATCACGTCGAACCGGACCGCACTGCCGGAGGTGGCGGGAGACGCGGCGCTGCTGGTGAATCCCGAGGATGCAGAAGAACTGGCGACAGCGATGGTCAAGGTGCTGGAGGATCGAACCTTGCGCGCAACGTTGCGAGAAAAGGGCTTCAACCGGGCGAGGCAGTTCACGTGGGAGGAGGCCGCAAGGCGAACGCTTTCCCTGTACCGAGAGCTGTGCCGGTGAGGCGAATCGAGTGAAACGTGAGAGGCTGTAGCATTCCGTCGCGATTGACGGAACACGGTTGACGAATAACGTTCTATGCAGAATATCCTGATCATCAAGCTCCGCTACATCGGGGACGTGCTCCTGGCTACGCCGGTGTTGCGCGCCTTGCGGGAGCGATTTCCGGATGCGTACCTCACGATGGCGGTCAATCGTGGAACGGAAGCTGTGCTCAAGCGGAATCCGGATGTGAACGAAGTCCTGGTGGTGGAGCGAGGCGGCCTCGGAACACAGTTGCGATTTGTGCGGAACCTCCGCCGACGCCGCTTCGATTGCGTCATTGATCTCACCGATGGCGATCGATCCGCTATCTTAGCGTGGCTGAGCGGGGCGCCGATCCGCATCGGATTCAATGACGAACACCGCTGGCGGGGGCTGCTCTACACCTCAGTCGTGAAGCTTGGGCCGGGGATTCTCCATCGCGTGGAACATGACCTGGCGGCGGTGCGAACCCTGGGCATTGCCCCTAAAGCCGGTCCGCCGGTACTCCGGACCGCACCGGAGGACGAAGCAGAGGCGGGTCGGCTGCTGGAGAAGGTTGGGGTTGCAGGAGCACCATTGGGGAAGGCCCTCGCGCGCCCCCTCGTCCTGCTGCAGCCTGGGGCCCGCTATTGGTTCAAGGCCTGGCCGGCCGAGCGGTTTGCCGAGCTGGCGGATCGTCTCGCTGACACTCTGCACTGTCGAGTCCTGGTGGGGGGCGATGAGCGGGACAAAGAGGTGGCGGCGGCCATTCTCACCAAGGCCCGCTCGGCTCCTGTGGTTCTGGCCGGCCGCGCGACGCTCCTGCAATATGCGGCGATCATCAAGCGGTGCGACCTCTTTGTGGGCAACGACAACGGTCCCATGCACATGGCGGCGGCTCTGGGGACTCCGGTAGTGGCCTTGTTCGGACCCTCGAATCCGGAGGAGTGGGGACCCCGTGGTGAAAAGGTGCAGGTGCTCTACAAGGGATTGGACTGCCGCCGCTGCTTCCATCCAACCTGCGAACGGGGTGAACAGAGTTGCATGAAACAGATTTCGGTCGAGGAAGTCTTCGCCGCCGCCGCGAAACTCCTGACGGCCAGTGAGGCAACGCATGGGCGGGCCTGATCCGTTGGTGAGCGTCGTGATCCCTGTCTTCAACGGGGCGCCGTTTGTCGCGAAGGCCGTGGCGAGCGTCCGGGCTCAGACCGTGAAGAATGTGGAGATTCTGGTGGTGGACGATGGGTCGATGGACGGGACCCAAGCCGTCCTGGCCGACCTCCACCGGACGCTGGGGGTGGCGTGGTTCCAGCAGGATCATGGCGGTCCGGCCCGGTCGAGGAATCGAGGGATCGCCGAAGCCAAGGGCCAGTTTGTGGCTTTGCTGGACTGTGACGATGTCTGGCTGCCGGACAAGTTGGAGGCCCAGCTCACACTCATGCGGGATCGTCCGGAGGTCGGGGTCGTGCATACGGATTATGAAGTGGTGGACCAGGACGGGGTTGTATTGGAACGGGTTCGGGCGAGACACAGCGCCGAGCCCTTGGTACGGGCCTTCGTGGGGGGGCATACGGCGCTTCCTTCCACGCTCTTGATTCGGCATGCCCTGCTGGATAAAGTGGGCGCGCTGAACCCGGACCTGTACGGGTCGGAGGACTCGGATTTGACGATCCGGCTCTTTGCCGCCACCGGGTTCGATTGTGTCGACCGGGTTCTGGTTCGCAAACTTCAGCGGGGCCATGGCTACCGCGACATGGCGTTCGACGAAGCCTTGCACAAGGAGAAAGTCCTGTCCAGCCGGGAGCGGTTCCTGGCCGGGCTGGAACGGATGCAGCCTCTGACGATGGAGCAACGGGCAGCGCTGGACCGCGAGTGGGCCAATTATTACCTGGGCCGAGGCGGAGTTGCGGAGCGGGCAGGCCGGCGCATCGAAGCACGCCGGTTCTATCGGGAGGCGATCGGGAAAGCTCCCTTCCGGTTGCGGGCCTATACGCGGTGGCTCAGGGTGGCGACGCCGTGGGGGTGATTCTTGACGTCGGTTGCGGCGCATACAAGCAGCCAGGCGCTGTCGGGGTCGACCGGCGGCGGCTTCCCGGGGTGGATGTGGTCTGCGACTTCGAGCGCGGGCTGCCGTTCCGGGACGGAAGTGTGGCGGGCGCCTACTCGATCCATTCGATCGAGCATATGCGAGACCTGATCACGTTCATGGAGGAGCTCTACCGGGTCTGTGCAGGGGGCGCAAAGGTCATCGTCAAGACGCCGTATTACACCTCACGCAAGGCGTTTGTTGATCCCACTCACGTGCGGTTCATGACCGAGGAGAGCTTCGAGTACTTCAAACAACCCAACTACTACGGCCTCAAAACCAACTTCCGGACCGTTTCCATTGCCTACAACATGCGCAAGCCGTTCAAGTTCCTCCCAGCCTATTTCCAGAAACGTTGCCGCCGCTATCTCTGGAATGTCTGTGAGGAGATGACCGTCACCCTTGAAGCTGTCAAGCCATAATCTACTGGCTTGTTCAGTCAAGTTTGCAAGGCTGCCGACGGCGTGGGCAATGATGTGTGCCGGAGCAAAGGCTGCGTGGGTTCCGTGACAAAAGGCGCCCCTACGGTGATTCCTCCGATTCCGTTCTGGCTATTGATGAGCGTCTACGTGCTCTATCTCGGACTCGCTACCACGGCCAGCGTGCCCCTGTTCGCGGACATTGACTGGCTGCATGAAGGGGAGCGCCTGGGCACCGCCCAGGTTGTCTTGAGTGGCGGGCTGCCGTTTCGCGATGTGTATTTGCCACACGGACTGTTTCCAGAAGTCATCCGTCCACTCCTGGCTTTTGAGATCTTGGGCGAGTCCTTGGCTGCGGACCGATTTGCAGGGATCCTCCTGGCGCCTCTCCCCTATGTTGCTGCCGTCTTCTATGTCTGGAAGCTATTTCCCACTCGCTTCTGGCGTTTTGCCAGACTGGCAGGGATTGCGCTCTATCCCCTCCTGCTGGTGCCTCGGCACGTCGTGGTTTTCTTGGCCTTGGGTCTTCTGACGGGATGGGTTCGTGAGGGGAGACGGAAACAGTTGTTTGGCGCTGGGCTCCTTGCCGGGTCCGGATTCATATTCAGCACAATTGATCAGGCCTCGTTCTTGCTCGCGACGGTGGCGCTCTTTCCGTTCGTGGTTACTGCCCAGCGCTATGCGGCGTGTCGCGAGGAGGCGACGACCTCGGCGTCGACTGCTCTGTGGGAGGTCTCGAAGCCTCTGCTGATGGGGATGGCAATTGGTGGGTCCCTGTTTCTTGTGTATTTGCTCATGACCGGGACAGCGGGATTGTTTGTCCAAGACCTTGTCCGGCGGTCGGAAGCTGATGCGTACGCCTTCAGTCATGTCTGGGGGCACGAATCGTTCCCGGTCTTGAGTCCGGCGAACGCCGTCTGGTATGTGATCCCGTTCTTCTATGTGGCTGCCGCGGTGATCATGGCAGCCCGAGTTCGCCGCAAGCACGAGGAGCATTGGGACGTTCTGATTCCGACGCTGCTCTTCGGGATTCTTTCATTCGCTTATGCCCTGCGGCAGTTCAATTACTGGAAGCTTGCAGTCGTCTCCTTCCCGTTCGTCGCAGGAGGTGTGTATTTCCTGTCCACCGTGGCAATCCGGGAGACCGGACGTGCGGGCGATGTCCGGGCAGAACGACGTTTGACGGGAGAATGGGGAATGGTGGGGCTGACCGCTGTCCTGATGGCGGCGCTCTTGGTCCAGTCGCTGACAAGGGACTGGAAGCCCAAGCAAGTCGCGCCGCAGGTGTTCTTCCCAACCGTCGCCCTTCTGATCTTGTCGGCAACCGCCTTCGGCATGAGCAGACGCGGCAGAAGCGTTCCAGTCATGCGAAGGACTATCGCGATCAGTCCGCTGGTTGCTGTAATCGTGTCGGTCTGGTTTTATAACGATGCCAAGCCGCAGGTGCTCTCTGCGCAGATCAAGAAGCCCCGACTTGTCGGAGACGTGGGCCAACTTCTGGCCACCATGGCTGACGCCGGCGGTCACGTGACGCGGGACCGGCCGCTGTATCTCAATGACGAGGTGCTGGCGTATCTTAAGACTCAATCCCTGGCCGCTCGGCCGGTGGTTATCTTGGCAGCAGGTGCAGGGATCTATTACTTTCACGCCGGGGTGGTCCCGCCAAACCGTTTCCCGCATGTGGAGATCGCCATGGCCGAGGCTTGGGCCCGTGAGGTCGTCGATGGGCTTGATCGCACTCGGGCCGACCTACTGGTCGCATGTAAGGATGAGGGAAAGTCAATTACAGACTGGCCGATGAATCCCAAGCTGTCCAATTTTATCGCGTCACACTATGTGGACAGCGGCCGACGGTTAGGCAGCAAACTGCTTGGCCAGGACTGCCCCTTTTCGGTTTGGATACACAGGCAATCCCTGAATGGGACACCGACGTGAATTCTGTGGCAGGGCGCGAGCACAGACAGAGTAATGGCGTCCGAGGCTATATGCCCCAAAGATGGACAGATGATACCTATGTGCTGGTGCGAGGGACCGGCCCCTCTGGGGTACTGCAAGCAGTGATGCTACCCCCATGAACGCGCCGCATGTGAACGCCATAGAATTGCGCTCAGACCATGCTGCTGGCCATTCGGGACTCGCCCGCGCGTATGGCGTCTTGCTGCTGGTAATGGAGTAATCCTGGGTTTTACGCGCTTGATCCAGGCCTGTAAAGCGAGTATCTTGCAGGTGTTAGGCTGGCCAACGCTCCGCACGATTTTGATCGAGAGGGATCTGCAATTTGTTGGAGACCCTCTTGCCAGGAAGATCGGGCGGCCTCGAATCATCTGCGCGGCTTCCTGCCAATTCCGCGTGGCCGCTGCGGAAGCGATATCTGAAAGCGCTTGGCAGGCGTGATTCTCGAAAAGATCGCACGCGGTTTGGTCGGCATCACACACGGTTGAGATTGGCGATTCGGAAAAAAGAAGCCGCCTGGATCGTGGCAGCACTCAACGTGCGCACGATGCTATTGTAAGGCCCAATCGTTTGCGGCCAGGAGAGGGATACAGAAGAACGTATGAGCGAGCGGATACGCAGAGTCACGACGTGCCGGGTGTGCGGGCAAGATGACTGGCTGGAGGTCCTCTCGTTCAGCCAGATGCCGCTGGTCAACAATTATCTCGATCCAGCTCCGTCCTATGACGATGAGCCCAGGTATCCTTTGGAAGTGATCGTGTGCCGCGGCTGTTGGCTGGTGAGTCTTCGTCACGTGGTCGACCCAGAGGTGCTCTACCGGCATTACGTCTATATTTCGTCCGATTCGCGGATGATCGTCCGGCACATGCACCAGTTGGCTGCGTTGATCGTTCAACGGTTCAGCGTGCCCGCTGGAAGTTTGGTCGTGGAATTGGGAAGCAACATCGGAACTCAACTCGAGGTGTTTCGAGATGCCGGCATGCGGGTTCTGGGCGTGGACCCGGCGAGAAACCTGGCCGACATCGCCAATCGGAAAGGCATCGAGACGCTGCCGGAATTTTTCGCCGCCGGCCTGGCGGCTCGGATCGTAAATCAGTACGGTCGCCCGCGCGTGATTCTCGGCCGGCACGTCTTCGCGCACATCGATGACCTCCGTGATGTCATCGAAGGGGTGAAAGCCTCGCTGGACCGGACCGGTGTATTGGCTATTGAAGTGCCGTATGCGTTGGATCTGATTGAGGCCAATCAGTTTGACACCATTTATCATGAGCACCTGTCCTATTTTTCCGTCGGAACCTTGGTGCGCCTCTTTGACCGGCATGGTCTCCGCGTGGTCGATGTCGAGCGGTTTGCGGTGCATGGCGGTTCCATCGTGGTCTTTGTCGGCTTGCCGGGAGGATCGTGGGCGGTGCGGCCGGCCGTTGCTGACCTCCTGGCGATCGAGAAGCGGGCCGGGTTGACCACCGAGGCCTATTATCGACGATTCGCTGATCGTGTCGGGCAGACGCGACGGTCCTTGCAAGCGCTCGTGCGTCGCATCGTCGCTGACGGTCATCGTGTGGCTTGTTACGGGGCGCCGGCAAAGGGCAATACCTTGCTCAATGTCTGTGGGTTAGACAGTCGAGAACTGACCTTTGCGAGCGACACGACGGAGTACAAGCAAGGCAAGGTCCTGCCCGGCACTCATATTCCGATCCACTCTCCTGCTTATGCCAGGCAGCACCGGCCCGATTATTTCCTGCTGCTTGCGTGGAACTACGCCAAGGAAATCATCGAGAAAGAGTCGGAGTATCTGAAGGCCGGCGGAAAATTTATCGTGCCCATTCCGGAACCTCTGGTGGTGTCCGATGCGTCGCTCTTGGAAGAGCGCTTGATCCTGCCGACGCGGCTGGAGGCTGGCGGTCAACTGTGGGCGATGGACAACAAGGGCCTTGTCCAGTTTAGCGAGGGAGAGATCCAGGGCGTTGTCTTTCGGCCGCTGACCGTCCATCGAGATTCCCGCGGCGGGCTGGCGGAGCTCTTCCGGTCCGATGAACTTTCCGCCGAATTCCACCCCAAGATGGCAACCGCCTGTTGGACTGAACCGGGCGTTGTGCGGGGACCCCACGAGCATGTTGACCAAGCCAACCTGCTCGTATTTCCTGGGCCGCAGCGGTTTCAGTTGTTTTTGTGGGACAATCGGCCGACTTCTTCGACCTATCGGCACACCTTGCGGCGCACCGTGGGCGGAGACCAGCCCCTGTCGGTCCTCCTTCCGTCCGGTATCGTCCACGCTTTTCAAAATGTGGGAGAAAAGTCTGCACTGTCTCTGAACTTTCCCAACCGGCTCTTCAAAGGGGAGCGGCGTCAGACCGAGGATGAGGCGATCCGCCATGAGCAGGACAATGCGAGTCCCTTCAAGCTGCCATCGCATTGAGAATCACCGTCGAGCGGCATAAGGTGCTCCATGCCTAAAGTCAGCGTCGTCGTCCCGGTTTACAACGGGGACCGGTATCTCAAAGAGGCACTGGATAGTGTCTTCGCCCAGACCTTCCTGGACTTCGAAGTGATCTGTGTGGATGACGGTTCCATCGACGGCTCGGCGGCTCTGCTCAAAGACTACGGTCAGCAGGTGGAGGTCATCAGCCAGGCGAATGCCGGAGGGTGTGCGGCCAGGAACGCAGGCGTGCAACGGTCCATGGCTCCCTACATCGCCTTTCTCGATCAGGATGACCGGTGGTATCCGCACAAGCTGGAGCGACAGGTTGCCGCGATCGAGGGGGCCTCCGATGCGGTGCTTGTGCTCTGCAATTCGGATCGAATGGATGCCGAAGGCCGCCTGTTGCAAGTCGGAGCGACATCGGCTGAGCGGGCGACCATGCACCGGTCGCCGCTTGGACGTCTGATGGAAGAGGATCAGCTTCTGTCGTCCGCCGTGTTGGTTCGACGGGACGCGTTCATCCGAGCCGGCATGTATGACACTCAACTCCATGGCTTTGAAGATTTCGATCTTTGCGCGCGACTGAAGCAGCAGGGGCGCTTCCTGTTTTTAGAGGAATCAGGGATGTGTTACCGGGTGCATGGTGGTGGACAGAGCCGGTCCGGCGGACTCCGGGTGATTCGGAGCCGTGAACGTTTTCTGCTCCGGATGCGGGAACTGTATGCAGGAGATCGAGCCAAGCAGGAGCTTATCCGGGAAATGCTGGCGGAGTGTTATTCAGACTGGGGGATGAATGAAGTAAGGGCTGCCAACCAGGGGGAAGGGCGGCAGATGCTTTTGCGTTCGCTCCGACAGAATCCTCGAAAACTGCGAACTTACTCGCGCCTGCTCCGGTCGTTCCTGTCGATCTTCTGACCCGCTCGTTGAGGGATCGTGGCTACCCCAATTTCAGTCAGTGTCGTCATCCCCCTCTATAACGCCGAAGAAGTGATTGCCGAGACCATTCAGAGCGTATTGGCTCAGACCTGGACCGACCGCGAAATTCTGGTCATTGATGACGGCTCGACCGACGGCTCAGCCGCAGTTGTCAAGTCGTTTGGTAATCAGGTGCAGTATCATGCGTTCGAGAACGGCGGGGTGGCGAAAGCTCGAAACCGCGGCATCGCGATCGCCCGCGGGCGCTATATCGCCTTGCTCGATCACGATGATCTGTGGGCGCCTACGAAGCTCGCCAAGCAGGTAGCGGTGTTGGATGCCCGCCCGGAGGTCGGTCTCGTGACCACTGGGATCGTCCATCTGGATCGGGACGGCCGAGCCAGCCGCACCTTTCCGACCGGGCCATCCAGTCGCTTCTACCAGTTGTTTGTGAAGGGCTACGGGCCGACGCCGTCCGCTGCGGTGATCCGGCGATCGATCATTGAGCAGGCGGGCGGGTTTGACGAACGGTTCGGTTCGGCTGGACTGGACGATCATGAATTCTGGCCGAGAATTGCGCAATTCTGCGAGATCGTCTTGATTGACGAACCGCTTACCTTCCATCGCCACCGGGTCGTCAAACCGCCACAGGTCGAGCTGGGTCACAGGGGGTTGCTCAATGAAGCCCTCCTGCAACGGTTCGGCCACGAGCCAGAGAAACGGCGCTATCTGATGGAGGAACGGGCCGCCTATCTGGCCGATCTCGGGAAGTGGCGTTGCCTGCACGGGGATGCGACGGGGGGGCGGGCCTGTCTCAGGGAGGCTCTCGTCGTGAGCTTCCGGGAGGCCCTGCGTTGGAAAACGGCCTGGCGGACGCTCACCCGCCTTCTGCGGTCCTGTTTCTGACCGGCACCGGGGGAGCGAATCGAGTGGAACGGGTTGCGTGCGAACTCTGCGGTTCCAAGGAGGCGGCCGTCGTCTTCCGTCAACGGGACCTCCTGCACCGCATCACGAACGATGAGTTTACGGTGGTACGGTGCGCCGACTGCGCCTTCCTATACCTCAACCCGCGTCCAACCCAGGCAGAGATCGGGCGGTTCTATCCTCCGGGCTACTTCGGACCTCCGTCTCCGCCGAGGCGGGTGAGCCGGGTCAAGCGTTGGATCATGGAGGACTTCTACGGCTACCCAAGGCTGGGGCGGGCTTCTGCCTTCCGACTGCTGCGGAAGGCTCTGCTCTGGCCCGAGGCAGTGCGTCGGGCGGCCACCGGGCGTACCATACTTCCGTGGATCGGGCTGGGCCGCCTACTGGACGTTGGGTGCGGGCATGGGGTCAGCACCGCGATGTTGCAGCAGCAGGGCTGGGACGTACAGGGGCTGGATTGCAGCGAGACGTCCGTCGCCCAGGCGCGTACGCTTCTCGGAGATCGTGTGCGTGTGGGCGATCTGCAGAGCGTGCACTACCCGGATCGTTCGTTCGATGTCGTGCTGATGAGCCATTCGCTCGAACATATGTACGAACAAGGGAAAGTGCTGGCGGAGGTGAGGCGTATTTTGGACGACGAAGGGCAGCTCGTGATCGCGGTGCCGAACGCTGACAGCTTGGAGGCCAAGTTGTTCGGGCGGTGGTGGGTCAACTGGGATCCTCCCAGGCACCTCTACCATTTTTCACGGAGCACGCTGACGACGCTGCTGAAGCGGGCCGGTTTTTCGGTTGTGAACGTGAGGACGGGGGTCACGCCAGCCCACTTTATGACAAGTCTGGAGCGGGTCTGGAGGCATGCGGTGGGTGGAGCTCTTCCCGCAAGGAGAGCGATCGAAAAATTCCTGGCGCATCCGCTCTGCTTTTTTGCCGGCAATGTGGGGCAAGGGACCGAGCTGATCGTCTATGCCGTCAAAGAGCCCGATTCGGTAGACGTGAGAGATAGGACCGAAGCAGCCGTAGCAGCGCTTTCCGGTTGAAGAAGTGGTAACCAAGGGCAAGTTGAAAAGCCTGACGCGCCTCCTTGATGCGGCCTGCCCCCAGATGGTATTTCCCCAAGTCTCCATAGTAATGAGACCAGTCGACTCGGAGCGCCCGTGCCTCAGTCGTGCCGGGTGGGCAGGCGGACGCATGCTTCTCGAGGAACCGTCGTCGGCCCAACAGGGCTCGTTCTGAGGGGATGTCACGAGAGGCGTTCCTGGCGTAGAGTCGGTGGCGATACAGGGGTTGCGGTAGGTGGATCACACGGAATCGCTGGGTCAATCGAATGGCCAGATCAATGTCCTCCCAAATGAACAGCTGTTCGTCATAGCCTCCGACAGCGTCAAAGCAGGACTTTCGAAAGAGGGAGCCGGCGGTCGCGACATCGTGGCCACGGCGCAACATCTGGGTGATGCTGAAGGTGTGCTTGATGGCTCTATCGTACTCAAGGATCTCGTTCCGTTCGTTGACCTGATACCCGTCCGCATGCACGATGGCCGCATCCGGCTGTGTTTCCAGTAGGGGGAGCGTTTTCTCGATCAGGGTGGGTTCCCAGAGATCGTCTTGATCCAGGAAGGCAAGGTAGGTTCCCGTGGCAAGCCGGGCTCCGTCGTTGCGAGCAGCCGCCTGTCCGCCGTTCTCGGCGCGCCGGAAGTACCGTACTTGGGGAAATTGCAGGACCAGTCTGGCGGTGTCATCGGTGGAGGCGTCATCCACCACGATGAGCTCGCGATCCTGAAAGGTCTGCGCCAGGACGCTTTCGATGGCTTGATCCAGGTAGCGGGACGCACCGTTGAACGCTGGGATAATAGCACTGACCAGGGGCATCGACACCATTGCCTCAGAGCGACGAAGCACATCTTAGCAGATGGAAGCCAAAATGGGCAGGGCTCAATTGTGAGTTGTTCGAAGGTGACAGGATGTCCAAGCAGGGGTGTGTGTGGAACAGGAGGCTATCGTGAAATTTGATCATGTGCATCCGAGTCACCAGGGACCCAACACCGTCCACATGACGCGCCTGCACGTCGCTGAGCTGATCCGGGCGGCTGGTCACCGGCGGGTGCTGGACCTGCCCTGCGGGACAGGAGCCCTGACGCAAATGTTACTGGAAAGCGGGATTGACGTGACCGCGGCGGACTTGGAGCCCAAGGCTTTCGTGATCCCGGGCCGCTCCTGCGCGCGTGCGGACCTCAACGCGAGGCTTCCGTTTGAGGACGGAGAGTTCGACGCAGTGGCCTGCATCGAAGGCGTTGAGCACATCGAGAATCCGCACCTCCTGGCCCGCGAGGCCAATCGTATCCTCCGGCCGGGCGGTCGTCTCTACATCACCACCCCGAACGTGCTCTCGATCCGCTCTCGGCTCAGTTACCTCCTGCGCGGCTATCCCGAGCAGTTCCACTACATGGTCGAGCCGGATCCAGTGACCGGATCGGACCGGCCGATCGCCCATATCAACCCAATCGGGTTCCTGGAACTTCGTTATGTTCTGGGTCGATGGGGGTTCCACGTGGACTTGGTCCAGACGAACCGTTGCCGGAAGAAGGGTTCTCTCTTCTATCAGGCTCTCCGTCTCATACTTCTGAACAAGGGCAAGCGCTCAGCCGCCGCTCACCCGCGGATCGCCGAGGTCAGGAACGCCCTTCTCTCGGACGACGTATTGTTTGGCGAGGGGTTGATTGTGGGTGCGACCAAGGTCGCTAATTATGATGCTGTGGTTTGAAGGGGCGGGTGAAACTCCAGAAGTGGACGGGGTACATAAGGATTGGGCACTGTGCGTAACGGTGTGGCTGCCAGCCTGCTTCTGGGTGTCCTGATCAGCGTTGTTGGCCTGTGGTATGCGTTCAATGGCGTTGATTTCTCCGGGTGGCTCAGAGGGATGAGCCAAGTCGGACTGTTTTCTCGGCATTACGGCTAACAATCTGTTGCCTGCTCGACTGGAAAAAGCGGGGCAGGCCTGGGTTCTAGCTCGGAACAAACACCAGCCGTTTCCTAATGGTTGTGGGGATCGACCCGGCCCCGGCACTTGCCTACGCACCTTGCTTCATGGAAGTCGGTGGCTGGCGGTCAACGTGATCGGATTGGGGTATCTGTTAACTGATCGGTCTGGGAGCTAGTCTGGATTGACTGTACCCTGCATCCATCTGATTCTTCTTTAAAGAGCGAGCGTCATTGATGGCCGAGTGAGCAATTCCTGCACTTCCTTCGCAATGCTCAGGGGAAGAAAACCGTTGCAATTTCGTTGGCTTTCGCAGTATTCTGACCCTCGTTTATCGACTTCCGTGCGCACCCCGCCGGCTTGCTCTTCAGGAGTGATCCTGTTCATGAGGTACGACGGCTGAATGAGGGATAAGGGCGTGCATCAACCTGACCAGTGCCCCGATCTTTTTGTGCCCTGTGCCCACGGAGATAGACCCATGGCATGT
>CAZKHY010000006.1:0-10280 GCA_964552455.1 uncultured Nitrospira sp.
TTCGGCGCCGTCAAGCTCTACAACGACTCGCAGGGCACCACCGGGACGATCTACGACTTCGGAACCATCCAGCGGTACCAGTTCACCGGCCCCTCGGGGCAGAACCAGTCTGGCACGATCTATCGGTTCGGCCAGCCCCAGGCGGGCCCGACGATTCCGGCTCCGCAGCACACGCCGGTCGCGCCGCTCTTTCCGATGATGCCCAACAGCGGCGTCATCCAGCCTGTGCCGGCCATCCCTTACGGCGGATTCGGCGCTGCGGGCAGCGGGCCTGGCGGAGGAACGGGCGGGATGGGGAGCAGCAGGGGACGCTGAGGCTCCGGTCCGTTCGTTTGGCTCGTCTCAAGCGTGCGCCGTCAGTTCTCCGGCGCTTCCACGATATGGTTCTCGAACCTGGTGCAGCCTTCGGCCAGCAGCCGGTTCGTGAGCATCTCCCCCGGCCACTCGATCGGCAGGTCCGCGGTAAAAACCCAGACATCCGGCGACGTCCAGACCGGGCCGTGGTCTTCCGGCAGTTCCGGATCGAACAGGTCCGTCCAGACCGGCATGTAGACGCCGTTGCCGCACTGGGTATGCAGGTGCACGATCGTCCGCGAGCGGACGGCCGGCTCGAGCTCGCGCCACACGGCCACCGTCTCATCCGCCAGCCGATGGAGCCGCACGGCGTTCTGCGCATCGAACATCGCATAGGCGGCATAGACCGGGGCCTCGATCATCTGCGGCGCCGGAGCCAGTTCCCCGCACTGGGCCACCAGCCCGCTCAGGAGGGCCTGTCGATCGTCGTCCGCCAGTGATTCCGGCAACCCCGGATCGGGCGACCCGATCAACTCGAACATCAGGTAGGCGGTGGATTCGACGGGCGGATGCAGACGCGCGGCCATGGACTGCCGACGCTGGGAGTCCGCGAGCGAGGAAATGTGCTCGTGCAAGGCATGGAGCGTCAGCAGCTCCAGGGTCGCGTCGGTGAGCAGCCGCGGCTCCACCATCACCACGGTGCCGGCCGGCAGACGCAAATGCTTGTGGAGCAGGTCCGCGGTCGCGACCGGGTCGATCTTCAACCCCAGCGGCAGGCGGAGGTTGGCCTGCAGCGGAAGCTCCAGCGCCGCCATCACCGCGTAGGTGGGCTTCTCGTCCGGCTCCCCTTCCATCACGACGGAGCAGGCGGCCTCCGCCAGCAGATCAAAGAGCCACTCGGCCATCTCCTCGTCAAGCGCGGCCAGCACGGTGAGCAGGTCTTGCTCCCGGTCCTGCTCCAGAAACGCCTGCAACGTGTCCACCGCCGCATCGGCGTCCCCGTGGTCGTGGCGGCGGGCGTTGATGAGATGGATGAGATCGCGCGTCAAGGGATCGGGCCTGGTCCAGCTAAACATATGCCCCTCCTCCGTGTTGCTCGTTAGGCATCGCTGTCCTCAGGATCGCCATGTCATGAATCTCCCGCCTTGATCTGTACCGACGCCGCACATCGATGGCGTCCATGTTGCCAAAGTTCATACCGAGAGGCAAGCCCCGCGGTCCGTTTTCACCGCGTCTCCATGTTCCTTGCGTCGGATCATTCGCCGATGACCTTGACCAGCACGCGCTTCTTTCGGCGGCCGTCGAACTCGCCGTAGAAGATCTGCTCCCAGGGACCGAAGTCCAGCCTGCCGTTCGTGACGGCCACGAGGACGTCCCGCCCCATGAGCTGCCGCTTGATGTGGGCGTCCCCGTTGTCTTCGCCGGTTTCGTTGTGCCGGTAGGTGGCGGCCTGTGGAGCCAGGCCTTCCAGGAACTCGTCGTAGTCTTTCAGCAGGCCCGGCTCGTCGTCGTTGATGTACACGCTGGCCGTGATGTGCATGGCGTTGACGAGCACGAGCCCTTCTTTGATGCCGCTCTTCTTGACCGCTGCTTCGACCTGGGGAGTGATGTTCAGATAGGCGCGTCGCGTCCGGGTCTCGAACCAAAGCTCCTCGCGGTAGGATTTCATCGGTGCCGTGAAACAACTCATGGAGCCGTGACGGGTGACGCTCGGCATTCTGCCTCAGGTCATCGGCCGGATGCAAGCCGGATGCGAGAGCGCCCGCCGCCCGGCAACCGGATGACGAATGCCAATGGTACATCGGCGGACTTTGACATATAATGGAAAGACTGTTTTCACTGCCTGAGAAAGGAGGGCGATGCGCCACCGTCTGCCACCACAGCCCCGCCTCTCCGACAACGCCCTGACCGTGCTGCGCCGGCGCTACCTGGCCAAGAACGAAGCGGGGCGACCGGTCGAGACGCCGACCCAACTGTTCCGGCGCGTGGCCGAGAACATCGCCCAGGCCGAGCGTCTGTACTACAAGGCCGGCCCGGACGGCAAGAGGCAGGCCGCCCGCATGACCGACGCCTTCCACCGGCTGATGAGCCGCCTGGACTTCCTCCCCAACTCCCCCACGCTCATGAACGCCGGCCGCGAACTCCAGCAACTGTCGGCCTGCTTCGTGCTGCCGGTGGAGGATTCGCTGGAGTCCATCTTCGACGAAGTCAAGAACCAGGCCCTCATCCACCAATCCGGCGGCGGGACCGGCTTTTCCTTCAGCCGCCTTCGCCCCAGGCACGACCGGGTCTCCACGACCAGCGGCGTCGCCTCCGGTCCGGTCTCCTTCATGCGCGTCTTCAACATGGCGACCGAGGTGATCAAGCAGGGAGGGACCAGGCGCGGGGCCAACATGGGCATCCTGCGCGTGGATCATCCGGACATTCTCGAGTTCATCCAGACCAAGCAGGACCCCAAGGAGCTGACGAACTTCAACATCTCGGTCGGGATCACGGACGCCTTCATGCGTGCGCTCACCCAGCGCAAGGACTACGCCCTCGTCAACCCCCGCACCGGACGCCCGGTCGGCCGTCTGAAGGCGGAAGAGGTCTTCGACCGTTTGGTGGAAGCCGCGTGGCGATCCGGAGAGCCCGGCGTCGTCTTCCTGGACACGATCAACGCCCACAACCCCACCCCGCACATCGGCCGCATCGAAGCCACGAATCCTTGCGGCGAACAGCCGCTGCTGCCCTTCGAGTCCTGCACCCTCGGCTCCATCAACCTGGCGCACTTCGTCACCGCCCCCTCCGGACCCCGCGCCCGATCCAAGCAGGCCTCGATTGATTTCGATCGCCTGGCCGAGGTGATCCCGCCGGCGGTGCGCTTCCTGGACGACGTGATCGACATGAACCACTATCCCCTGTCCGACATCGCGGCCGTCACGAAAGGCAACCGCAAGATCGGCCTGGGGGTCATGGGCTTCGCCGACCTGCTCATCCGGTTGGGCATCCCCTATGACAGCGACGAGGCGCTGGCCACGGGCGAGCGGCTGATGCGCTTCGTGTGGGAGCAGGCCCGCGCCGCCTCCGCGGAACTGGCGCGCGAGCGCGGCTTGTTCCCGAACTTCAAAGGCAGCCGCCTGGAGTCCGAAGGGCAGCGCCTGCGCAACGCCACCGTCACCACGGTCGCGCCGACCGGGACGCTCAGCATCATTGCGGACTGCTCGCCCGGGATCGAGCCGCTCTACGGCGTCAGCTTCGTCCGGACGGTGATGGAGGACGTCCGCCTGGTCACGGTCCACCCGGAGTTCGCGCGGCAGGCCAAGGCCGCCGGCATCTACTCCACGCGCCTCCTCGATCGGGTTGCCGCCAACGAGTCCATCCAGGGCCTCTCGGAGATTCCCTGGGGCCTGCGCCGCCTGTTCGTCACCGCCCATGACGTCTCGCCGGAACACCACGTCCGGATGCAGGCGGCCTTTCAGAAATACAGCGACAGCGGCGTCTCCAAGACGATCAACCTGCCGCGCACCGCCACCAAGGCCGACGTGGCTTCGGCCTTCCTCCTGGCTTACCGTCTGGGCTGCAAGGGCATCACGGTCTTCCGCACGGGCAGCCGCGAGAAGCAGGTCTTGTCCTGTGCCAACGTGCAGTATTGCTGAACCAGCATGCGGTTTACAGCGCTCAGGAATCAGTTTGCGTGGCAAGCGCGCACTTCGGATTCGGCATGCCTAGCTTCAAATCCTCTTACTGAACACTGAAAACTTCTTTGCTGTGACCATGATCCGACAGCCAGCCGTCGCCGGCCAATTCTACAGCGCGTCGCCCGAGACCCTCGCCGCCGACGTCGCCCGCTACCTGGATCCGACGGCCACCGCGCAACCGGCCGTGGCCCTGGTGAGCCCCCACGCGGGATTGATGTACTCCGGGCACGTGGCCGGCGCGGTGTACGCCAGGGTGTCCATCCCTTCCACCGTCGTCCTGATCGGCCCGAACCACCAGGGTCTCGGCCCCCCCCTGTCCGTGTACCCCGGCGGCACCTGGCTGATCCCCGGGGGAGCCGTGCACGTGGACAGCGACCTGGTCGCAGCCCTCCTGGCCGACTGTCCGAAGGCGGAGGCCGACACGTCCGCACACCTCTACGAACATTGCCTGGAGGTGCAGCTTCCGTTTCTATACCGACTGCGTCCGGACGTCCGCATCGTCCCGGTCGTGTTCGGCCATGCCCCCCAGACGGCCTACGAGGAGTTCGGCCTGTGTCTGGCCCGGATCATCAGGAGCCGCGGGGTCCGGCAGGCCGATGAAGCCGGGCCTCTGCTGATCGCCAGCACCGACCTGACTCACTATGAGCCGGACCCGATCGTCCGGGCGAAGGACCGGCATGCGATCGAGGCCATCCGGCGCCTGGACCCCTCCGGTCTTGGAGCCGCGGTCCGGCAACACCGGATCACCATGTGCGGGTTCGGAGCCACCCTGGCCGTCCTCCACGCAGCCCGCGCCCTGGGAGCCAGCGGCGGATCGCTGGTCCGCTATGCCACCTCCGGCGACATCAGCGGCGAGCGTGATCAGGTCGTCGGGTACGCCGGCCTCACGATCGCCTGATCAGCCGCTTGCGGCTTGATCCGCGTCATGCCGGGGCATGGCCCCATCCCTTTGCCACCTTGCTTTGCAAATCCTTTCCAAATGACTTTGATTGTTTGACAGGCATCCCCGGCGATGGTATGTATGACCCCGGACGCCGATCCGCCGACCGATAATCGACATTCACTGGAGGCAAAAAACCTCTCCGCCTGCATCTGATCGAGGCAGGCGGTACTCGCAAGCGTGGTATGGAGGACGTTCGATGGTCAGTCAGCCCGGCTTCCCAGCAGCAGTGAGCGGTCTCCCTGCCTGGAGCATCCTGTTCGCCCGCGAACCGGAGCCTGACCTGGATCTCGACGAAATGGACGATCCGGACAAGACCGCCGGCGAAGGGGATTCCCCCGATGAACCGGAAAAGCCCTCCGGTCAACGGCCTTTTCTCTGGGTCGTGCTGGCCGTCGTCGCCATCGGCGGGGGCTACCTCGCCATGAATCCCGACTTGGTGATGGACATGATGGGCCAGGGCACGGAGGCCGTCCCGACACCGGCTCCGCCACCGGCGACTCAGGCCAAGTCGGCGGCCAATTCCCCTGCGCCTGCCTCGTCCGCACCAGCCCCACCGGCCCCGTCGAATCCTGCTCCAATGCCGACGGCGCCGTCGGCGCCTCAGACGGCCACGCCGACTCCCTCGTCCCCGGCAGCACCCATGGTGCCGCCGGTCCAGGCTGCCAAGGCCCCCCCTGCCCCGCCTCTTGCCGCCGCCCCGTCGCCGCTGTTCAGCGAAGGACAGCGGGTCATGGTTGTCCCGGACCCCATGCTGCCCGCCGCAGCCGTGTCTCTCAGCAACGATCCAGGACGCACCAGACCCGGTCCCATGGTCAGTTCCAACGCCACCCTGACCGTCGTGGACGGAGAATTGCGCGGCAACCTCTGGGTTTATGCGGTCCGCACACAGCAGGGCACCACCGGCTGGATCGCCGAAAAGCAGCTCAAGGCGGCCAAACGCTGACCTTCCGCCCCGTAATAATCCTTCGTTCGCTTCGATAGGGTTCCCAAGCCCGGCCTGTGCCGAAGGCAGCGTTGACGGGCGAGCCTGGACGACGGGCTATGCTATAATGTCGCCCTCATCCTTTTGCGTTGGGAAGCTGCAAACGTGACAGCCGCACAGTCTGAACGCCCTCGCATGCGGGGGCTTTGGAACTGTCAAACTGTCTGACTTGGCGAGACAACCATGCTGCGTGCGATCATCTTCGACTTCGACGGCGTGGTGGCGGACAACGAGCCGATCCACTGCGCGATGTTCCAGCGCGTGCTGGGTGACATCGGGCTCTTCATGTCGAAGGAAGAATACTACGCCGACTATCTGGGGTACGACGACAAGGGCTGTTTCGCCGCATTCCTGGCCGCCCACGGCCGGCCGGCCTCCCAAGCCGCGATCGACGAGCTGGTGGCCCGCAAAGCGCGCGCCTACCTCGACCACATCCGGCAGCACCTCGTGATTTTTCCCGGCGTCCGGGAGCTGGTCCGCGAAGCAGCCGGCCGGTACCGCCTCGCGATCGCCTCCGGAGCGCTCCGGCAGGAGATCGAGTTCATCCTGGAGCAGGCCGGCATCCGGAAGGAGTTCGAGCACATCACGAGCGCCGAAGACGTCACGCGCGGGAAGCCGGACCCGGAAGGGTTCCTCCATGCCTTGGCCTCGCTCAACCGGCGCAGGCCGGAGGGGCAACCCCTGCTCACCGCCGCTGACTGCCTGGTCATCGAGGACTCGCTCCCCGGCATCAGGGCGGCCCACGCCGCCGGCATGAAGGTCCTGGCCGTGGCCAACACGCACGGAGCCCAGGACCTGCGGGAAGCGGAGGCCGTCACCTCCTCGCTCGCGGACGTCAACCTCACGGAACTGGCCGGCCGGCTCTGGAACGAAGACGGAGGAGCCAACAGGCCATGAGGATTTGCTCGCTCTTGCCCGGCGCCACCGAAGTGGTCGCGGCCTTGGGCCTGGCCGAGGAGCTGGTCGGCGTCAGCCACGAATGCGATTACCCCCCCGAAGTGCGGCGCAAACCCGTGCTCGTGCGCGCCGCCGTCGATTCGGAGCGGACCGCGAGCCCCGAGATCGATCGCCTGGTGCGGGAGACGCTGCAACAGGGCCATTCCCTCTATCGGCTCGACGAGGATCTCTTTCACCGCCTACAGCCGGACCTGGTCATCACCCAGGACCTGTGCAACGTCTGCGCGATCACCCCCGCCCAATTGCAGCGGGCCCTCGGCCTCTTGCCGCAGGAACCTCGGCTCCTGACGTTGAACCCCACCAGCCTGGAAGACATCCTGACCGACGTGGAGCGGATCGGCGGGGCGACCGGGAAGCAATCCCCGGCTCGTTCGCTGGCCGCCACGCTGCGGGCCCGTCTGCAGTCCATCCGCGACCGGATCGAGCCGGTGCGGGAGCGCCCCAAGGTCGCCTGCCTCGAATGGCTCGATCCCCTCTATGCGCCGGGCCATTGGGTGCCGGAGATGGTCGAATGGGCCGGGGGCGTGAACGGCCTCGGCCGGGCCGGCGCGCCCTCCGAGCGGATCACGTGGGAGACGGTGCTGGCCGCCCAGCCCGACGTGCTGATCCTGATGCCCTGCGGCTTCTCGGCCTCCCGGACCTTGCAAGAATGTGCGCAGCTCCAAATCCCGTCCCGCTGGCCCGGTTGGCAGACCCTTCCGGCGGTCCGGAACGAGCGGGTTTTCGCCGTCGATTCCGGCTCCCAGTTCAGCCGGCCCGGCCCTCGCCTCGTGGAAGGAGTGGCCACGCTGGCGGCGCTGTGCCACCCGTCCCTGTTCGGACAGGCCTTGCCGCCGGGAGTCCTCCGCGTCCCCTCCCGCAACCGCCCCGCCTCATGACCATGACCCTCTCCGAAGCACAGACGTACTGCACCACCGTCACCAAACAAAGCGGGAGCAACTTCTACTATTCGTTTTTGTTCCTCCCGCGGGCCGGCCGCGAGGCCATGTACACCGTCTATGCGTTCTGCCGTGAAGTGGACAGCGCGGTCGATGATGCGCCGGCCGGCAGCGACCCGCGCGAAGCGCTCCGGCAGTGGCGCCGGGAGCTGGCGGCCGCCTATCAGGGAACCCCGACCTTTCCGGTCACGATCAGCCTGGCGGAGCACGTCCGGCGTCTCGCGATCCCCCGGGACTACTTCGAGGAGCTTCTCGCGGGCGTGGAGATGGACCTGACCACGACGCGCTACGCCACCTTCGAGGAACTCTACCGCTATTGCTACCGGGTCGCCTCGGTGGTGGGGCTGATCTGTCTGAAAGTCTTCGGCACCAGGTCGCCGCTGGCGCAGGACTACGCCGTGAACCTGGGCATCGCCTTCCAGCTCACCAATATTCTGCGGGACCTGCGCGCCGATGCGGAGCGCGGACGGATCTACCTGCCCCAGGAGGACCTGGCCCGCTTCGGCTACCGGGAAGAGGAGTTGCTGGCGCGGACCTACAGCCCGCAGTTTCTGGACCTCATGCGATACGAGTCGGCCCGGGCTCATGAATTCTACGACAAGGCCAGGAGCGTGTCGGAGCAGTTGCCCCCCGCCGACCGCCGCGCGCTGACCGTCGCGGAAATCATGCGGGGCGTCTACAGCCGCATCCTGGACCGCATCGACAGGTCCGGCTATCGGGTCTTCGGCCCCCGCGTCAGCCTGGCGCCGTCCCATCGCATGGCGATTGCGACCGGCGTCTGGCTGCGTTCGCTCCTCTCGTAAGGCCGTAAGACCCTGAGCTACAGGAGGCCCCTGTCGCCCCCATGAAACGCACGGTCCTGATCATCGGCGGCGGTCCGGCCGGCCTGACCGCCGCCCTGCGGCTGAGCGCCCAGGGCCAGGCCGTCACGCTGCTGGAGCAGGGGAGCGAACTCGGAGGCCGGCTCATCCATGCCGACGCCGACACCATTCCCACCGTGTTGATGGGCTGCCAGCAGGCGACCCGTTCCTTGCTCGACACCCTCGGCACGACCAAGCTGGTCCGCTTTCTCCCCCGGCTGCACGTTGAATTCCTTCTCCCCGGCAGCCGCACCGCCCCGCTCCGCCGTCCCTGGCTCCCGGCCCCGTTCCATGCGCTCCTGGGCCTGGCGGCATTCAGCGGGTTGCCGCTCGCGGACCGCTGGCGCCTCTTGATGTTCCTTGAACGGACCTGGGAAGGCGACCCTCCGCTCCAGCCGGACCTCGAACACCGCACCGCCGACGCCTGGCTGGCCGGGACCGGCCAGTCCCAAGCGGCGCGCGATCAAATCTGGACCCCCCTGGCCCGGTTCCTGGTCGGGGACGACCTCGGCTCGGTCTCGGCCTCGACGTTTCTCACCCAGCTCGTCCGCTGCTTTCTCTCCGCCAGGCGGCACGGCCGCCTCGCCATTCCCGACTGCAGCGTCCGCCTGCTGCTCCTGGACCCGGCCCGTGAACAACTGCTGAAGTCCGGCGCGACGATCCGGTTGGAGACGGCGGCGGACCAGATCCGATTCGAGTCCCACCGCGTCAGCGGGGTCCAGCTCCGCAGCGGGGAGGTCCTCACGGCGGATTGGTACCTCGCGGCGCTGCCGCCCCGCTCCCTGGCGCGGGTGCTGCCGGAGCGGGCCCTGACCCGGTTCGCGTATTTCCAGCAAGTCACGCAGTTGACCGAGGTGCCGACCCTCACGGTCCATCTCTGGATGGAACAGGGGCTTCCGGCTCCCCGTCTGCTGCTGCTGGCCGAACGCACCTTCCACTGGATCATCAGCCGGACCGACCCGGATTCTCCCGCCAAGCGGAGCCATCTGTCGCTGGTCGCCGTCGGCAGGGCGGACTTGCTGGCCCGGCCGGATCAAGAGCTGCTGGAGCTGGCCCTCGGCGA
Source organism: uncultured Nitrospira sp. (assembly GCA_964552455.1). Classification (GTDB taxonomy): domain Bacteria; phylum Nitrospirota; class Nitrospiria; order Nitrospirales; family Nitrospiraceae; genus VGXG01. The sequence goes on from CAZKHY010000006.1 coordinate 9,718, forward strand.
GGTCGGCTACGCGTTTCCCTCCGCGCCCGCCGCCAAGGCGAAGGACTACCGGATCGTCAGGCAGCCGCAGGCCTATCTCTCGGTCGGGCCGGGAGCCGCCCCCCTGAGGCCCCTCCAACAGAGCCCTTTCCCCAACCTGCTCCTGGCCGGAGATTGGACCGACACGGGCCTTCCCCCTACGCTCGAGAGCGCCGTCAAGAGCGGCGACCTCTGCGCCCGGATCATCGCAGCCAAGCCCTGAGCCGATCGCACACAACCCTTCCAAGCCTCCCGCAACAGGCACTCAAGTCGGAGCCCCATCCGGACGATAACGGGCGGCACAAGCCTCTCACCTCAGGAGCCGCCCATGACAAGAACGGTCACGAACCGACTCCAACAGCTCTCCGCGGGACTCGCGCTGTGGTCTCTCTTCGGCCTCCCGGACGCCGCGCCGACCGCCGCAGAGGTCAAGGACCCGGAACAGGAGAACACCATCCGGATCTATAAGAAAGTCGCGCCGGCCACCGTCCTGATCACCGCGGCCCAACTCAACGGAAGCCCCATGGCCGGCGACGTCGGGGGCG
>CAZKHY010000006.1:10380-12366 GCA_964552455.1 uncultured Nitrospira sp.
GGCGACGTCGGGGGCGCCATCGGGTCGGGACTTTTGTTGGACGAACAAGGCCTGATCCTGACCAACGCCCACGTGGTGGAAGGCTCGACGAAGGTGCGCGCGGTGTTCTACGACGGCCAGCAGGTGCCGGCCGAGATCGTGGGCAGCGACCCGATCACGGACCTGGCGCTGCTGCGGGCAGCCGTTCCCAAGGGCGCCCACGCCGTCGCGCGGCTCGGCGATTCGGACCACCTGGAGGTCGGACAGAAGGTCCTGGCCATCGGCCACCCGTTCGGGTTGGGCTACGTGCTGTCCACCGGCATCATCAGCGGGCTGGGCACGACCCCGGGCGCCGCGGTCCGGCTGCAGGACCGCGTGATCCAAACCAGCGCCGCCATCAATCCCGGCAACAGCGGCGGACCGCTGGTCGACACGGACGGGCGCGTGATCGGCATCAACACCGCGATCCTGGCCGGCGCGCAGAACATCGGCTTCGCCATCCCGATCAACCAGGCCAAGGCCGTCGCCGCGGAGCTGCGGGCCCAGGGCCGCATCGTCCGGCCCTGGCTCGGCATCACCGGCAAGCTCCTCTCCGATGAAGTCATCAACCTGTTCGCGCTGCCGCTGACCCGCGGCTTGCTGGTCTCGGGCGTCGCGAAAGGGAGCCCGGCCGAGCGGATCGGCCTGCGGGCCGGGGACGTGCACGTTGCCCTGAACGGCGACACCTGGGTCCTGGGCGGGGATATCCTCGTCGCGGTGAACGGGCTCGACGTCGCCTCGCCCGATCAATATGCCAAAGTGTTCAAGGATCTCAAGGTCGGACAGACGATCGAACTGAAGATCAAGCGGGACGGCGCCTACCGCACGCTCACGACGACCCTCGCCGAGCGTCCCTCACCCCAGATCGGTCCCACGCAATCGAAAATCCCGGAGCGGGTGGAATTCCGTCCGCTCGGCTGGCGGGCCGACACAAGCAGCCCCTCTGGAGAGGCAGCGAGCTTCTAACCGCCCCGCACGCCGGCGCGTACGTCAACTTGTTCGGATCAGGTCATTCACAGACAGGCAGGATCGAGGGACAGGTCGCACTCCAACGGTCCGATCACCGGAGGTCTCATATAGCGTGTCGAGAGGTCCTGGGCGCCCATCGGCGCGTTCAAGGGCGAGCCGCCGGACATCCCCGGCAACCCCCGGCCAGCCGCTCCGAACAAATTCCCGGCACTCGAGCTTTGCGTCACCCCGGGCGTGGGAGCAGCAACTCCCGGAGTCAGCCCCGGCTGGGGCGCAAGGTTGGGCGTGACGGGAGTCACCGTGCCGGGCGTCGTGGAAAGCTGCGAGCCGGCAGCCGGATTCAGCGCGACTTCGTTCTGCGTGCTGGAAGGAATGGACAGAGTCTGCGCCAGGCAGGGACCGGCTATAGCGCTCACCCCTCCGAGCGCTCCAGCCACCAGAGCAATCGCCACCCGTGGTGTCATGGCCCTCATTCCTCGCCGGTCCGCGCCATGCGCGTGCCTGTCTCTCCTCTACCCTATAAACCGGCGAATAAGCAAGAACAAACTCTGGCCGTCGCCCTCTTTTCTGATCTAGCTGCGTGGTCTGAAAGTGCCGCGATCTTTTCTCTAGTGCTGCTCAGTTGGTTGCCAGTTAGCAGCGAGAATAGCCTGGACATCCTGCGGACGTTGGGCGATGCCCTGCCCCCACGTAAGCCCCGTCTGCGTCGTGAAGCCGGCCATCGCCTGGATAAGTTGCTGCACCTGTTGGTTTGCCAGAACGCTGCCGTCGCCCGCCTGGATACTCTCAATTTGGTCATCTGCGCCCACGTACCAGTTCTGGACCGTCACAGAATCGTTGGAGTTGAATCGCTGGATGGCGAGTGAATCACCGGTGCGGTCGAAGATTAAATCCAACGGGTTGATGTTGCTCCCGAAGGCTATCCGGTCGGCGTTGCCTTGCGTCGCGTCATGATCATAGACTTGATCCTGGCCAAATCCTGGGGCAAATTCATAGAGG
>CAZKHY010000006.1:12466-33718 GCA_964552455.1 uncultured Nitrospira sp.
ACCAGGACCAAGTCATGGCCGGCCCCGCCGGTGACGGACAGGTCTTCCACATCCACATAGAGCGTGTCATCCCCATCGCCACCATCGAGCCTATCCGCTCCCTCCCGGCCCACCAGCGTGTCATTGCCCGCCCCGCCGGTCAAGGTGTCGTCGCCGACTCCCCCGTCCACATAGTCGTTGCCCTCGCCGCCGCTCATGGAGTCGTTGCCGGCATCTGCGTACGCGACATCATCACCATCACCGGCGTCGATCTGATCATTCCCGTCAGTGCCGGCTAGCACGTCACTGGCATCTGTACCAGCAATGACATTGGCAACAGGAAGGAGGTCGCGCAGGTTCACCTGGCTGCCATCGGCAAAATCCAAGATATCAACGACCAATGAGCCGTGGGCGTTCGTGGAATCAAAGTTCTCCAGAATGATTGCGTCACCTTGAGCCCCCACAGTGATCGTCAAGATATTCGCCGCCACTGAGAACGCCAGGTCCCCCTGGACGATGCCCTCGCCGAACTGGATACGGTTACCCTCACCAGGCAGGGCCTCATCCACAATGGTGTCCACCCCATCGCCGACGTTGAACAGGTAGGTGTCATCGCCCGCCCCGCCGATGAGCAGGTCGTCGCCGGAACCGCCCGCGCCAGAACCGCCCACCTCAGCGAAGGTCGCGGCAAACGCGGCCGGTCCCCCGCCACCTCCACTCTGACCACCCCACAGAGTATCGTCGCCGGCGCCGCCGTCCAGCACATTGTCCGCGCTGTTGCCGATCAGGATGTTGTCGGCGTTATTGCCGACCCCATTGATCGGATCATTCCCAGTCAACGTCAAGTTCTCGACGTTCGCGCTCAAGGTGTAGCTCACTGAACTCTCAACGGTATCCATCCCCTCTCCGATAACTTCGACTACGGTGTCGCCTGGATTGTCCACAACATAAGTGTCATCGCCTGAACCGCCAGATAGTCTATCGGCGCCAGCTCCACCATCCAGAAAGTCATTCCCTTCTAAGCCAATCAGGGAATCGTTCAGGTCCGTCCCAAACAGGAAATCGTCGAATTCGGTGCCAGTCAACGTGAGACCCTCTGCTCGACTGATGAGCGAGGCCGCATCCCACGCAGTGCCATCCGAGAAAAGGACTTGTTTATTCCGGCTGGAGGGATCGCCCAAGAATCCACGCAAGGAAATCTGATCCGTTGTGCCATTAATAGAAAGTACAAGCCCGCCATCTTGATCCGCGTAGACCAGAACGTCTCCGACTCGAACATCGGGAGCCATCAGAATGGTATCCACGTCCGAGCCAGTGACATTCCAGTCATTGACCGTATCTTGACCAGCCCCGCGTCCGAAAAGATAGATATCGTTGCCGGCATAGCCATCCAATCGGTCATTGCCGCTTCCACCATCCAAGAGGTCATTGCCCTCTCCACCAAAAAGCTGATCACTTCCCTCACCGCCTAGCAACGTGTCATCCCCCACACCGAAGGTAAATCCGCCTTCATCACCGAACAACTGATCATCGCCCTCACCGCCTTCGAGCCGGTCATTACCATCTCCGCCGAACAAACTGTCATTACCGACGCCTCCCACCAACACATCATTGCCAAGGCCGGCATCCAGGATATCATCCCCATCCCCGCCATCCAGCACGTCATTGCCCCACGCCTCGAATATCCGAGGATCGCTTACAATGTTCGAGGCGGAGACGCGATCGCTGAACAACCGATCATTACCATCCCCACCTAGTAGAGTGTCATCCCCAGCACCTCCATAGAGGTCATCGTCTCCTTCCCCACCGTCGAGCAGATCGTTGCCGCCGGGGCCGAAATAGGCACTGGTGCCATAGGGACCGCTTGTGAAGACTCGATCATACACAAACGTATTGCCGGGGGTGATATGCCCATACACATCATCCCCCATCAGCACGTCATTGCCCGCTCCGCCTGTGAGGACATCATCTCCCAATTCTCCATAGAGAAGATCGTCCCCATCGCTCCCATCCAGGGTGTCCTGGAACGGCCCCACCGCAAAGTCCGGCTGAATAGCTGCATGGTACCCATCACCACGAAGAATGTCGTTTCCCATTCCACCGCTGAGCACATCCTGTCCATCCCCGCCATACAGCTCATCGTCACCTTCCCCGCCGTCCAGTATGTCATTCCCTCCATCGAGTCCAACGGATCCGCCGCCAAACTCTCCGCCGAACAGTATGTCGTTTCCCGCCCCGCCCTCCAGCCGATCATCCCCACCGTTGCCATAGAGATGATCATCGCCGGCTTCTCCGAAGAGTCGGTCATTCCCTTCCTTCCCGTAAATCTGATCCACGACATTGGTCCCGACGATTTCCTCACTGTCGGAGGTACCGTTAAAGAGAAATCCGCGCGCTGCCACCAGTTGGGCATAGGCCAGCGTTTCCCCTGCAACAAATGTGTCAATCGCATGGGTTCCCAACACATCCAATGGATCGAAATTTCCAATGTGGACTTCGTTCTCACCATACTGCAATACCATAGTATCGCGGCTGGCCGTTACCAGAAGATTTAAGAGGCCTGAACTTACGATATTGAGACTGGCGCCATTGAGCACGAGTGTGTTGCCTTCCCCTGGCGCCGCTGTGTCAATAATCAAATCCACCCCTTGCCCCGGATTGTAGACATAGGTATCGTCGCCAACTCCGCCTATCAGCAGATCATCACCCGTCCCTCCATCGAGGCTATCATTCCCGGCTCCGCCATAGAGGACATCGCTGTTCTGGCCGCCATCGAGAACATCATTCCCATCCCCACCGTCGAGAATGTCCCGCCCGCCTACGACACTATCAGCACTGGGACTATTCAACCCATCGCCCCATAAGCGATCGTCTCCTGCCCCACCATACAGAATGTCGTCTCCTTCACCCCCATACAGAACGTCGTTAAAGACGGTGAGCGGGTTGCCGGTGGGCGCCTGGGGATCCGTCCCATCATCGCCGTAGAGCACGTCATTGCCGTCTTGGCCAAAGATCTGGTCGTTGCCCAGGCCTCCCATGAGGACATCGTCCCCAAAGACCCCAAACAACTGATCATCACCCTCACCGCCATCGAGCGAGTCGCTCCCACCGTCAGTGGACGGAGCGTTGGGCTGATCGCCGATCAGCAGATCGTTGCCGCTGCCACCAGAGAGAACGTCGGCGCCAGCCGCCCCGTGTAACTCGTCATTCCCCTCGCCACCATAAAGAAAATCATCATTCATGCCCAGGTTCTGGGCAAAGGGATCATCACCGTTGAGGTTGTCGTTCCCCGATCCGCCGATCAGGACATCCGCACCGGCGTTGCCTTGCATCAAGTCATCACCGTCGCCCCCATCCAGATAATCACGACCCCCGCTATTCGGATCAGCCGAGTCATCCCCGACCAGGACATCGCTGCCGGTGCCGCCATACAGCCGGTCGTCCCCCAGCCCACCATACAGCGTATCGTTACCGTCGTCGCCATAGAGCTGATCGTCACCCGCACCGCCCAGCACGAAATCGGCGCCTCCCAGCGCATGCACCAGATTGTTGTCGTCACCCATTGCTGGCTGCAGGGCCGATGAACGCGAGTCATTGCCCTGATCATCAAAGAACGGAACGGTGATCATCTGCCAGGGGTTGTTCGGATCCGCCACTTCTTTCGTGAACGAGGTTCGCGTCACCGGCCCATACGTCGGCTCCTCGTACAGCCGGATGCCGAGTTGGCCGCTCTGAAAGTTCTGATTGACCTTAATCTGGTTACCATCCACATTCACATACAGATCGCCGCCGATGACTTGGAACTGCATGCTCCCATCCAGGCTTGTATAGATATTGGGCGCATCGTCCGCTTTGTGAACCCCACCCTGCAGGAGATGCCCATCCACCAGAATCGCCCCGCGCCCATCCGAATCCGCGATGGTGTCGTTTCCATCTCCGGCGTTGTAGAGATAGGTGTCGAAACCCGCGCCGCCTTTGAGTGTGTCGTCCCCCCGTCCGCCAGCAAGCTCATTGGCCGCGTCATTACCTGTCAGAATATTGTTCAAGTCATTACCAGTCCCATTAATGACAGTTGTCCCCGTTAGTACAAGATTTTCCATATTGGCGGGCAAGACGTAGGTCACCGAGCTCCGCACCGTATCTGTACCCTCGTTGGTTGCCTCATTCACAATGTCGCCGACGTTGTCCACGATGTAGGTATCATCGCCGGCACCACCGGCCATTGAATCGGCCCCCAGACCACCGTCCAGGATGTTCGCGGCGTTGTTGCCGATGAGGACATTGTTGAGCTCATTGCCCGTCCCATCGATCGGATCACTTCCCTGTAAGATCAGTTGTTCCACATTCGCTGGCAGGGTGTAGCGGACCGTACTCGCCACTGTATCCGTACCCTCAAGAGCCACCTCGATTACTCGATCGCCGGGATCATCCACGACATACGTGTCATTGCCCTGCTCACCCAGCATGATGTCGGCGCCCGCATCGCCCCAGATCGTATCGTTCCCTTGTCCCGCATAAATCACGTCATTCCCATCATCGCCGTGGATCAGATCGTCAGGCAAGCCTCCGAACAGCAAATCATTCTGTGAGGTCCCATTGAGCGCGTTTCCGACATTGATGCGGTTATTGCCGCCGACTTCTACCTTGCCGTCAATGGCCACGGCAAACCCGGGATCGGTCACAAAGGTCTTGATCAGGAACTCTTTCGTCTCCTGCAACAGCGGGTGGGCATTGTCGGTATTGAAGTCATCCAACACCTTGTCGATTGAATGGCTATCGTACGCGAAGTTCAGCAGGCCAGGCGGTCCCGCCAGATAGGTATAGGAAAATGGCAGGCTTTCGAGTGTTGCCATATCGCCGATGTGTTCCGCCAAGTTGCCGACCACGTCAGTGGGCACCACCCAGTTCGTAACTGCATAACTGGTATCTGGCAGTCCCAGATTATCGAGAAGTCCCTTCGTCCCCAACGCATTGAAGGTTTGTCCAAATACCCGGAAGCCATTGATTTCATCATTCGTATGCGTTGCGACCAATAACTCTGTCAGCGACCCGCCGAACGAATGGCCGGTAACAGAAAGGGTGGCACCCCTCGTTATTGCTTCCTGCTTGACTTGGTTGTAGAAATCCTGTGCGTCATCCAATTGAGCTGGAACTATATCCAGCAGCATTTCCGCATCGTTGACAACGTCTAACAGATCATTTGTGCCCCGATTCACCAGGACAATCTCATTCGTCACAGTATTTTGGTACGCAGCACCAAAGTATCCGCTGCTATTTGGAGGAGACTTCAGAAGCAAGACCCACGTATGAGAACTGGTGGGGTCACCTGGCATGTCAATGGTTACAGTGTCCGGAGGTGGATTCCCATAAACTGCCCCGCTAAGATTTATAAAATCATTAAACGTCGGCATAGCAGCCTCCTTTCACGATGGTCAGTTCACTCGGTTCTCGCAATGTTCACGAGGGTATAGCTTGGGGTACTTGCACCGAAAAGGGATGTTAACCAGTTCACGCCACTTCACAAATGCCCTGTCCATAAACGGCATCGGTAACCCGATTTCGTGTTTGGTGCCGTCTGTCTTGACAATGGCCGCGCCCACTGATCCCTTGTGCGGCGAAGGTGGTTCAAAGCAGCCTATGCTGAACGCGATATACGAGAGACCAGGCAGAACATGCCTACGATATTGCTCAAAGACGAATGGGCTCTGTAATCCGACGCGGAAAGTACTTCCGTTTAGTCGTTGCCTAAAGGGATGGGCCTTCTGCTCGCGTTCAGTCTTCAATTCACGAATGGTAAACAGCTCAGTATTTCCGTGAACGGAATAGGAACTGTACCAATTGACTCTGTCAGTTTTGTCCTTTGGCGGTAACAAAAAGTAGTGGAGCCGTGCGTGAGGCCCAGCAAAGCCGCTTTCCGCTTCAGGGTACACAAGAGGAGTTGCATCATCGATATACACATCTAAAATGCAGGCCTTTTCGTCTTTGTGATACCGCTCCACGCGAAAGGCCACCGCCTGCGCACCTATAGGTGGTGGATCATTCGACGACGACAATCCGAACCGCTTGGCGAACTCTGGTGTATAACTCCAGACATTGGGATCGGCCAGATTGGTCGGGTCAAGCTTGGCAGTAGGACGGCGCCACGTTTGCGATATGCTCAGTACCCAGCCGAGCCAATGCTCAGGTAATCCGACTTCATGGAATCCATCTGTCGTTGTGCGCAACTGGATTCGCAGCGGACTCCTAAGAGCCGGGACGCGAGCACAGTCTACGGCGAGCGTGATCACAGCCACGCCGGGATAGAGACTATTCCGGTATTGAAAGAAGGGCAGCGGCTCCTCGCCCGCTCCATGCAGGAGCATCGCCCGCCGCTCCCGGTACTTTGAGAAGTACGCCGCATCCACGGCCTGCTGATCCGCAGGTGACAGTTTCAGAAACGCCCATGACATCGGGTAGGTGAACGACAGAAAGCCTACGGGACCTTCTGGGTAATCGATCGGCAACTGGTTATCCAGAAAGACGTTGAGCACACACCGATCGAGTTCCTCGATTTGCTGCACTTGGAAATTGACGGCATAGGCTCCGGTGGGCCCCGGCTCTTTCAGCTTCAGCTTCCTAAACCGCTCGGCGAACTCAGGTGTGTAGGTCCACGCGCTGATATCATCCGGCATCAGTGGATCTTGCGGGGGCACTGTTGCCGGCACAGGCAGTTGTGGTATTGGCGCAGGCAGTGGCGTTTCGGTCAGCCCCGCCTGTACAGCAAAGACCATCGCTACAATCAGCGCAAGCGCGAACAGGAACCGAACAGCCTTCTTTGTCATGCCGCCATCCTTTCTAGTTGCAGCACATCGCTGCCGGCTGCCCCATGCAATTGGTCATCTCCCTCTCCACCATCCAGAAAATCATCATTCATGCCCAGGTTCTGGGCAAAGGGATCATCACCGTTGAGGTTGTCGTTCCCCGATCCGCCGATCAGGACATCCGCACCGGCGTTGCCTTGCATCAAGTCATCACCGTCGCCCCCATCCAGATAATCACGACCCCCGCTATTCGGATCAGCCGAGTCATCCCCGACCAGGACATCGCTGCCGGTGCCGCCATACAGCCGGTCGTCCCCCAGCCCACCATACAGCGTATCGTTACCGTCGTCGCCATAGAGCTGATCGTCACCCGCACCGCCCAGCACGAAATCGGCGCCTCCCAGCGCATGCACCAGATTGTTGTCGTCACCCATTGCTGGCTGCAGGGCCGATGAACGCGAGTCATTGCCCTGATCATCAAAGAACGGAACGGTGATCATCTGCCAGGGGTTGTTCGGATCCGCCACTTCTTTCGTGAACGAGGTTCGCGTCACCGGCCCATACGTCGGCTCCTCGTACAGCCGGATGCCGAGTTGGCCGCTCTGAAAGTTCTGATTGACCTTAATCTGGTTACCATCCACATTCACATACAGATCGCCGCCGATGACTTGGAACTGCATGCTCCCATCCAGGCTTGTATAGATATTGGGCGCATCGTCCGCTTTGTGAACCCCACCCTGCAGGAGATGCCCATCCACCAGAATCGCCCCGCGCCCATCCGAATCCTCGATGGTGTCGCTCCCATCTCCGGCGTTGTAGAGGTAGGTATCGAAGCCCGCCCCGCCGAGCAGTGTGTCATTCCCCTGCCCACCGGCCAGAATGTTGTTCGCTACATTGCCTGTGATCGTGTTGTTCAGGTCATTACCCGTGCCAGTGACAGCAGCACCCGTGAGGGTGAGATTTTCGACATTGTCGGGGAGCGTGAAGCTGACTTCGCTGATGACTGTGTCGATGCCTTCGTTTGCCGCCTCGATCACCCGGTCGCCGGAGTTTTCTACAGCGTAAGTGTCATCTCCAGCCTCACCCAGCATGATATCGGCACCAGAATTGCCGATGAGCGTATCGTTGCCATCACCCCCGTAGAGAACATCATCGCCAGCCTGTCCGGTCAACAAATCATGCTGTTCGCCCCCGAAGATCAAGTCGTTCTCCGCACCCCCATCAATCACCAGGCCCAGCTCATCTTTATTGCCTCCCAGAAGCACCACGCCATTGATGTCCGGTGCAAACCCTCGATCTTTGACAAAAGTCTGAATCAATTGATTGCCCACCACGGTGAACTCGGATGGCTCTGTCGGCGTATCCTTGATCAGGAAACCCTCGGGAATGCTCGTGATCTCGTGCGCCTCAAGAAAAAGATTGACCAAGAAGGCCGGCGGAAGGATCACGGATGGCACATTAAACGGCGGAATGGGCAGTGAGATATCTACAGTACCGATATGATCCTTCACCTTTCCAATCGGATCGGTCGGCGTCAAAAAATTCATGACGCTATAGGTAGCATTGACATTGAGGCCGTAGTCATTGAGAAGTGATTTAGCACCGAGGGCGTTAAAGGTGACACCGGACAGAGGCTGGCCGTTGAAGGAATCTCCCGTATGGTTAGCTACAAGCAGTTGGGTCAAGGAGCCACCCAGTGAGTGCCCAGTGATGGTGAGGGTTGCACCTCTACTTATCGCTTCAGCCTTTACATCATTATAAAACCTCTCGGCATCAGCATATTGATCGGGGGTGAAATCTAGTAAAATTTGAGCGCCGCTGACAAGATCCCTCAGCTCATCTGTTCCCCGGTTCACTAAGACGATTTCGTTAGTGGCCGCGTTAAAGAAAGCGCGTCCTTGATAGCCGTTGGCATTTGGGTCGGACGGCAGGATTAACGTCCACGCCAGAGGAACCTGACTGTCGTCTTGATAGACCGCACTTGAGAGCGCTAAATAGTCATTAAAAGTCGGCATGTGGATCTCCGTCAAAGTCTTAATAGATGATCACCCTCTTATTCGCTTTCACGACATTTCTTTCTCGCGAAACTTCTTTGGAAGTAACCGCTGCTTGAAGGGAATATCATGGCGCACTTTCCAGTTCTCATATAAGCGGTCTAAGAACTCTGTGGGCAACAGAATTTCATGTTGCGACCCATCAATTTTAGTAATCGCCACCCCGATTTTTTTATCCCTGTGCGGATAAGGCGTCATGCACCCAATGTCAAAAACCATGTAGGTCAGGCCTGGAACAGCATGTCTCCGATGCCCAACATCCTTGATGGGACTTCGAAGGCTTATACGATAGGTATCTCCGGCAATATGGCGAAACGCCTTAGGATCTCTCATTTGAGAAGCACGAGCGGCCAGAGATTTACGCTCTCGCTCATCGGTAACTTCTTGGATTGCGAAGAATTCGTTATCAAACGGCCTACTGTATGAAGTAGCAATGGCTCGACGGTGGTTCCAATCTGCCTTGCTTCGTGAACTGAGATAACTGTGGAAGAGAGCATGTTGTCCCATGAACCCTGTTTCAGCCTCTGGCAAGCGCAGCGGGGTTGCATCGTTCAGGTATACATCGAGCAGACAGGCCTCTTCAGTCTTGTGGTACTTCTCCACGCGAAATGAGACCGCTTCGGCACCAATCGGCGGTGGCTCGTCTAATGGCGGCAAGCCGAATCGCTTCGCGAACTCCGGCGTGTAGCTCCAGACATTTGGATCTACCAGTCCAGCAGCATCCAGTTTAGCCTGTGGCCGGCGCCACGCAGCCAGCGTTGCCTGCACACGTTCGAGAAATGCTCCCGGCAGATCCACAACGTGAAACGACTTGTCTTTTGTGCGGAGGTGAAGGCTGACTTGACCTGTGGGTCTGGGAACCCGCTCGCAATCGCTCAGCAGGGACATCCTCGCTACGTCGGGGTACAGGCTGAAACGGCTATGTAAGACGGCGACTGGCTCTTCCTCACCTGTGGGAAGCTTCAGAAACGCTCGGCGCTCTTTATATCTGGATAGATACATGGCCTCGACCATCTGTTGATCTTCCGGGGAGAGTTTCAAGAAGAACCAGGAGAGGGGATATGTGAATGGAAGAAATCCAACAGGTCGCTCGGGGTCATCAATCTGCAAGCCGTTGTCGAGATAGACGTGGAACACGCACCGGTCCAGTTCTTCCACCTGCTGAACCTGAAAATTGACGGCAATAGCGCCTGTCGGCGCTGGCTCGTTGAGCACGGGGCGACCAAACCGCGCAGCCGCCTCCGGACCATAGGTCCAGGCACTGATGTCATCGGAATTCTGCTGGGCAGACGGCGACGCGGCCTGGACTGTTGGAGCACCTGATAGCGGCAGCTGGCCTCCCTGCTGAGCCTGCACATACGAGCAGACCCCGACCAACGTCAGCAAGAGCAAAAATCGATTAGAGATCTTCATCATACCGCCATCCTTTCCGTCATTGTTTCCATTCCTGTTCTTCTACCCACCTCGCCAGACCATAAATTTGGTGTGTCACCGCTTGTTTCCCTCTTCCCACTCAAGCTCACCAGAACTTGCTGTAGTTGTTGATGGAGACATTTGGAAACTTTTGCCATTTTTGCATCTAGGCATAGCCACAGTTTTCTTACCGTTCCCGCAAACTCTCTTTGACCGATTTCAAGAGTGGACTCAGCAAGAACTCGATCACGCGGCGCTGACCTGTCTTGATCTCTACCGTCACCGCCATGCCGGGCGAGAGATTCACCGGCTTGCCCTGAACCTCAATCGTGGCTCGGTCCATGCTGACCCGCGCGGCATACACCAGTCCGTCCCGTTTCTTATCTTTGTCGGTATCGAGCGGCACCGCGTCGTCCGACACACTGAGAACCGTGCCGGGAATCGTGCCGTAGATGGTAAAAGGAAAGGTTTCGACTTTGACTTCGACCGGCTGGCCTTCTTTGACGAATCCGACATCTTTGTTCTCGACTTGTGCCTCGACCTCGATGGGATGGTCTTGGGGGACAACGAGCAGGAGCTGCTGCGCCGGTGTGACGACCCCGCCGACCGTGTGCACGGCCAGTTGCTGCACGACCCCGTCGATCGGGGCCGTGAGTTTCTGCCATTCGGTCTTTTGCCCGGCCTTCACGACGTCCTGCGCCAGCGAGGCAGCCTTCGTTTCGGTCGTCGACAGCTCGGCTTGTTTGGTCTGCTGGAACTCTGCGACCAGGACGCGATAGTTCTTCTCCGCTTCTGCCAGAGCGGCCTGATCCTGGATGCGCTTCTTCTTCTGCCCTGCCAGTTCCTGCGCCTTATCAATCCGCTGCTCCTCGAATTGGAGATAATCCATCCGGGACACGTACTGATTGTCGAAAAGCTTCTTATAGGCCTCGGCTCGCTCGGCCTCCATGGGGACGGTGGTTTCCAAGCGCCGGATGTTCTCTATGGTCGCGTCAAGCGCGGCTTTCCGCTGTTCGATCAGGTGCCGGGCGGCGTCAACGCGCGCTTGATACTCGGTCCATTGGTCACGCAACATCTGCTGCTGCAAGGCGATGAACTGCGGATCGCCGTCCGAGGGCGGGACGAACGTGTTCCGGCCGGCAATCAACGCACGCAGCCGGGCCGCTTCAACTTTGGCGGATCGGTATTCGTTGGCGGCTCGTTCGTGATCGGCTCGATTCTGCGTGGGATCGAGATCGATCAGTACCTCGCCCTTTTTGACCACCTGCCCATCCTGGACATGGATGGCGGCGATGAGGCCGGTCTCGAAGGGTTGGATCACCTTGGAGTAGCCACTGGGGATGATCTTGCCTTGAGCCACGGCGACAATATCAATCCAGCCGACGTAAGCCCAGACGACAGCAACGGCACACACGGTCATGATCGTCCAGAGGATGGCTCTGCCGATAGGCGACGGCGGCGCCTCCTGAATCTCCAACGCGGCCGGGAGGAACTCCACCGCTCGGCCCGTCGGGACCGTGCCGAGTGCCCGACTGGCTTCGGCCCGCCAGGCTGCGCGCCAGACCGCGAGATGTCGTGCGAGTGTCTGCCCGGTCCTCATCTAAACCACCGCAAAACGCCCATCCTGATGTTTGTGCAAACGGGCATAGAACCCGTTCCGCTTGAGCAACTCATCGTGGCCCCCCTCTTCGAGGATCTCGCCCTTCTCGATCACATAGATGCGGTGGGCGGGACGGACGGTACTGAGTCGATGGGCGATAATGAAGACCGTCCGGCCTTTACAGATCTGGGCCATGTTCTGTTGGATCATGGCTTCGGATTCATAATCCAGCGCGCTGGTGGCTTCGTCAAAGATCAAAATCCGTGGATTGGCCACCAACGCACGGGCAATGGCGATCCGTTGGCGTTGGCCGCCGGATAATGAGCACCCGTGCTCGCCGACCATGGTGTCATAGCCTTCGGATAACGCCAGAATGAATTCATGAGCGCCGGCCAGTTGCGCCGCCTGGATGACCCGCTCCATGGAAATCCCAGGATCGGTGAGCGCGATGTTGTCCCGCACGGAACGGTTGAACAGAAAATTCTCCTGGAGGACCACCCCGACTTGCCGGCGCAGCCAGGCCGGATCGACTTGAGCAAGATCCACACCGTCCACCAAGACCTGTCCGCGTTCCGGGACATACAGCCGCTGGATCAGTTTCGCGATGGTACTCTTGCCAGACCCTGACCGTCCGACGATGCCAATCACCTGACCAGGCTGGACGGCGAAAGACACCTTGCGCAGGATCTCCGGGCCATCGGGGCGATACCGGAACGTCACGTCGTTAAAGACGACTTGCCCTGCCAAACGAGGCAACGTGGTGCGGTTCGGATTGTAGGAGGGCTCCGGCTGGGTATTGAGGACATCTCCCAGCCTCTGGACGGAGATCCCGACCTGCTGGAACTCCTGCCAGAGGTTCACGATCCGCAAGAGCGGGCTGGTGACTTGCCCCGACAACATGTTAAACGCGATCAACTGTCCGATGCTCAGGTCGCCATCGATGACCTGATAGGCTCCCACCCATAGAACGGCGATGGTTGTCGTCTTCTGAATGAACGAAGCGATTTGGCTCGTCACAGTGATCAAACTGGTGGCTCGGAAGCTGGCTCGGACATAGCTCGCCAGTTGTTCATCCCATCGCCGCTGGAGCGGCGGCTCTACGGCCAGCGCCTTGACGGTCTGAATGCCGCTGATCGCTTCCACCAAAAACGATTGGTTCTCCGCCCCCCGATTAAACTTCTCGTTCAAGCGTGCGCGGATGATCGGTGTTATCACGATTGAAAGCAATGCATAGAGCGGCATTGAGCACAGGACTACCAAGGTCAAAATGGGGCTGTAGAACCACATGACCCCGAGAAAGACGACGGTGAAAACGAGATCCAGGACGACCGTCATGGAATTGCTCGTCAGAAACTGGCGGATGTGTTCAAGTTCCCGGACACGTGCGACTGTGTCGCCCACGCGGCGCGCTTCGAAATATGCC
This sequence comes from uncultured Nitrospira sp., assembly GCA_964552455.1. GTDB lineage: Bacteria > Nitrospirota > Nitrospiria > Nitrospirales > Nitrospiraceae > VGXG01. Next base: position 25,736 of record CAZKHY010000006.1, read on the forward strand.
AAAGGGAGAGACAGGATGTGCCGAAACAGTTGCGCGCCGAGTCCTACATCGATGCGGTTGGTGGTGTGCGAGAAGAGATAGGTGCGGAGCCCGCTCAGCAGCGCATCAAACAGCGCGAGCGCGACCATGCCAATCGCGAGCACATGCAAGGTGGTGAAGCCTTTGTGTACCAGCACCTTGTCGATGACGACCTGAGTGAATAGAGGCGTCAAAAGCGCGAACAGTTGGAGAACGAAGGAGGACAGCAGCACTTCTCCCAGCAAGCATCGGTATTTGACGACCGCCGGAATGAACCAGGTGAAGTCAAATTTGAGATCTTGGGGCCGGAGGTGTGCCCGCTTGGTGAAGAGGAGCAGCCGCCCGCTCCAGGCTGCTGCAAACGCCTCACGGGAGAGCACCAACGGACGACCTTCAAGGGGATCGTGAACAAGGGCTTTTTCCTCCTCGATCTTGGCCAGTACCACGTAGCGTCCATCTGTGTACTGGACCATTGCCGGCAGCGGCGTACGACTAAGGTGCGCCCATTCCGTCACGAGTAGTCCAGCCTTCAGGCCAAGGTGCTTGGCAGCCCGGAGGAGATTGTTCTCGGTAAGGAGTGTGCCGGATTCGCCGAATTGACGGCGGAGTTGTGAACCATCGGCAGGAAGATCGAAGAACCGGGCGAGAATCAGCAGACAGAGCAGGCCGGTATCGGCCTCCACCCGCGCGGCGGCAGATCCCCCATTGTTCCCCTTCCCCTGCGTTCGGCGTTTCGGCTCTGCCACAAGCCTCTCCCAAACTCTTGTGCGATGCAGTTAGGGCTCACCTTCTCTCTTTTCACGCAGACCCACCAGGACCTGCTGCAGTTGCTGATGCAGACGCTGGACCACGTCGAGGCTCATGGACACGCGCACGCCGAGTTTCCCCTGCAGCGCCTTCGGGACCGGCTTGCCATCCTGCGCCGCACGCACTATCAGCGCCAGCGCACCAGGCTCGATGAACCCAAAGTCCAAATAGGCAATGCCCTGTGCCACCATCACAGCCGTGTAGTTTGCCGAAACCGGCTGGTCTGAATTGTCCACTGGAGCGAGCTTGACGTTCAGTGCGACCACTTTCTCACGCTGCCCTGCCATTTCTTCCCCCCTCAACATGAACCTGACTTCACGCGCGAACTGCAGAACCTAATAACGATGCTGGCAGTGGCGTGCAAAGGGCGGACGCCATCCTCCTTAAACGGACCGGCATGCTGTTATTTGTGGAAAGAACCTGCAACGTGAAAGCTGCAGGGACGGCGTGAAGGACACGTGGAAAGAAAACGAAGGAGAACGCCATAAAGCGAACCTTCGCCATTCGTCTACATTGCACGCGGCAATGTACGTTCGCTACTTTGGCTTGTCAATTTGAAAGAGGTACTAGTACCCATCTGCCGGAGAGATGAGTCCTAAGACAGAGGGAAGGATAGAATGGGAGCAATTCCTGACATGCCTAAGGGAATCTGCTGAGTCACCCCATGCTAGCCAACAACCTGTTCTCTATGACATACCGGACCACCTCTCGACGCCCCTTCACCCGGAGCTTTTCAAGTATAGAATGAACATGGTTTTTGACCGTTTGAATCTCAATATGTAAGCTCACGGCAATTTCTTTATTGCACAACCCTTTCTCAAGCAATGCAATGATCTCGCGCTCACGACGGGTAAGATGCACCAGGTCCACGGCCTGACGTTGCCCCCTTCTCCTTGCTCCCATTTCGACACCAGCAGCAAGGAGGCCACCACCGGCTGTAACGGGAGCCAGAACCTTTTTCGATACCACGGTCAGCATATGGTTGAGCAGATTTTCTAACGACGCCTCCCCTAAGAAGTATCCATTGGCCTCGTCGTCCTCAATACCTTGATGCCCCCCTGTTACAGGTTTTGATCGAGGCAAGCCAAGGATCAGCACCTTTGCATCTGAATACATCTTGCAGACTCGATGGATTTCCCCAAGATCATCGTGCGTTGAAGCATGAGGACACAAAAGAATAACGTCGGGAGATAGAGCCCACAGGTGATAATTGGGTCTGATCTCTCCCCAGTCAGCGACGCTCCCGACCAACTTCAGTCTTGCTTGCTGCGACCGGACAAAAAATGCCAATGCCTCCCGAACTAGACGGTCTGCATGGATAATCAATACCCTGATTTTCTCCATGGTTTCTTCTCCCCCAAACTGCAGGCAGCGACTCCCTCGACATGTTTCTGCCGCATAATTCACTGACACAACTTGCCGAACCATGCGACCAGCAAGCGCTGTACCATTTATACCGAATGCCTCCTTATCAAGTAATTGGCAACCCATCCCCTCAATTTCATGCGAGATTGTAAAATTGAGCCCTCCCATTCCAGACGCAATTAAATGAGAAGTCTCCTCGTTAGCTGTACCGAAACTGATACAGATCGGCATCCAATCGGATAACTGAAACATCAAAAAATCCGGCTTTCGTTGGGCACATAGCAGATATGTCCGCACAGTTATTTTTAGGATGTAGAACCCTGATATCCCCTGAGTGTTTGGCCTTATACGAAGCTAGACATCGTTCGTGCAACTTTTGTGCATTATTCAAACCACAAAAGTTGCATGCCTGTTTGACGTCATGGATGTAAAGATCGATGAGAACGCCGCCTTATGGTTTAAAAATCCCTTGTGCTACCGCTTGTTGGAACTGCTGCCACGCGTGCAACTTTTCAGCAACAGGTTCAGAGGTTCACATCTTTGAGCATTTTGCGCACGGATGCACAAAAAGGGACGCTTGATTGTTCAAAACCGTTCAGGCCTGTTTGCTTTTTTCTGATGCGGCTTATGGGCAATACCCCCCCACCACCACTATTAAACTGTACAATACTGGCCATTCCTCTACCTCATACTCCCCACACCATGTCTTATCATTGACAAATTTTTTTCGGATACCTAAGATGCACCTGCTCACGCTATCCAACCACCGTTCGAGCAGAGCATGACCCTCCAGGAACTCGGCGCTTCGCTCTATAATTGCAAGCTCTGCAAGCTGTCCAAGCTCGGCCGGACCCAGGTGGTTTTCGGCGTCGGCAATCCCCAGGCCTCGATCATGTTCGTGGGCGAAGCGCCGGGCTTCCACGAGGACCGGCAGGGAGAGCCCTTCGTCGGCGCGGCCGGCAAGCTGCTGAACGAGCTGCTCCAGTCCGCCGGCCTCTCCCGCTCCGAGATCTACATCGCGAACGTAATCAAGTGCCGTCCGCCGAACAACCGGGACCCGGAGCAGGACGAAGTGGACACCTGCAAGCCCTTCCTCCTGCAGCAGATCCAGCTGATCAAGCCGAAGCTGGTCTGCTCGCTCGGCAACTGGGCCACGCAGACTCTGTTGGAAAAGAAGGTGGGGATCACGAAGGTGCGAGGGCAGGCCATCAGCCTGAAAGATTTCGTGCTGTTCCCCTTGCTGCACCCGGCCGCCGCCTTGCACCAGGGAAATCTGCGCGAGCCGCTGGTGGAGGATTTCAAAAAATTGAAGGCCTATCTCGACCGGCTCAACGCCGGGCCGCCACCGGCCCCGTCACAACCAACCGGTCTTTTTGCCGACTCCCAGCCGGCCCAACAGCAGCCGCAGCCGGTGCAGCAGGTCCAGATGGACTTGTTCGGCTCCTGATCGCAGCCTTGCCCCGCCGTTCTTTCATCCTCGCTCCCCTCGTTGACACCCTTCTCGCTTCTTGCTAGAAGTACCCTCCCGTCGGTCGTGAATGCCGTGACGGATCCTCTGGATTCACCATGAATCTCCGGATCATCTTCGAAGGGACTTGCCTCGTTCTTTGCTGCCTAGCGCTGGCCGCCTGCATGATCAGCCGGCACCCGGTGGGGATCGCCACGGCCTCGGCGCCCGTCACGCCGACCTACACGGTGATCGGCCCGGTTGAGGAATCCGACTGCAGCTATCATTTCCTGTTTTTGCCGCTCGGCCTCAGGGACGCGCCCGACGAGCTCATCGAACGACTCGTGAAGGAGAAAGGAGCCGACGCCCTGATCGGCGTCACGGTGGAAGAGCGGTCCGCCCTCTTCCCGCTCCCGATCATGTGGAACACCTGCACCATCGTCACCGGCCTGGCGGTCAAGAACACCCGATGAAGTCGCCGGCGCACAGCTCGTTCATCACGTTGCGGGCGCGGAAGACCCGCCTGTGGGTGGCCGCGGCGCTGCTGGCCTGCCTCGGCGCGGCCTGCTCCTATCCCGGCGCGGTCGCGCCCTCCACCATGCCGATCACGGGCAAGTACGTGGAACTGGGCGGGGCGGAAGAATTCTCCTCCTGCGGCTACACGTTCTTGATCATCCCGATCTCCAACCCCAAGCCGGTGGCTTCGCTCATCGAGGACGCGATCAAGGGCAAGGGGGGCGATGCCATGATCCAGGTGTCCTCCGGCTCCTCCGAATCCCCCTTTGCCCGATGCGTCTACGTGAAGGGGAAAGTGGTGAAGTACACGCGGTAAAGGTCTTCGCGGGAACAGCTATGCGCAAGCCACACCATCGTCCTTTCTTCTTGAGCCTGTGTCTCCTGCTCTGCGGGAGCCTGACCGGCGCCTGCGTGCCGGATATTTCCGCCCCCGCCCTCTCCTTTCCCGTCAAGGAGCAGGAGGTGCCGGTCGTCCTGGCGATAGGACCGATCGACGTGGACAAGGTCACGCACGAAGGCGCCGCCCTGAGCGAGCATGTCGAACGTACGTTTCAAGCCACGATCAAGGACACGCTGGCCCGCACGCAGGTCTTCAAAGACGTGGTCGTTCTGACCGTCCCTTCCCAAGGGGGCCGGGAGCCAGACCCGGAGCAGGTCATGGCGGCGGCCCGGGCGCAGCATGCGGACCTGCTGCTGACGGGGGAAGTGAAGGAGTTTGCCGCCGACACGCCGGCCTTCCTGTTCGGCTCGCAGTACGACGTGGAGATGAAGCTGCAGGCCAGGCTGTTCAACGTGCACACGGGCGCCCTGGCCTGGAAGAAAACCGAGAAGGTGAGCGTCAGGAAGGAGGGGTCCGGGATCAAGCGCGCAGAATCCCTGGACATCATTGTGCGGTCCGTCGCCATCCCCCCGGTGACGGCCGGCCTCCTGCCTCCGCTGGTCGAGCACGTACAGGCCGAATACCTGGCCAGCCTGAAAGCGCCCGCGAAGGGGGCGGTCGCCGACTCATCCGAGGTCTTCGGCGGGGCCGAGCTCGCCAGGATCGACGCCGAGCTGGCGCCCCCCTCGACCAAGATCGCGCCGAAGCTCCATGCCTATGCGGTGGTGGTGGGGGTGGAGGATTACCGCGACCTGCCCCGGGTGGACTATGCCAGGCGCGACGCCGAGATGGTCAAGAAGTACCTGGTCACGTCGCTGGGTTATCGTGAACAGAACATCGTCCTGATGCTCAACGACCGGGTGACCAAGTCCGACCTCGAAGCGCGCTTCGAACGGTGGCTGCCCAGGCAAGTGGGACACGACAAAGACGCGGAAGTCTTCGTCTATTACGGAGGCCACGGGGCTCCTGATCCCAACACCAACCAGGCCTTCCTCGTGCCCTACAACGGCGATCCCGCCTATCTGGAAGACACCGCCTACCCGCTGAAGCGCCTCTACAAGACCCTCGGCAGCCTGCCGGCCAAGCAGGTCACGGTCGTGATGGATTCCTGTTTTTCCGGAGCGGGAGGGCGCTCGGTGATCTCCAAGGGCACGCGCCCCATGTTGATGGCGGTCGAAAACCCCCTGCTGGCGACCGAGAACATGATGGTCCTCTCCGCGGCGGCCGGCAACCATATCAGCTCCGCCTATCAGGACAAGCGGCACGGCCTCTTCACCTATTATTTTCTGAAGGGGCTCCAGGGCGAGGCGGATTTCAACAAAGACGGGGCGGTGGAGGTCGAGGAGCTCTACTCTTACGTCAAGCCCCAGGTGGAATTGGCGGCCCGGCGGATGAACGTGGAGCAGACTCCCCAGTTACTGCCGGGCCTGGATCTGCTGGGGGAACGGGTCAAGCTGCACCTGGTCGATTTGCAGCGGTGAGAAGAGCCCGACCCGGAGACGCACGTAATCGAGGCTTCCGCTAGCCTTTGGCCTTCTTCTTGTCGGCCGCGGTGGGCTGCCTGTTCTCCGGCCCAGCCTCTGCGGCTTTGGCCGCTTCTGCCGCGTCCGATGAGGCGCCTTCCGACTCAGCTTCTTGATTTTCTTCCTGCGGCTCTTCCGGCTCCTCGAACCAGGCCACCAGCATGTCGTCCCACCAGGCCGCGTCCACTTCAGGCCCCGGGTCCACGCCGAACGCCGCCACGTCCTCTTTCGTGATCGCCGGCCCGACGGCCGTGGGATCGTACTTGGCCCGCTCGATGACTTCTTTCGTGGCATAGCCCCCCACGATCCAGGAGTCCGGGTCGGCCCGGCGGGATTTGTAGGCCTTGAGCCCGTGCTTGAGGTAGAGAAACAGCGCGCGCTGGACTTCGTCGCCCACCCCCGTCGCCGGCAGGCTCAGGGTCTTTTCGATCTTCTTCCGCCATTCCCGCTGGTCGTAGCGGGAGGTGAGCAATTGGAGCATCTTTGTGGCATCTTCGACGTTCAGCGCCATTAACTCTCCTTAACCAACAGCGAGTAGCTCTAGGCTACCGGCCATTGGTTGCCGGCCATTAGTTCCTTCATGCTGCTTGAGAAAGGCCGGACACGTGTCCCAGCATCTCGTCGTCGCTCCTTGGACTCAGCGCCCGTACTTGGCCGTGAAGGACGCCTTGCCCAACGCGTTCTGATTCAGATAGAAACCGGCCATCGCACCAGACGCCCCCTTCTCTAAAGGAAGCCGATCCACTTTCAGCGCGTATACGGTAAAGATATACCGGTGGGGCTTATCGCCTGCTGGAGGGCAAGGCCCGCCGTAGCCGGGCTGACCGAAATCGGTCATGCTCTGTATGCTGGCCGGAGGCGCGCCCCCACTGTCCGGCTTGCCGGCGCCCGCGGGCAGCGAGGTGACGCTTGGAGGAATGTTGAAGATGATCCAGTGCCACCAGCCGCTTCCAGTCGGCGCATCAGGATCGTAGACCGTCACGGCAAAACTTTTGGTCTCCTTGGGCGCCCGCTCCCACCGCAGCTCCGGCGACACATTGCGGCCGCTGCACCCGAAACCGTTGTAGACGTGCTCATTGCCGATGGCGCCCTGATCCTTGATCGTGGGACTGGTAAGCCGAAAATCGGCTGCGAAGCTCACGCCGGGCAGCACCAGCATCACCAGAAGAACCCAGCTCCATGCACGTCGCATAGCGCGCCCCCTCCTTATCGTCTTAGTTCCCCGCGATCATCATCCCGGCGATCTTGGAGGAATTCTACCTGCTCTTCCGATACGTCCCCATCAACTGCGCCTCGCCGATGACGTGGCCCTTCATCGCCTCTTCGAGCTTTGCCTTGGTCGGCTGCTTGAGGTCCGGCAGCACGGCATCCAGCGCGTAGAGCTTATGGAAGTAGCGGTGGCGGCCGATCGGCGGGCACGGTCCGCCGTAGCCGGTTCGCTTCCAGTCATTCAAGCCTTCCTTTGTTCCGGCTGGCAGCGCCTTCACGCCTTCCGACAGCCCGCCGTTCGTGGCCGGCAGGTTATAGAGAACCCAGTGCACCCAGGTCATTTTCGGCGCGGCCGGGTCCGGGGCATCCGGGTCATCAACAATCAGCGCCAGGCTCTTGGTGCCAGCCGGGAGGTCCGACCACGCCAGCGGCGGCGAAATGTCCTTACCCTCGCAGGTATACACTGCCGGAATCGCACTCTGGTTGCTGAACGCCGTCGAGCTGATTCGCATGTCGCCCTCCCCGCGAGCCAAGGCGTCCGCCGCGGTTATGACGGCCGTGAGCGCCGCCGCTATCAATGCGTTGTGGCTCTGTCGGCCCAGGTCGCCGCCCGTCGATAGCCAGAAAGAATCTCCGGCCATTCGCCCTTGCGCTGTGTCAGTTCCCCGCGATCGTCATTGCGCCGATCTTGACGGTGGGGCTGGCGATGCGGCCTCGAA
>CAZKHY010000006.1:33818-46361 GCA_964552455.1 uncultured Nitrospira sp.
CCCGCGATCGTCATTGCGCCGATCTTGACGGTGGGGCTGGCGATGCGGCCTCGAAACTCCAGATCGTTGCCCACCACCTCGATGTCGGCGAACATCTGCTTCAGATTGCCGGCGATCGTGATTTCTTCCACCGGGTAGGTCAGCTCTCCGTTCTCGATCCAGAACCCGGCCGCCCCGCGCGAGTAATCGCCCGTGACCATGTTGACGCCGAACCCGATCAGCTCGGTGACGTAGAGGCCTTCGCGGACGGACCGGATGATGTCGGCCGGAGAAGTCGTCCCCGGCACCAGATAAAAATTGGTCGGTCCCACCGAGGGGCTTTCACCCACCCCGCGGGAGGCGTTGCCGGTGGACGGCAACCCCAGTTTGCGCCCCGAATAGGTATCCGTCAGGTAGCTGGTCAGCACGCCCCGCTCGACCACCGTCGTTTTCCTCGTGGCCAGCCCTTCCCCGTCAAACGGTCTGGACCCCAAACCGCCGGCCATGCGGCCGTCGTCATAGACGGTGACGAAGTCCGGCGCCAGCTTCTTGCCCAGTTGTCCGATCAGGAACGAGGTTCCCTTGTAGAGCGCATAGCCCGAAACCGCGCCGCAGAGGTTGCTGAGCAGGCTGCCGGCCATCTCCTGATCGAACACCACCGGCGCCCGCCTGGTGGCGACTTTTCGAGACCCCAGTCGCCGCACCGTCCGCCGGGCTGCTTCTTTCCCCACCGATTCCGGACTGGCCAGGCGCGCAAACTTTCGCCGCACATCGTACCAGGAATCCCGCTGCATGCCGCCGTTGCCGGGCTCGGTGGCCACCGGCGACACGGAGACGGAGAAGCTGGAGCTTTTGTACTCTCCCAGAAACCCGTGGCTGTTGCCCAGGATGACGCGGCCGGCGGACGAATTGAAGTCGGCCCCCTCCGAATTGGTGATCCGCGCGTCCTCGGCCAGCGCCGCCGCCTCGGCGCGACGCGCCAGCTCGATCTGCTGTTCGGTCGTCAGGGCGGTCGGATCATAGAGGTCCAACTCCGGCAGGTCCCGCGCCATCAGGTCCCCGGCCGGCAGCCCCGACATCCCGTCTTCCGCCACGGCGGAGGCCAGCGAGCAGGTGTCGGCCACCAGCCGCTCCAGCGAGTCGGAGGAGAAATCGGACGTGGCGGCGCTGGCGGACCGTTTACCGAAGAACACCCGCAGCCCCAGCCGTTTTTCCCTGGCCTTGGTCAGGCGATCCACCGAAGAGAGCCGCACCTGGACGGAAAAGTTCTCCCCGTCGACGATCACGACATCGGCTTCCGTGGCCCCTTGTTTTTTGGCGCGCGCGAGCAGATCGCCCGCCAGTTGGCGGTAATGCTGCTCGACGATGACTTCTTTGCCCGGCATGTCGCTCCTGTCTTGTTCCGGCCCCTTCTAAATCTTACTAACCTTGGGTGCCCCCGACCGTGATCTCATCGATGCGTATCGTCGGCAGTCCCACGCCGACCGGCACCGACTGCCCGTCCTTGCCGCAGGTCCCGATCCCCTCGTCCAGCTTCAGGTCGTGGCCCACCATCGAGACTTTGGTCAGGATCTCCGGCCCGCTGCCGATGAGGGTGGCTCCCTTGACCGGCCTGGTCACCCGTCCATCCTCGATCAAATAGGCTTCGCTGGCCGAGAAGACGAACTTGCCGTTGGTGATGTCCACCTGCCCGCCCCCGAACGAGACCGCGTAGAGCCCGCGCTTGACCGAGCGGAGGATGTCCTGCGGGTCCGATTCGCCGGCCAGCATGAAGGTGTTGGTCATCCGCGGCAGAGGCACGCTCTGGAAGTCTTCGCGCCGGCCGTTGCCGGTCAGGGGAATGCCCATCAGCTTGGCGTTGAGGCGGTCCGTGATGTAGCCCTTGAGAATGCCCTTCTCGATCAGGACCGTGCGGCTGGTCGGCGTGCCTTCGTCGTCCATGTTGAGGGACCCGCGCCGCAACGGGATCGTCCCGTCGTCCACGATCGTGCAGACGTCCGAGGCGACCCGCTTGCCGATCAGGTTCGTAAAAGCGGACGTCTTGCGCCGGTTGAAGTCCGCCTCCAGCCCGTGCCCGATCGCCTCGTGGAGCAGGATGCCGGGCCAGCCGCCCGCCAGGACGACCGGCATCACGCCGGCCGGAGCCTCCACCGCGCCGAGGTTGAGAACGGCCTGTCTGGCCGCCTCCCTCGCATAGTGGCGGTACCGGTCCTTCTCGCGGTAAAAGGCGAACCCGACCCGCCCGCCGCCGCCGAAGGTGCCGATCTGCCGGTTCCCGTTCTCCTCCGCAATGCAGGTGACCTGCAGCCGCGAGAGGGGTTGCACGTCGCCCACCACCAGTCCCTCGGTCGTCGCCACCACCACGCGCTTGTACTCGTGGTTGAAGGAGGCCATGACGTTTGTGATGCGCGGGTCGTAGCGGCGGGCCTCCGCATCGATCAGGTTCAGCAGCTCCACCCGCTCGCTCGTGGCGATCTCGGCGACCGACGGCTCGGTGGGATAGAGGTCCCGGATGGGCCGCTCACGGTGGGTGGCCGGCACCGGTCCGCTGCTCTGCGGGGAGCCGGCGATATAGCGGGCGGCGTCCGCCGCGATCTCGAGGTCGCGCTGCGTCAGCTCGTCGGAATAGGCAAAGCCGGTTTTCTCGCCCGCGGTGGCCCGGACGCCGACCCCCTGGGACAGGCTCTTGACCGCCCGCTTGACGATGCCTTCCTCCATCGAGACCGACTCCGAGACGCGGGACTCGAAGTAGAGGTCGGCATAGTCCACCTCGCGCACCTTCACCTTCCCCAGGGCGCGCTGGACCGCTTGATCGCTGAAGCCGAATAGGGCGAGGTCTGTTGCCTGATCCTGAGCCATGTCGAGTGAGCCCTCCAGTCGTAGGGGCGAGTATAGCCCATACATTTCCAGCGGCGCAACGGCCCTCTTGCCGGAAACCCTTGCTTTTTCCGGCTGATATCGTTTGACTTTCAGCCTCCCGCTGATTAGACTAAGCCTGCCGCCGATCAGTCTCCGCCCGTTTCCAGCGAAACGATACTAAGGGAAAAGGACCACCTGCAACGGCATGGCCAAAGGGACTGACACCAACATCGAGCACCTCTCGGACGACGAACTGTTCTCGCTCCTGAATCCGGACCTCCTGCCTCGCCACATCGCGATCATCATGGATGGGAACGGCCGGTGGGCGGAACTGCGCGGCCTGCCCCGCATCGCCGGTCACGCCGAGGGCATCAAATCGGTCCGCGAGATCATCACCCTCTGCCGTGACCTGGGGATCGGCGCCCTCACGATCTACGCCTTCTCGCAGGAGAACTGGAAGCGGCCGGCCCTCGAGATCAACGCCTTGATGATGCTGCTGGAGCAGTATCTGCAGAACGAAATGGAGGAGTTGATCAGGAAAGGCGCCCGCTTCAAAGCCATCGGCCGCGTGGATTCCCTCCCCTCCTCCGCCCTCAACTGGGTCCGGAAAGTGGAGCGGGCGACCGCGCACCTGGACAAGCTGATGTTGAACGTCGCGCTCAGCTACGGCGGCCGATCCGAAATCGTGGACGCAGTGCGACGCCTGGCGGAAGACGTCCAGGAAGGCAAGGTCCAGCCGGAGATGATCGACGAAGCCTTCCTGGAAGGCTACCTCTCCACGCACGGCCTGCCGGACCCGGACCTGTTGATCAGAACCAGCGGCGAGACCCGGATCAGCAACTTCCTCCTCTGGCAACTGGCCTACACCGAGATGTTCTTCACCCCGACGCTCTGGCCGGACTTCCGCCGGCGCGAAGGCCTGCTCGCCCTGCTCGAGTACCAGAAGCGTGAACGGCGGTTCGGCCAGGTGCCGGACGCCGTTTCCCCGCAGAGCAGGCTGTGACTCGGAGCACCGGTGGGTCTCGCACAAACGACGAACAGGCCAGAGGCGGCGTCTACGACCGCCAGGCGACTCGACGGGCGGCGCGTCTATCCGGCCCTCGTCTTTATCCCGCTCTTTTACTTCCTGGTTCGGTATTTGCCCCCAACCGCATTCTTCGCCCTCGTGGGAGCCGCAGCCCTGCTGGCGTTGGCGGAGTTCTACCGCCTGCACTTTCGCGAGGGGTCGGACCGGATCGGCATGGGCCTGGGGCTCGGGTTGACCGGACTCCTGCTCGTCAGCCTGCAGTGGCCGGGCGCTCTGTCCGAACGGTCGGTCTTCCTCCTGACCGTGGCCGTCTTGTTGACGTACCGGCTGGCGTCCCCCCGCGAGCTCACGCGGGGGCTTGCGGACACCGCCGTGCTGGTCTGCGGCGTCCTGTACATCGGCCTGACGATGGGCAGCCTGCTGCTGATCCGCGCCCTGGCCGGAGGTGAGTTCTTGATTTTTTTCCTCCTGCTCGTCACCTGGGCCGGCGATACGGGGGCCTACTACGCCGGGATGAGCCTGGGCCGCCGGAAACTGGCGCCAATCGTCAGCCCGAACAAAACCGTGGAAGGCCTGATCGGAGGCGCCGTGCTGGCCGTCCTGGCGGCGGTGGGGGCGCGCCTCTGGTTCCTGCCGTCCTTCAGCCTGGCCGACTGTCTGGCGGCCGGCCTCCTGCTCACCGGCGCAGGGGTCCTGGGCGACCTGGCTGAATCGGCCCTGAAGCGGAGCGCGGGGGTCAAGGACTCGGGGGCGCTGATTCCCGCGCACGGCGGGATGCTGGACCGGCTGGACAGTCTCTTGTTTACGGCGCCCGCCTTTTATTATTATCTGGCTCTGGCGAAGACCTGAGCCGAGAGCTCCTCCTGAAAGGCACGGCCATGAAGAATATCGTGATTTTAGGATCCACCGGATCCATCGGGACCAACACGCTGGACATCGTGGCCAAGTTCCCCGACCAGTTCCGCGTGGCCGGCCTCACGGCCGGCACCAACGATGACAAGCTCGAGGAGCAACTGCGCCTTTTCAAGCCCGTCGCCGTGGCCATGGCCGACGAGAAGGCGGCGGCCCGGCTCCGCGCCCGGTGCGGCGACACCAAGGTCCGGATCCTGTCCGGCGACAGGGGTCTGGCCGAAGTCGCCGGCCTTCCGGAAGCGGACCTGGTCATTTCGGCCATCGTCGGCGGGGCCGGCCTCGTCCCGACCCTGGCCGCCATCTCGGCCGGCAAGCAGGTGGCGCTGGCGAACAAGGAACCGATGGTGATGGCCGGCCAGCTCATGCAGGAGGAGGCCCGCAAGCAGGGCGTACGGATTTTCCCCGTGGACAGCGAACACAGCGCCATCTTCCAGTCCATGGAAGGCCATCGCCGGGAGGACATCCGCCGCCTGATCCTGACCGCCTCGGGGGGACCGCTCTGGGACCTGTCCCGCGAACAGATGCGGCAGGTGAAGCCGGAACAGGCGCTGCGGCACCCCAACTGGAAGATGGGGGCCAAGATCACGATCGACTCCGCCACCCTCATGAACAAGGGGCTGGAGGTCGTGGAAGCGCGATGGCTCTTCGATGTGCCGGCCGAACAGATCGAGGTCCTGGTCCATCGAGAAAGCATCATCCATTCTCTGGTAGAATATCGGGACGGATCGGTCATCGCGCAGTTGGGCACGCCGGACATGCGGACCCCGATTTCCTACGCCATGAAGTATCCCGAGCGGCTGCCGCTGGACCAGCCCCCTCTGGACCTGGCCAGCATCGGGAAGCTCACGTTTTACCCTCCGGACCACGAGCGCTTTCCCTGCCTCGGGTTCGGCTACCAGGCCCTCCGGGTCGGGGGCACCATGCCGGCGACCCTGAACGCGGCCAACGAGGTGGCGGTGGTGGCCTACCTCCAGGAGGGCATCGGCTTCCTGGACATCGCCGAGGTGATCCGGGCCACCATGGAGGCCCATCAGCCCCGCGCCGTCGTGGACTTGGAGGACGCCCTCGACGCCGACCGGTGGGCCAGGGAAAAAGCCGACACGCTGGTCCACGCGCGCGCGCGCTAGCGGAACGGACGGCAACGTCGTAAAGTCTTAAAGTCGTCAAGTCGTACAGCCCATCTCCGGATGACTTGATGACTTTCCGACTTTAAGACTTTCGGACTTGACGGTAATCTGAAAAAGGAGCCTGTGACGTGTTGAGTACATGGGCCTTGGCACCGGACGCCATCTGGGTGTTCACGCAGAAACTCTGGTGGTTCCTGATCGTGCTGGGCGTGCTCGTGTCGTTTCACGAGCTGGGCCACTTCCTGGCCGCCCGCTGGGTCGGCGTGAAGGTGCTGAAGTTCTCGCTGGGGTTCGGGCCCAAGCTGATCGGGCGCCAGGTCGGTGAGACCGAATACCTGGTGTCGGCCGTTCCGCTCGGAGGCTACGTCAAGCTCTTCGGCGAAGATGAAACCGAAGCGCTGACGTCGGAAGAGCAGAAGCGCTCGTTCTCCCACCAGACGCTCCCGCGCAAGATGCTGATCGTGTCGGCCGGCCCCGGCTTCAACTTCCTCCTGGCCTATCTCATCTTCGCCGGCTGGTTGTCCACCGGCGCGCCGCTGTTCGTCCCGACGTTCCATGACCTCACGCCCGAGGTGGAAGCCCTCAAGCCGGGTTCCCCGGCCGAGTTGGCCGGCATGAAGGTCGGCGACCGGGTCATCCGGGTGAACGAGAAGGACATTTCCACCAGGAACGAGGTCCAGGAAGCCATCCAGAAGTCCACCGGCCAATCCCTGACGATGGACGTGCGGCGCGGCGATCAGATCAAGACCTTCGTGATCACGCCCGACGCCACCCCCGTCCGGGAGAACGGCAAGGAGGTGATGGCCTACCACATCGGCATCGAGGAGACGCCGCCGGTGATCACGGCCGTGATGGGCGGGTCGCCCGCGATGGCGGCCGGCTTCCATGACGGCGACCGGGTGGTGAACATCGAGGGACAGGCCATTCAGACCTGGTCGCAGATGACGAGCTTCGTCAAGGAGAACCCCAACCGCCCCTTGCATGTCCAGGTGCAACGCGAGGGACAGCTCGTGTCCTTGACCGTCACCCCCGCCGCAGAAAAGGCCGTGGTGGACGGCAAGCCGGTGGAAGTGGGGAAAATCGGGATTTCCGGTCCCGGTCGCTCCATCATCAGAGCCTCGAATCCCTTCATGGCCGGGCTCAAGGGCGTGGAAGCCACCTGGGGCTGGACCGAGCTGACCGCGGTCGGCCTCTACAAGATGGCGGCCGGGGAAATCTCCAGCAAGAACATCGGCGGGCCGCTCACGATCGCCAACATGTCTGGGGAAGCCGCCTCGCAGGGCGCCTCCAGCGTGGTGTTTCTCATCGCCATCCTGAGCATCAACCTGGGGGTGCTCAACCTCCTTCCGATTCCCATTCTGGACGGCGGGCACCTGCTCTTCTTCGGCATCGAGGCGATTCTCCGCAAGCCGTTGGGAGAGCGCCAACGCGAGATCGCGCAGCAGGTGGGACTGCTCCTGCTCGTCGGCATCATGGTCTTCGCCTTCTGGAATGACATCGAACGGCTGATTTCGCACTAAAGAAGCACTCAGCTATCAGCCGGCAGCTCTCAGCAAAGCCGGAGGGCCGAACTCCGAAGCTCATAGCTGACCGCTGAAGGCTGACAGCTTACAAAGGAGCCATGCGCACATCGCAACTGTTGATTCCGACGCTCCGGGAAGATCCGGGCGAAGCCGAAACCGTCAGCCATCGCTTGATGCTGCGCGCCGGCCTGATCCGCAAGGTGGCGGCCGGCGTCTACACCTACCTGCCGCTCGGGCTCCGCGTGATCCGGAAGGTCGAAGCCATCATCCGGGAGGAGATGAACCGGGCCGGCGCCCAGGAGCTGCTGATGCCGATCGCCTCCCCGGCCGAGCTCTGGCGCGAGACGGGCCGGTGGGACTATTACGGCAAGGAGCTGTTCCGGTTGAAAGACCGCCACGAGCGGGACTTCTGCCTCGGCCCCACCCACGAGGAAGTGATCACCGACCTGATCCGCCGGGAAGTCCGATCCTACCGGCAACTCCCCCTCAACTGCTACCAGATCCAGACCAAATTCCGCGACGAGATCCGTCCGCGCTTCGGCCTCATGCGCGGGCGCGAGTTCATCATGAAGGACGCCTACAGCTTCGACCAGGACGAGGCCTCGGCCAGGATCAGCTACCAGAAAATGTACGACGCCTACCACCGCATCTTCACCCGCTGCGGCCTGACCTTCCGCGCCGTGGAAGCGGACACGGGTCTGATCGGCGGGACCTCTTCCCACGAGTTCATGGTGCTGGCCGAGACCGGCGAGGAGACGATCGTCTATACCGAGACCGGCTCCTACGCGGCCAACGTCGAGCGGGCCGAGGTGCTGCCTCCGGCCGAAACGTCCACGGAAGCGCCGCGGCCCCTCCGCAAGGTGCCGACTCCCGGCGCCCGCACCGTCGAGGAAGTGACGGCGCTGCTCAAGGTCACCCCGCAGCAACTCGTCAAGACGCTCCTCTATCAAACGCCCCAGGGACCGGTGGCGGTCCTGCTGCGCGGCGACCACGAGGTCAACGAGATCAAGCTGAAAAAGCTGCTGGGCGCCGACGACATCGCCCTGGCCGATCCGGCCACGGTCACCGCCGTGACCGGTGCCCCGGTCGGCTTTGCCGGGCCGGTCAGCCTGAAAGGGGTCCGGATCGTGGGCGATCACGCGGTCAAGGTCCTGCGCAACGTCGTGGTCGGCGCGAACGAAGCCGACACCCATTACGCCGACGCCAACTGGGAGCGGGACTTTGCCGTCGAGCAGTTCGCGGACCTTCGGAACGCCCGTGCGGGCGATCCCTCCCCCCAGGGCGGGGGCCCGCTGCGGGTCGCCCGCGGCATCGAGGTGGGACACGTCTTCATGCTGGGCACCAAGTACAGCCAATCCATGAAGACCACGTTTTTGGACCAGCAAGGACAGGAGACCCTGGCCGTCATGGGCTGCTACGGGATCGGCGTGGGGCGGACCGCCGCCGCCGCCATCGAGCAGAACCACGACGCCAAGGGCATCATCTGGCCGGCCCCCATCGCGCCCTTCCACATCCACCTGCTGCCCTTGAGCCACTCCAAGGCCGTGACCGACGCAGCCCAGCACCTCTACGACGCCCTGACCCGGGCCGGCATCGAAATCCTCTGGGACGACCGCGACGAACGGGCCGGCGTCAAGTTCAACGACGCGGACCTGATCGGGGCCCCCTACCAGCTCGTCATCGGCGAGAAGGGCTTGGCCCAGGGCACCGTCGAGTTGAAGTCGCGCAAGACCGGAACCGTGACCAAACTGCCTCAGGACAAGGTGCTGGAAGAAACGCGCCGGCTGTTGGAACAGGCCGGCTCTTGATTTGCCGGCCGGTTCGCGCTATGGTTTGACTCGCTCCGGCTCTTGTCCGGAACCGCCGGAGCCGGTCATTCGAACCGTCTCTTCCGCCCTGTGCAGCATCACGGCATCGAACGTCACGGCCGTAGCCCTGCGTCACCCGACGGAATCTCGGGCCTGCTCTCCGCCTGCCGGCCCCGCTGATCCCGGCCAGGACCGTTGAAGGAGCGTGATGGACGCCAAGACGCTGCCCGACAATCTGCAGGAACTGCAGCAGAAAGTCGCCTACGCGGAACAGGTCAAGCGCATCACGAACCAGATCCATTCCGCCAAGGACATGGATCAAATCCTGGTCGACCTGCACAAGGAGATCCTCAGCATCTTCGACGCGGAGGAGATCACCCTCTACGCGGTGGACGGCGAGAAAAAGGAGATCTTCTCCAAGGCCCCCCGCATCGACCACGTCGAAGAGATCCGGATCCCCATCAACGAGCAGAGCCTGGCCGGGTTCACCGCCAAATTCCTCCGCCCGGTCAACATCGCGGACGCCTATAACAAGGCGGAGCTGACCGCGATCCACCCGGCCCTGACCTTCGACAACTCCTGGGACAAGCGGACCGGCTTCAAGACCAAGCAGATGCTGACCTACCCCATCGTGGCCGACAACAAGTATCTGATGGGGGTCATCCAGCTCCTCAACAAGAAGAGCGGCGGACGCTTCAGCAAGAAGGACGAAGAGGCGGCGGCGGAGATCGCCAAGAGCCTCGGCATCGCCTTCTCGAACCTCCGCCGTCTGGCCAAAAAGACCCCGACCAAGTTCGACTACCTGGTGGCCAACGGCAAGATCACGCAGACGGAACTGGACCAGACCATCGCGGACGCCCGCAAAGGCCCCACCGACATCGAGACGCTCCTGATCGAAAAATACAAAGTGCCCAAGGAGGACATCGGCAAATCGCTGAGCCAGTTCTACAAGTGCCCGCACGTCCCGTTCGACGAACGCACGCTCATCGAGCCGGAGTTGTTGAAGTCCCTGAACGTGGATTATCTGAAGAAGAACTTCTGGGCGCCGCTCCGGCGCGACAAGAACACCGTGGAGATCCTGATCGACGACCCGAACGACCTGGACAAGATCCAGGACATCAAGCGGATTTTCCCCGGACAGAGCATCCGGTTCGCCGTGGGGCTGCAGCGGGACATCACCCAGTTCCTGCGCGTGGCCACCGGCGAGCCGGACCCCACGACCAAGGGGTCCATTTCGGAGATCCTGGGCGAGTTGGCCAGCGAGTCCGAGGCGGAGCAGAAAGTCGAGGAAGCCGCCGCGACCGTCGACGAGAACGACAGCGCCATCGTCCGGCTGGCGAACCAGATCATCGCGGACGCCTACCGCATGGGCTCGTCGGACATCCACATCGAGCCCTACGGCGAGAAAAAGGAGACGCTCGTGCGGTTCCGCGTCGACGGGAGCTGCCTCGAGTACATGCGGATTCCCCCGAGCTACCGCCGCGCGATCGTCTCCCGCTTCAAGATCATGGCCAGCCTGGACATCGCCGAGCGCCGCAAGCCCCAGGACGGCAAGATCAAGTTCCGCCTGGGCGAGGGCCGGGAAATCGAGCTTCGCGTCGCCACGCTGCCGACCGCCGGCTCCGGCAACGAGGACATCGTCATGCGCATCCTGGCGGCCAGCGAGCCGTTGCCGCTGGAGAAGATGGGCTTTTCCGAACGCAACCTGCGGGAGCTGAAAGCCATCGCCGAGAAACCCTACGGCATCATCCTCTGCGTGGGCCCCACCGGGTCCGGCAAGACCACGACCCTGCACTCGGTCATGGGCTACATCAACACGCCGGACATGAAGATCTGGACCGCGGAGGACCCGGTCGAGATCACGCAGTACGGCCTGCGCCAGGTCCAGGTCCAGCCCAAGATCGGGTTCACGTTCGCGATGGCCATGCGGGCCTTCCTCCGCGCCGACCCGGACGTCATCATGGTCGGCGAGATGCGGGACAAGGAGACCGCCGACACGGGCATCGAGGCTTCCCTCACCGGCCACCTGGTCTTGAGCACCTTGCACACCAACAACGCGGTCGAAACCGTGACCCGCCTCCTGGACATGGGCTGCGACCCCTTCAGCTTTGCGGACGCGATGCTGGGGGTCCTGGCGCAGCGGCTCGCGCGGCGGATCTGCAGGGACTGCAAGGAAGACTACCGTCCGTCTCGGGAGGAGTACGACGACCTGGTCCACGGATACGGACCCGAGCAGTGGGCAAAGCTGGGGCTCGCGTACGGAGACTCGTTCAAGCTCTACCGGGGAAAGGGTTGCGAGACCTGCAACAAATCGGGGTTCAAGGGCCGGATCGCGCTACATGAACTGCTGCTCGGCACGGACCGGATGAAGCGCCTCATCCAGGCCAAGGCCAAGACCGAGGAGATGCTCAAGCTCGCCCTCGAAGAAAACATGACGACCCTGGTGCAGGACGGCATCATGAAAGTGCTCCAGGGCCACACCACCTACAAAGAGGTCAAGGCCGTCGCGATCAAATAAGGCGCACGGCGTAAGGGGTGAGGCGCGAGGGGCTGTCCCCCTTGCCTCACCCTTTTTTCCATCCTACGCCTCACGTTTCACGCCTTACGGTTTACCTGATCACCCGCACAATATCCCCGGCCTGAAAGCCGGCGCCCGACGACACTCTCGCCTCCGAGACCCGATCATTCTGATGGTTGGCCAGCACGATCTCACCGATCTGCTTTTCCCGCTTGCCCAGCGACCGCCCGGTCTCCGGATCGATCAGGTCCTGCCCGGGCCGGTACACGCCGAGCTTGGTGCCGGACGACAGCTTGGACTTTTCTCCGGCCCTGATGATCGCGGTCTGCCCGTCCATCGCGATGATGCGGCCGGTGAAGGGTTGGGCGTTCAGCTTGTTGAGCATCTTCTCCATGACCTTGGAAAACGCGTCCCGCAGGGCTCCATCCCGCAGCCCCACGTCCGCCGTCGATTTGGAGCCGAAGCCCAGGTACCCGCCGGTGGTCTTGCGGTACTCCCCCATCCCCGACTCGGCCAAGAGGCTCTTGCCGGACGCCACGTCGATCAGCGAGTAATCCACCTGCACCCGCGCCACCTGCACCTTCTCCTGCTTGATCAAGGAATCCGACCCTTCCTCGACCTCCGAGTAGGCGGTGATCGCCCCCTGGATGCGGTAATCGATGGACTCAAAGCCTTCCGCGACGTTCGTCTTGCCCGCCTTGACGGCCCCGGACTGTTGGAGATTCATCAACTCCTCCTGCTGCTGCATGGCTTCCTGGCTCACGTCGCACGGCTCCAGCACGGCGTTCTT
>CAZKHY010000007.1:0-16003 GCA_964552455.1 uncultured Nitrospira sp.
CGGCCCGGCCGCACGGCCTATGTCGTGCGATATAGGATAGGGGAGACAGACCGAGACCGGCACTCTTAGCACGTTGAAAAGATAGAACAATACACGAGTGCCTGTACCAAGCGACATCCATCTGCGGCTGATGTCCAGACGATTCCAGCAACGGAGGCTCGTTGCTGCGGGCTCTTTGGTGGTCGCCCTCGTTGTGATCGGCTATCTGTTCTGGGGTTTCTTTCTGGCGACCGACCCGTTGCCCTTGGGCTTGTCGCAAGGAGAAGAAGCTCTCGTCGGGTTGATGGTGTTGGCTGCGGCGGCCGCTGTCGAATACGTCTATTATCGCTGCCCGAATTGCAACAGCCGGCCCCTCGGGAAAAATTGGCTGGGCGTGAACCCATCGAGATGCCCGTCTTGCAAGATGCACTTGCAGTAATTCCTGCTGTTCGGGATTGCAGGAGCAGGGCTTGCCTCGGCGCAGCGAACGGACAACATCGACGGAGCAGTCCTATGGCGCACATTGACGGATTGCCGCGGGTGAAGAAGCCGTTCGGTCTTGCGGCCTTGCTCAGTCTGTGGGTTCTCTGTCCGCTCTGGTCGGCCGCTCCGCTGGCTTATGCTCAAGAAGGTCGCATGGAGCCCCCCCGAGAGGCAGACCGTGCCCATGGGAAGGATTCCGAAGAGGTTCTGGAGAATAAATTCGTCAAGATCTTGAGCGCGAAGACGATCGCACAAAACCTGATCTGTGCCCCGGACAAACAAGTCGAAATTATCTACAAGGCCAGGGCGGATTTTTCCCCTCAAATAATCATCGTGGACATGTTCGATGCGGCGGGGAACCAGATCCCCGGCACCAGGGCTGAAACGGAAGGGCTCTATACCGGGGAGGTGAAACAGACGTTTTTCTGCGTCCCTTCCCAGGCAGCTTCCTATAAGGTTCGCCTTCCCAAGCACGAGGAGTAGCCCGCTCTTCCCGTCTTGTCTTGCCCCTGTCTCGATGAAAGCCTCATTCCTTCCCCAGCCCGAGACAAATCCCTTGTCAGCCTGAGGCGGTATGTTAGAATCGTGACGCACGGACGGGAGTACTTCCTCTGTTCTTAAAGGAGGAAGAGGCCTCTACGCAGTGGACAGAGACCCGGTGACGGGCTCGACGCAGGGAGGCGATCATGCTCAATCTGGTGATCCTCGCCACAACCCTCTGGGTCTGCCCCGGCGAGGTCTACTCGAACGAGCCCCGCGAAGGCTGCAAGCCCTTCCATCAATCGAGCCAGGGAGGCTTCAGCACCACGCCGAATCCGAAACAGGGTCCCGCGACACAGCAGCCCCCCCAAGGGGCCTTTCCTGCCGGTCCGTCCGGCACGTCCCCCGTCATCATTGAACAGGGGCGGCCGGCCGCGTCGCCGGAGACCTGCGCCTTGTGGAAAGAATGGCAGAGCCTCTATACGAAAACCGATCGAGGCGGGCTGAATGCGCCCGAGCTGTCGACGGATGAGTTTGAACGGTGGGAAAAAATCCGGTACTTGTTCACGCCCTTCAACCCGCCAAATTGTCCATAGCTCCGTTCCTTAGGAGCACGGTTTTACTCAACGGAGCGGGTTACGCCTCTATCCCGGAGCAAGTCCGAGGAGGGCTCATGGGACATCGATGGAAAATCTTGTTCCTGGTCATGAGTATCCTGTGGCTGCTGTCGCCGGGACCAGCCCGGGCCGCGCTGGATCGCGAGAAGCTCTTGAGCGACCCCGGTGTTTACGGGACCTTCGCGGTCTTCCAGGTGGATGAGGACTGGTGGAAGCTGGACAAGGCTGCGCGAGACACCGCCGCGGCGGAGGTCAAAGGGGTGTTTCAGAAGCATGCCGAACTGGTGACGACCGATACCTACTTGCTCCGGGGGCTGTCGGAAAAGGCGGACTTTTTTGTCCGGGTCCACTCGACCGAACTGCTGCACAACCAGAATTTCCTCGTAGACCTGATGGGGACGGCCCTCGGCAAGCATCTGAAGAACACCCTGACCCTCAACGGCCTCACCAAGAAGGCCAACTACGTGCCCGGCTTCCCGGAAGACCTGAAGGCGGTATTGAAAACCTCGCCCGATCCGGGACCCAAGCCCTACGCGATCGTGATTTCGATCCGCAAGGACGCGGACTGGTGGCTGCTGGATCAGGACGCCAGGACCACGATGATGAAGGAACACACCGCGGCCACGGCCTCCTATCTCAAGACCGTCAAGCGCAAGCTCTACCATGCGAGCGGGCTGGACGACGTGGACTTCATCACCTATTTCGAAACCGCGAAGCTGGACGACTTCCACAACCTGGTGCTGAGCTTGGAAAAGGTGAAGGAGAACCGGCACAACGCGCAATTCGGAAGCCCGACGATCCTGGGAACGGTCAGGCCCTTGGATGAGCTCCTGGGCCTGCTGACCCGATAAGCCCGGCGATGGGCGTTGCATTCTCGTCAGGCTCGTGGTAGAGTGGCTCGTGCTTCATCGCGGGTGGGCCGGACGATGAAGTGCGTAACTGAATCCGGCCCTGAAACCGATGTTGGCTTGCGGTAGGAATCTGAACGGAACGCCTGTCCTGAACGCTGCACGAATCTTCGCACCGTCCCGGCACTCTTTCCCCCTCATTCCGTAACCTTCAAGACAATGTCTCAGCAGTAAGGAGGTACCATGAGTACCAAGTTGTATGTGGGCGGTCTGCCCTATTCCACCACCGAGGCGGAGCTCAGCGAGCTGTTCGCGCCGCAGGGCGCCGTGGAGTCGGCCCGGGTGATCACGGACAAGTTCACCGGCCAGTCCCGGGGCTTCGGGTTCGTGGAAATGGCCACGGCCGAGGAGGCCCAGAAGGCCATCACGGCGCTCAACGGCACGCAGTTGGGTGGACGGTCCATCACCGTGAACGAGGCGAAGCCGCAGGAAAACCGCGGCAGCCGCTTCGGCGGAGGCAGCCGGGAAAACCGCGGCGGACGCTTCTAAGACATCCGTCTTGCGGACATGACCGACAGGAAGGGCCGCTGGGTTCCAGCGGCCCTTCGCTTTTCTTCTCCGGATTCTCCTCGACCTCAGGCTTGTTCCTACCCGCTCCTTTACGCTAAGCTCTAGCCCCATCTATCCTATGGCTATGGCACCGCTCACCCCCCATCAGGCAGCCGAAGCGATCTACGCGATCTTGCCGCACGCCCTGACGGGTGGCACGCTGGAGGACTACGGCATCGAGGCCTCGCCCGAACAGCGGCAGCAGATCACTCGCGAGGTCCTGGCCGTGAACCTGTACTGGGTGCGGAGCGCCTTCCAGGCCGTCCTCCCGAAGGTGGACCGGGAACGGGCCTTCAGTGCGCTCAAGGACCGGATCCTCCAGGGCTGGGCGACCGAGCTGGAGCTGGACGGACAGGATGCGCAGGGCTTCTTCGTGGAAGCGGAGGAACGTCGGCAGACTTACGATCGGATCATCCAGGAGGGGGGCAGCCCCGTGGCGGTGTTTACGGAATGTGCGGCGATCATGGAGTCAGCCGGGGCCGTGCGGTCCGAGGACAGCCAGAAGATCCTGGCCTTGCTGATCGACCTGATTCCGGTGGAGCAGATCGGGGAGACCGTGGAAGACCTGCAACTGGCCGGCCCATAATACAGAGACGCCACCGGCTCCGGGCTAAAGATAGCGATGCTCCCGCACATTCCCGCCCTCGTCGAATTCATAGAGGAGGGGGATTCCGGTCGGGATGTTCAATTCGAGGACTTCGGCGGTGGACAGACGGTCCAGATGCATCACCAGCGCCCGCAGACTGTTGCCGTGGGCTGCCACGAGTAACGTACGTCCTGCCAGAATCTCCGGCCTGATCCGCCGCTCGTAATAAGGAAGGACCCGCTCCGCCGTGTCCTTCAAGCTTTCCCCTCCCGGAGGGGGGACGTCGTAGCTCCGCCGCCAGATCTTCACTTGCTG
Organism: uncultured Nitrospira sp.; assembly: GCA_964552455.1. Taxonomy (GTDB): domain Bacteria; phylum Nitrospirota; class Nitrospiria; order Nitrospirales; family Nitrospiraceae; genus VGXG01. Next base: position 3,918 of record CAZKHY010000007.1, read on the forward strand.
CTCACCGTACTTTTTGGCGGTCTCCGCCTTGTTGAGCCCCTGGAGCTCGCCGTACATCCGCTCGTTGAGCGCCTGGTCCTTCTCGATGGGAATGTCGGTCTGCCCGATCACCTCCAGGACGATCTGCAGCGTGTCGATCGCGCGCTTGAGCACCGAGACGTAGGCCCGATCGAACCGGAACCCCTTGAGCTTCTGCCCGGCCTCCCTGGCCTCTTGCTCTCCCTTGGGCGACAGAGGCACGTCAATCCATCCGGTGAAGCGGTTTTCCAGATTCCACTGCGATTCCCCATGCCGAAGCAGCACCAACTGCGCCATTTTATAGTCTCCCTGTTACGAGGCTAGAGAATACGAAATCAGCTAGCTGTGTCAAGCGACTTGCTGATTAAGAGTCCCGAACCCGGAGTGTGGCCCGCCCTCACGTTGTTCCTCCTTAAATGTGAGTCAGACACGCTGCAGCATAACCCAGATGTTGGCTTGGTTTATAGGAGTCGCGGCACTGCGAGCTCGGCCATGAACCGCTCAAGTTCCTTTGACCATCAACCGACAACGTGATCAAGGAGTTTTATGTTCGTCTTGGCATTTAACAGCATGTCGTTAGCCGCAAGTTTCGTCGTTGTGCAACTCAGCGCAATATCTTGGCTGTTTACACTGCCTTTTGTGGCTGCCTGGGGCCTGAGTCTCGCATTTTGTGCTATTGAGGAGCATGAGCGGGACCGAGCCAGTGCCTGAGCATGATCTCCTCATCACTGCGCGCATCATCACCCATTGCATTTGAAGTGCAACGGGTACCCGGGGCCTTCTGAGGCCGCGCGGTGCGCGAGCACGAAGGCCAGCCCTGCCCACGATCCCTACCTTGCAATCCCCCTTGCCCGAAGCTACCATGCCGACATGTCGTCCCAGCACCAGATACCAGACCAGCCCTGGCGTGAAATTGAGTCCTGGTGGGTCGAGATGGCCCGACGGCTCGGCGTCGCGGAGCGGGTGCTTCTCTTTTTCAAGAACGCGCTCGGTCAAGGCGGGGTGCTGGAACGGGTGGACCGGGTGGGCGGGGACGTGCATTACCTGTTGTTCGTGTTGCTGCGCTACTGGATTCCCCCGGTGCTGCCTCCCCCGGGGCGGGAACGGACTTCCAAGAACGACCAGGACTATTGGCTGGAGTCGGAGCAGATCCTCAAGGCGGCGGTGGTGCGCCTGCGCGAGCTGAAGCCGCTCATCGAATTGCTGACGTCCCCCAATCCCCTTGCCGGCGAGCCGGCGGCCGAATCCCCGTCAGCCAAGCCGGTCGTCGAAGTGGAGCTGGCGCGCATGCTCGAGGGCATCGCGGAAGTGGCCGGCAGCTACGGCGGTCCCGACTACACCTCGGTCGTCAAGAACTTCGACCCGATCCCGCTGCGACAGACGCAGCCGTTCAAACACAACAAGAAGCACAGTGCGGAACTCTGGGTCGTCTTCCTGCTCCGGGAGCACTTCAAAGGGTTGGGGGTGGGGAAGGACCGTTACTGGCCGCTCATCGCGGACGTGGCCGCGGCGGCCGGCATCCATCAGCCATCGGGACTGCCTTACCAGGCCGACGAACTCAAATCCTGGTGGCAGAAAAACTGGCCCCGCACTTACACGCGTCTGGAGCAGAAAACCGCCGCCGCCGAACCTTCCGCTCCCGCCTACCAGCACGACTTCGACTGGTTCCGCGCCTGGTTTGCCTGGCAGACAGCCCGTCCCGCCCAGTCCAACCAGGGATAACCCGACATCCAGGGGTTTATAACACTGTCCGTTGGGAAGCCGGCTTGGCCCGGTCGGGCGGAAATTTCCCTCCCTCCGGGGGACCTTCGCGGATCGCCGCAAGCAGCAGGGCCAGCAGGAGGAGATGGAGGGCGACCCCCACCCAGACGACGTAGGGCTGAATCCCCCCGAGGTCCTTGAGCAGCCGCTCCTGCGCCGCATGATCCAGACCCGCCTTCTCGCGGATTCTGGCGAGCTGTTCTCTGACGTGCCAGTAATAAATGTAGTTGGCGCTGACCCCGGCCATGATGCGCCAGACGATCCCGACCGTGAAGTCGCCCGTGAAATAAGCCGAGAGCACGGGGCCCACCGCATAGACCAGCGCATAGAGGTACATCTTGCGGTACAGGAACCAGAGGAAGGGGTCGAACAGGAAGGCCGGCCAGTGCCAGGTCAGGGCGAACCGCGGTCCTGTCCCGCCTGCCGCGCTTATCGCCATGGACCCGCCGGTGAACTTCTTGAATTGCTCCAGGTAGCGATCGGCGTTCGGCCCGATGAAGGCTCGCCACTGCTGCGCCTCGTCCATTGCAGGCGTTTCCACGGGCGCTTCCGCAGGCGCTTCGGCGACTTCCGGCGAGGGGGCCGAAAAGGACACCCCGCACTGCCCGCAGAAGAGGGCCTCATCGGGGTTCTGCTGATCACATTTTAGGCAGGCTTTCACCTCAGGCTCCCTGGACCCGCTCCCCCTTAGGCGGGTGGGGGCCCACCAGACCGGGCACCTGCCATACGGGAGAATCCTGACTCGCGGACGTGCGGACTCTTATAACACTGTTCCCCTCCGCTCTCAAGTGCAGACGGAACGGAATTTCCCAATAGAGAGAAGAGGATACGGAGCTTGGGCCGCGCGTTTCATGTTGCGTTGACTGGGGCGATATGGTACCTTTTCAGGATTCACACAGGGATAGAACGGGATGCCGACCGAGGAGTTGCGACAAGACACAGAGCGGTACTTGATGAACACCTATGCCCGCACGCCGATTTCCATCGTGCGCGGGCGCGGGAGCCGCGTCTACGACCTTGAGGGACGGGAATATCTGGATTTCGTGGCCGGCATCGCCGTCAATGTGCTCGGTCACTGTCATCCGGACGTCGTGGCGGCCATTCAAAAGCAGGCGCAACAGCTCCTGCACACCTCCAACCTCTACCACACCGAGCCCCAGGTCAAGCTGGCCCGGACGCTGGTGGACCATTCGTTTGCGAAGAAAGTGTTCTTCTGCAACAGCGGGGCGGAGGCGAACGAGGCGGCGATCAAGCTGGCCCGTCGCTACGCGCACCAGAAGTACGGGGCCGACCGCTACGAGATCATCACGATGCGGCAGTCCTTCCACGGCCGGACGATGGCGACCCTCACCGCCACCGGTCAGGAGAAGGTCCAGAAGGGGTTCGAGCCGCTTCTTCCCGGGTTCACCTATGTCTCGTTCAACGACCTGTCCGCGGTCGAACAGGCCCTGACCGGCAAGACCGCCGCCATCTTACTGGAGCCGATTCAGGGAGAAGGGGGCGTGCACGTCGCGGACCGCCCGTACCTCAAAGGATTGCGCGACCTCTGCCGCGAGCGGGACCTGCTCCTGATCTTCGACGAAATCCAGACCGGCGTGGGCCGCACCGGGACCCTCTTCGCCTATGAACAGTTGGGGGTCGAGCCGGACATCATGACGCTGGCCAAGGGGCTGGGCGGAGGGATGCCGATCGGTGCCTGTCTGGCGACGGACGACGTGGCCGCCGCCTTCACGCCGGGCACCCACGCCTCGACCTTCGGCGGCAACCCGCTGGCCTGCGCGGCGGCCCTGGCGGTCTTCCACGTGCTGCTGGAGGGCCGGGTGCTGGAGCAGAGCCGCCGCATGGGCGACCATCTGGCCAAGGGCCTGCAGGACTTAAAGGATCGTCTGCCGATCGTGAAGGACGTCCGGGGCCTGGGGCTCTTGCGGGGCATGGAACTGTCGGTCGACGGCAAGCAAGTCGTGGCGGACTGCCTCGCCCGCGGCCTCTTGATCAACTGCACGATGGATCGGGTGTTGCGGTTCGTTCCGCCCCTCATCATTACCCAGCGCGAGATCGACCGGCTGCTGGACACGCTGTCTCACGTGTTGAGCAAACGGGTCTAGCCAGCTGTTTGAAACGGGATTCCCTCGAGACAGGCGACGATCCGCACGTGAGCAGAAAGGACAAGGCATTGGTTCCCCAAACGGTCCACAGAAGTCATCAGCCGGGACCGGCGCGCAAGCGGGCTTCATCGGTCCGGCCTCAGCCGCCTCGCACGCCCGGCAAGGACCTCCTGACACTGAGCGCAATTCCCCGCAGCCAGGTGGCGCACCTCTTGAGGTTGGCGGCGGAATTGAAAGCGCTCCGGCAACGGGGGGTCTCATACCAACCGCTGCTGGGGGCCACGCTGGGTCTGCTGTTCGAAAAGCCTTCCACCAGGACCAGGGTGTCCTTCGAGGCGGGGATCGCCCAGCTCGGCGGACAACCCCTCTTCCTGTCGGCGACGGAGATCCAGCTCAGCCGGGGCGAAAGCATTGCGGACACGGCCCGCGTGCTCTCGCGCTACCTGGACGGCCTCGTCATCCGGACCTACGATCAGGCCACGGTCGAGGAGTGGGCGCACGAAGCCGCCATCCCGGTCATCAACGGGCTCACGGACCTCTGCCACCCCTGCCAGGCCCTCTCGGATCTGCTGACGATCCGGGAACGGAAAGGGAGGCTGAAGGGCGTCAAGATCGCCTACGTGGGGGACGGCAACAACGTGGCCAACTCCCTGATCGAGGGCGCGGCCAAGATGGGCATGGCGATCAGCCTGGCCTGCCCCAGCGGCTACGAGCCGGACCAGAAGATCGTGGACCTGGCCCGTGCGGAGGCGGAGCAGACGGGGGCCTCGATCGAGATCGGCAAGGACCCGCTGGTCGCGGTCAAGGGAGCCGACGCGCTCTACACCGACGTCTGGATCAGCATGGGACGGGAACGGGAGCAGGCGCGCCGGCTGAAGGCTTTGGCTCCCTACCAACTGAACGAGCGCCTGTTGAAAAGCGCCGCCCCGGATGCGATCGTCATGCACTGTCTGCCGGCGCACCGGGGACTGGAGATCACCGCCGGGGTGCTGGATGGTCCCCAGTCCGTCGTGCTGGACCAGGCGGAGAATCGGCTGCACATGCAGAAGGCCATCCTCGTCGAATGGCTTTCTGCGGGTAAAAAGGCAAAGAGGAAAAGGTAACCGGTCTTCCGCAGCTCCTTACCTTTTGCCTTGTCGCTTTTTATTTTTCACGTTCACGAAGGAGCGCAATGGGGCGGACGGGCATTAAAAAAGTGGTGCTGGCCTACTCGGGCGGCCTGGATACCTCGGTCATTCTCAAGTGGCTCAAGGAGACCTACGGCTGTCAGGTGGTGGCCTTCTGCGCTGATTTGGGCCAGGGGGAGAACCTCAAGGCCATCAAAGCCAAGGGCCTGGCGGTCGGCGCCTCCAAGGTCTATGTGGAGGACCTGCGCGAGGTTTTCGTCAAGGACCACATCTTCCCGATGCTGCGGGGCAACGCGGTCTATGAAGGCACGTATCTGCTGGGGACCTCCATCGCCCGACCGCTCATCGCCAAGCGGCAGATCGAGCTGGCCCAGAAAGAAGGAGCCGACGCGGTCTCCCACGGCTCGACTGGCAAGGGCAACGACCAGGTCCGGTTCGAGCTGACCTACCTGGCGCTGGACCCCAGAGTCCGGATCATCGCGCCCTGGCGGGAATGGAGTTTCCGGTCCCGGCGCGAGCTCATCGAGTACGCGTCGGCGCACGGCATCCCGGTGACGGCCACCAAAGCCAAGCCCTACAGCATGGACCTGAACCTCTTTCACATCAGCTATGAGGGCGGCATCCTGGAGGACCCCTGGGAAGAGCCGCCCGACGAGATCTTCCAGATGACGGTCTCGCCGGAGAAGGCGCCGAACAAGCCGCGCCTGGTCGAGATCGATTATGAACGGGGCGACCCGGTGGCGGTGGACGGGAAGAAGATGAGCCCGGCCGCCTTGCTGGCCCACCTCAACCGCCTGGGCGGGGAGCACGGGATCGGGCGGGTCGATCTCGTCGAGAACCGGTACGTGGGGATGAAATCCCGCGGCGTCTACGAGACGCCGGGCGGAACGATCCTGCACGTCGCGCACCGGGGGTTGGAGTCGCTCACGATGGACCGGGAGGTCCTGCACCTGCGCGACAGCCTGATTCCCCGCTATGCCGAGCTGATCTATTACGGCTACTGGTACGCGCCGGAACGGATCATGCTGCAGAAGGCCATCGACGAGGCCCAGCAGGACGTGAGCGGCACGGTCCGCGTGAAACTGTACAAGGGCAGTTGCACGGTGGTCGGCCGGCGGTCGGATCGGTCCTTGTACCGCCTGGACCTGGCCACGTTCGAGGAAGACGAGGCCTACCGCCAGAAGGACGCGGAAGGGTTCATCCGCCTGAACGCGCTGCGCCTGGCGATCCGCGCGCAACGCCGCAAGCAGAAGGCGTAGCTCGTGAAGCGTGAAGCGTTACCGACGGAAGGCAGTAGGTGATGGGAAGAAAGTCAAAGGAGCATAGCAAAGGGCAAAAACCCCGCGCTTCACGAAGCGGGGGCAAGCTCTGGGCCGGCCGGTTCCGCGAGCGCACGCATCGGCTGGTGGAGGCCTTCACCTCCTCCCTCTCGTTCGACCGGCGGCTCTACGCGTACGACATTCAGGGCAGCATCGCCCATTGCAAGACCCTGGAGAAGGCCGGCGTGTTGTCCCGTCGGGAGACGAGCGCGATCCTCCGCGGCCTGGATGCAGTCCGGGAGGAACTCGACGGAGGCCGCTTTCCCTTCGCTCCGCAGGACGAAGACATTCACATGGCCATCGAGCGGCGGCTCACGGAGCTGATCGGCCCGGTCGGGGGCAAGCTGCACACGGGCCGGAGCCGGAACGATCAGGTGGCCCTGGACATCCGCCTCTACCTGCGGGACCGGCTCGCCTCGCTGCTGGGCGGGATCAAGCGGCTGCAGCAGGCCCTGCTGGAACGGGCGCGCACGCACAAGGACGTGGTCATGCCCGGCTATACGCACCTGCAACGGGCCCAGCCGGTCCTGTTCGCGCATCATTTGCTGGCCTATGTCGAAATGCTGGAGCGGGACAAGGGCCGCGTGAACGACGCCCTCGCCCGGTTGAACGTCCTGCCGCTCGGCTCCGGAGCCCTGGCCGGGACCAATTATCCGGTGGACCGCCAGTACACGGCCAAGCTGCTGGGATTCGCCTCCCTGACGGAGAACAGCCTGGATGCGGTGGCCGACCGGGATTTCGCGGTCGAGGTGCTGGCCTCGCTCTCCATCGTCATGATGCACCTCTCCCGGCTCAGCGAGGAATTGATCCTCTGGTCGTCCCAGGAGTTTCAGTTCGTGGACCTGCCGGACTCCTTCTGCACGGGCAGCAGCATGATGCCCCAGAAGAAGAATCCGGACGTGCCGGAACTGATCCGCGGGAAAACCGGCCGCCTCTACGGTCATCTGCTGGCCCTGCTGACCATGTTGAAGGGTTTGCCGCTCAGCTATAATCGGGACCTGCAAGAAGACAAGGAAGCCCTGTTCGACGGGCTCGACACCGTCACGGCGTCGGTGGAGGTCATGGCGGAACTGATCGGCGGGCTCACGGTGAACCGGGCGGTCCTGGCCAAGACCGTCGGCACCGGCCACCTGCTGGCGACCGAGTTGGCGGACTACCTCGTCACCAAGGGGGTGCCGTTCCGGGAGGCCCATGCGATCACCGGCCGCATCGTCCGGGCCTGCCTCGATCGTCACCGGAACCTGCGAGACCTGACGCTGGCGGATCTGCGGACCTTTTCGGATCGCTTCGAGAAGGACGCGCTGGATGCGGTGACGGTGGAGGGCGCCATCGAGCGGAAGGCTCAAATCGGCGGGACCGCCCGGAAGCGGGTGGAGGCCCGGATCAAAGTCTTGGAGAGAATGCTGGCGTGAGAATCGCCGCGCTGGTCAGTGCCCTGCTCCTCGGCCTGAGCGGGGTTCTCGGCTGCGGGACGATCGGGCCGCCGATCCCGCCGGAGGAAGTGGGGCTGGCGGCCAAAATCATCGAGCAAAAGGAAAAGGAACGGAAGGCGAAGGGGGCGGAAGCGAAACCGGAAGAGGAAGACGAGGTGGTCTTGCCGCCGGTCAGACCGATCGGCACCTCCGCCGGCTCGCAGGAAGAGGAAGGCGCGCCCGAACCGCCGCGATGAACGGAGCCGTGTTTCCCGAACCGGCCGCCCGACGGACGTGGTCGATTCGGGACGCCATGTGAGGAGGACAATCGATGGAACCGATTCAAGCCAGGGGGACGACGCGGAGGCTCTTGCTGGTTGATCCTTATCCGAGGAACAACCCCTACCACCTGACCGCGAGCGAACGGCGCGCGGTCTGGTTCCCCAAGCTGAGCCTGCCGGTCATCGCCGCCTATACGCCGCCCACCTGGGAGGTGGCTCTGGTGGACGAGGCGGTCCAGGACGTCGACTTCGACCAGCCTTGCGATCTGGTCGGGCTGTCGGTCATGACCTGTTACGCTCCGCGCGCCTACGAGATCGCCACGGAGTTCCGGAAGCGGGGAAAGACCGTCGTGCTGGGCGGCGTCCACCCGACCTACTGCCCGGACGAGGCCCTGCGCTACTGCGACGCGATCGTCTGCGGAGAAGCGGAAGACCTCTGGCCCCGGTTGGTGGCGGACTTCGAAGCAGGGTCGATGAAGCGCCTCTACAAGATGGAAGCCTTCCCGTTGCTGGAGCAGTACAAGAACCCCCGCGTGGAACTGCTGAGCCCGGACGCCTACATGACCCGGCAGTGCAGCTTCACGACGAGAGGCTGCCACTTCGACTGCGAGTTCTGCAGCGTGTCGCCCTTCAACGGCAAGACGACCCGCCGCCGGCCCGTGGCGGAGGTGGTCAAGGAACTGGCCCAGGTCAAGCAATGGATCCGCGCCGAGCTGGTCGAGCGGATGAGCTCCGGCTCGCTCTGGGAGGCGTTCATGACCGGCCTCCGGATTCGGGTCGGGATCGAAGACGGGTCCATCGTCGCCTTCGTGGATGACCTCCACAACAGCAACCGGGCCTACTGCCGTGAGCTCTGGCAGGCCCTCAAGCCCCTCAACATCAAGTGGGGCTGCCAGTCCACCCTGTTCCTGGGCGACGACGAGGAGATGGTCAAGCTGGCGGCCGAGAGCGGCTGCGTGTCCGTCTTCGTGGGGATGGAATCGCTCTCCGAAGACTGCCTGGAAGAGACGAACAAGCCCTTCAACCGGGTGAGGAAGTTCGCCGACGAGATCAAGATGTTCCACGACCACGGCATCATGGTGAACCCCGGGATCGTGTTCGGGTTCGACAACGACGACGAGTCGGTGTTCGAGCGGGCCGTGGAGTTCCTGACCAAGAACCAGGTGGAGCTGGCCTACTTCAACGTGCTGACCCCGCTCCCCGGCACGGCGCTCTACGAGCGGTACAACAGCGCCGGGCGGATCTTCGACCGGGACTGGGCCAAGTACGACGGGAAGCACGTGGTCTTTCATCCGAGCCGCATGACGGCGGAGCAGCTCCAGGAAGGCTTCTACTGGGCCAATCACCAGTTCTACTCGCTGCCCTCCATCTGGAAGCGGCTGTCCGGGACCAGCCAGCGGCTCGTGGCCCGCTACGAAATGAACCGGGAGTTCCGCAAGCTGATCAAGCGGTCCTGCCCCCAGGGCACGCTCTCGCCGGTCGCCGCGGTGCTGAAGAGCCTGGAGGCGAAGCTGCCCACGTTCGAGACCGAGCAGCTCATTCCCAACGCCCTCCTCGCCCTCAAGCAGAAGATCGGCGACGCGAAGGCGAAGGACCTCTGGCTGAGCGTCAAGGCCCGGCGGCACGACCGGTTCGCCGCGCTCTTCGTGGAGCTGGAGGGCACGCTCGACCGTCTCAACGCCAAGGAGCTGCTGGAGCGGATCCGGCAGGCGGCCGAGAAGGCCAGGATGGACGTGATCGTGAACTTCGAGCACCTGCGGGAGGCCACGCCGGGCGCCCTGCAGACCCTCCTGGAAGGGGAAGCCCTCAAGGCCGTGGCGCCTTACGCGAAGATCCGCTACCGGAAATTCAAAGCGGCGTTCGAATCGGCCCTGCAGGACTTCTCCCCGAGCGGGCTCGATTGGTTGGAAGAGGACTGGCAAGATGCATGATTTTCAGTATCGGCACGGCGAGCTCTATTGCGAAGACGTCGCGATCAGCCGCATCGCCAAGGAAGTCGGAACGCCCTGCTACGTCTACAGCCACGCGACCCTGATCCGCCACTTTCGGGCTTTTGACGGCGCCTTCCAGGGCGTGCCCCACATCGTCGCCTTCGCGATGAAGGCCAACAGCAACCTGGGCCTCCTGCGCCTGATGGCCAAGGAGGGCAGCGGGGCGGACATCGTGTCGGGCGGCGAGCTCTTCCGGGCGCTCAAGGCCGGGGTCCCTCCGGCCAAGATCGTGTTCGCGGGGGTCGGCAAGAACCGGGAGGAGATCCGCTACGCGCTGGAGACCGACATCCTGATGTTCAACGTGGAATCCTCCGCCGAGCTGCGCGCGATCGACGAGGTGGCGGCGGAGACGGGGCGCAAGGCGCGGGTCGCGCTGCGGATCAACCCGGACATCGATCCCAAGACCCACCCCTACATCTCGACCGGCCTCAAGAAGAGCAAGTTCGGGATCAGCGCCGACCGGGCGCTCGAGGAATACAAGCTGGCCTCCTCGCTCAAGCACATCGAGGTGGTGGGGGTCCACAAGCACATCGGGTCCCAGCTCACCGAGATCACGCCCTTCGTGGACGCATTGAAGAAGGTGCTGGGGCTGGTGGAGGAACTGAAGGAACGGGGCGCCAACATCCGCTACATCAACATCGGGGGCGGGCTCGGCATCACCTATTCCGACGAAGCCCCCCCGCAGCCGCAGCAACTGGCGGACGCCATCTCGCCGCTGGTGCGGGACCTCAAGTGCGTCCTCATCATGGAGCCGGGCCGCGTGATCGTGGGCAACGCCGGCATTCTGGTGACCCGCGTGCTCTACACGAAAGACGGCGAGGCCAAGCGGTTCGTGATCGTGGACGCGGCGATGAACGACCTGATCCGGCCCAGCCTCTACGGGGCCTATCATGAAATCAAGCCGGTGCACGAAGCCGTCCACGCGAAGACGCACCAGGTCGACGTGGTCGGGCCGGTCTGCGAATCCGGCGACTTCCTGGCGAAGGACCGCGCGATGCCCGACGCCAAGACGGGGGACCTGCTGGCGGTCATGAGCGCCGGGGCCTACGGGTTCGTGATGGCTTCCAACTACAACTCCCGTCCGCGGGTGCCCGAAGTGATGGTCAAGGGCGGGGAGATCCACGTGGTCCGGGCCCGGGAAACCTACGAGGACCTCGTCCGCGGCGAAACGATCCCCGATTTTCTCAAGTAACCAAAGGGGCAAGCTGACAAGTGACAAGCAATCAGGGCTCGGTGTAGGTGATCCGTATGGTAAGACAAGCGAAAGAGAAGCCCATTCCCTTCATGAAGCTCTCCGGGAGCGGGAACGATTTCATCCTCATCGACAACCGCGCCAAGATCGTGGACCCCAAGCGGGCCGGGTCCCTGGCGGCGAAAGTCTGCACGCACCGGATGTCGGTGGGGGGGGACGGGCTCATCCTGATCGAGCGGTCGCGCAAGGCCGACTTCCGGTGGCGGCTGTTCAACGCGGACGGCAGCGAAGCGGAGTTCAGCGGCAACGGCGCCCGCTGCGCGGCCCGGTTCGCCTACTTGAAACGCATCGCCCCGAAGCGGATGCGGTTTGAAACGCTCGCCGGGATGATCGAGGCCGAAATGGTGTCCGAGATCCGCGGGAAAAAGCCCGAGGCGGTGAAGGTCCGCTTCCCGGACCCGACCGGGCTCAGGCTGAACCTCCGCGTCCCGATCGGGAGCGCCGAGCGGGAGGCGCACTTCCTCGATACGGGCGTCCCGCACTGCGTCTACCTGGTGGACGATCCGGACCGGGCGGATGTCGTGGGGATCGGTCGCCCGACCCGGTACCATCCCCTCTTCCAGCCGGCCGGCACCAACGTGAACTTCATCAAGGTGCTGGACCCGCATCGCATCCGGATCCGGACCTACGAGCGGGGCGTGGAAGACGAGACCCTGGCCTGCGGGACCGGCTCGATCGCCTCGGCGCTGATCGCCAGCCTGGTGGCCAAGGTGGAATCGCCGGTGACGCTGGTTCCCCAGAGCGGGCTCGAGCTGACGGTCTATTTCGCTTCCCGCGGCCAGGGCTTTACCGACGTCTACTTGCAGGGAGACGCCCGGGC
>CAZKHY010000007.1:16103-40877 GCA_964552455.1 uncultured Nitrospira sp.
GTCGCCATCGTCACGCCGTTTCGCAAGGGCCGGGTGGACGAGCGGGCCCTGGGGGACCTGATCGAGTTTCAGATCGCCGACGGGACCGACGGCATCGTGCCTTGCGGGACCACCGGCGAGTCCGCCACGCTGTCGCATGAGGAGCACGACCGTGTGGTGGCCTTCACGATCGAGGCCGTCCGGCGGCGGGTGCCGGTGATCGCCGGCACCGGCTCCAACAGCACCGACGAAGCCATCGCGCTGACCAAGCACGCGAAACAGGCCGGGGCCGACGGGGCCTTGCTCATTACCCCCTATTACAACAAGCCGACGCAGGAAGGGCTGTACCGGCACTACAAGGCCGTGGCCGAGGCGGCCGAGATCCCGCTCGTCCTCTACAACATTCCGGGCCGCACCGGCGTCAACATGCTGCCCGCTACCGTGGCACGGCTGGCGGCGGTGCGGAACATCGTGGCGATCAAGGAAGGCAGCGGGTCCGTGCAGCAGGTGTCCGAGATCATCCAGGCCTGCGGCGACCGCATGACCGTCCTGTCCGGCGACGATGCCCTCACGTTGCCCATGATGGCGGTCGGGGCCAAGGGTGTGATCACCGTGACCGCGAACATCGCGCCGGCGGACATGGCCGCGATGGTGGATGCCTTTGCCGCGGGCAACCTGGCCGAGGCCAGACGCCTCCACTACAAGCTCTATCCGCTCTTCACCGCGCTGTTCTACGAGACCAACCCGATTCCGGTGAAGGAGGCCCTGGCCATGATGGGGAAAATCGACGGGGAATTGCGTCTGCCCCTGAGCCCAATGGCCACGGACACCCGCGAGAAGCTGGCGCGCGTGATGAAAGATTACGGCCTCATATGACGTTCATCGTGACTCGTGAAACATTAAACGTCGGAAGGGGAACCGTGCCTTCGCTTTCGGTCAACGATTCACGGTTAACGCATCACGAGGCGGCAAGATGATTAAAGTGATCGTGGCCGGCGCCGCCGGCCGGATGGGCGGGCGGCTCGTCTGCCTGCTGAAGGAATCCGCGGCCCTGACCCTGGCCGGAGCGGTGGAGAGCAAGGGGCACGTCTCGGTCGGCGAGGATGCCGGGGAAACGGCCGGGTGCGGCCACGCCGGGATCGCGATCCGCGACGACCTCGCCTCGGTTCTGGATCGGGGCGAAGTGGTCATCGATTTTTCGGCCCCGGCCGCCACGCTGGGGCATCTCCGCATCGCGGCCCAGCACCGGAAGGCCATGGTGATCGGCACGACGGGGTTTTCTCCCCCGGAGCTGTCTGAGTTGCGCACGCTGGCCAAGTCGATCCCCTGCGTGTTCTCCCCCAACATGAGCGTGGGGGTGAACATCATCTTCAAGGTCATCGCGGAGATGGCCAAGACGTTCGGGGACGACTACGACATCGAGGTGATCGAGGCCCACCACCGCCTGAAGAAGGACGCGCCCAGCGGGACGGCCTTGAAGATGGCCGAGATCCTGGCCAGGGCGGTGAACCGGGACCTGGAACAAGTGGGCGTCTACGCCCGCAAGGGCCTGGTGGGCGAACGCAAAAAAGGCGAGATCGGGATCCAGGCGATCAGGGCCGGAGACATCGTGGGCGATCATACGGTCCTGTTCGGGGGGATGGGCGAGCGGGTCGAGCTGACCCACCGCGTGCAGAGCCGGGACACCTTTGCGAGGGGAGCCCTCCGCGCGGCCCGCTGGGCCGTCAAGCAACCGCCCGGCCTCTACGACATGATGGACGTGCTGGGACTCCGGTAGGGGAAACGGGGCGACGGCCCGAAGCGGGAAGGGCCCCTGTGAGCACCCCTCCCGCGTTCAGCCTCCGTGTCAGGTCTTGGGGAGGAGCATGTACATCCCGATCATGATCAAGGGCGCCGCCACGTACATGGCCTTCTTGCCCAAAGCATCGTAGACCCCGTAGATCAGGATCACCGTGATCAACGTGAAATAAATGGAGGCGATGCCCCTGTAGCTGCCTCCCGCCCCTTCCGCCAAGGCCACCGTCGGCGTCACCGTGAGAGCCAGCCCCGACACAGCGCCAAGCAGTCTCCTCATGGTTCTCCCTCCTTGTGAGAAGTGATCCCGCCATCTGGTGAAAGAAAAACGCCTTCGCGGGCCGCAGAAGCCCGCGAAGGCGCAGTAGGCAGTCGTTGCTCGCCGTCTCTGTCTCGAAGAGCCCAAGCCGGCCTACCCCGGTGCCATAGCTTGCCCTCCGAATCGGAAAAGCCGGGGGTATGCTGCTCCTCCCATCGGAAAAAGTCAACCGGATGGGAGGGAGCGGCGCCGCTTGACAGGTTTCAGGCTCTGGCCTACCTTTCCGACAAGATGAAGGCGCTGTTGGGGCGGAGAGAGTGAGCCGGGCGAGGACGGTTGAGCGAATTAATGCCGGCTCGCAGACGAGCGGAGCGATTGAGGGAGGTCCTGGCTCCTGACCGTGGTGCCGCAGGCATGGCACTGGACCAGGGTCTGGTCCCGGTCATAGCTGATGAGGCGATAGCACTGAGGGCAGCAGAGCAATGCCGTCATCGGCACGCTGGCCACTCTGTTCACGACTGGTTTCATCTGTTCCTGTATTCCTTTCCTGTATTTCTTGCAGGCCGCAGGGCCTCCGACTCCTCGAACCGCACCGACAGCCCCTCCCTTGGGAGCGAGGCAGACCAAGGCAGACCGTTCCCGTCCACCATTGCGAGGGCGGGGGGAAAGAAAGACTGTTCGTTGGGCCGAGGGGCTTGTCAGTGTCGGGCGGTCAAAGGACGCGGTTCTGTTTCCGCGGCTTTACGCCGACCGCAGTTCAGACAGGCGAACACAGTGATCGCAAGGCCGGCGTCCAAATCCACCGCTCGTTCCAACAACATTGTGCCACGGCATTTATCGCAGATTCGCATGTCTTGTAAGCTAACACTTGCCAAGCGGGGTTTCCATCGGTCTGAAGTCCCCGTCTCCAAGGAGCAAAGGACCCTTCACCGTGCCGCGGCCTAGGTCCATTGGTCCCATGTGGCCGCCTGCTCCGTCCGATCCGACCTGCCCGGACCTCACGGAACGCTGCTTGACAGGGCCCGGGGGCTTCCATAGGATGGCGCCAAGTCACAGGTCGGGGCCGAGACAATGTACCGGTTGCTGCTCGTTCTGGGGTTACTGATCCTGCTCTATTTTCTGCTGAGGCGCGCGGTCCGCGAACTCAGGGGAAAGAAGGGGTCGGATCGGACCGTAACGGACAAGAACCAGATGGTGCAGGACCCGGTCTGCCGGATGTACGTGCCCAAGGGATCGGCGGTGGAGGCCAGCATCGGAGGCCAGACCTACTACTTCTGCAGCAGGGACTGCGCGCAGACCTTCCAGAAGCAACTGTCCGGGTAGGTCCGGGTTGTTCCGATCAACAACCGGAATAGCTGTAGGAACTCAGCTTCTCATCTTTCCCAAACTTCAAGGTGATCTGGCACTGGTTGGGGGCAAAGTTCAGGTCCAAGGGCCCGATCTTGCCCCCGGCGATGCGGAAATAGGTCCAGGTTTCTCCCCCGAAAAATCGCGGCGCCTTCCCGCTCGGCGCACCCCAGTTCTTCTCGAACCAGGCCTTGTCCTTGCCTTCGAATTCAGCCGACTTCAAGGACGCGTCCAGATAGGGGTTCCCGCTGCAGCCGGCCAGCAAGACAAGGGCCAGCAAGAGCCAACCGGTTCGTCGCATCGTGACAGATCCTCCGCTTGAGTGACGTGGCGATGAATTGTAACAGGGTTCGGCGTTCTGTCAAAGGACAGGCCCAAGGGGCCGCATGGGGCGTGGAGCCGGGGGACCGTTATGAAGCGCTGGAGAATGCCCGGTCCGTTGGGTAAAATGGGCCGTCAGACCTGAGGGTGGAGCATGGTGATTCGAACGATCAAAAGGCGGGTCGTCCTGGCCATTTTTCTAGTCGGGTGCATCCCGCTGCTGATCGGCCTCCTCCTGGCCTATATGTCGGGAATGCGGTCGCTGGGGGACGTGATCGGGGAAAATTTCATGGAGATCGCCGAGCAGGCGGCGGACCGGGTCACGATGCTGGTCCAGGCAGAAGTCCAGGCGGTCCGGCTCCTGGCTTCCGCCCCCCTCCGCGTCAGACAGCCGGTTTTTGAAGCCAACCAAGCCTACCCGACCGATTCCGCCAAAGTCGCGCTCCAGATCAGGCAGCAGACCCTCGCATGGGACGAAGGGACGGAAGCCACGCAACGCTTGCTGAGCTCCGAGCTGTCGCAATTCCTGCTGGACACCAAGGTGCGGGACGGAGACAAAGTCGCGGGGCTGCTGATCGTCGATCGGCACGGGGCGGTGGTGGCGGCCAGTTCTCAACCGGACCGGTACTTCTTCGGCGAGGAACCCTGGTGGCGGGCGCTGAAGGCCGGGCAGCCCGGCTACGTGTTCATCAGCCAGCTGATCCCCGGCCGTCAGGGCACCTTTCGCACCCCCGAGGAGACGATCGACATCGCGGTCCCGATCATGGACGATCACCAGCGCACCATGATCGGAGCGGTCAAGGCCTCCTATCGATTCGACGCCCTCTTCGCCATGATCAACCAGGTGCGCTTCGGCCACACCGGCCACGCCATGCTGTTCAATGCGGCCGGCCAGCCCCTGATCTGCCCCATCCTTCCCCGGCAGGCCCACCGGATCGCCGAACAGCTCATGCGGCTGGTCGTGTCGGTGGAGCCGGGATGGGGGATCGCCGAAGATGACGGGCACGGCGCGCGGGACACCGTGGTCGGCTTCGCTCCGGTGCGCGGGCTCGGGACTCCCGGCAACACCTGGCACATCCTCGTCCGGCAGCAACCGTCCGAGAGCTACGGCCCGATTCGCGAGCAACTCCGCAACCTGGCACTGATCGGGCTCGTGATGGTCGCGTTGCTGGCCGCCATGGGACGGTACGTGGCGGCGCGCATCGTCCGACCGATCCAAACGCTCCGTCAGGGCGTGGAAGCGATCAGTCAGGGCACCTATGACGGGCCGATCGACATCCGGACCGGCGACGAGTTCGAGGAGCTGGCGACGGCCGTGCACCGGATGGCGAACAAGCTCAAAGCCTCGCGCGCCGAGCTGGAAGCCATGAACGACGAGTTGACCAGGCGGGTGGAGGAAAAAACCACCGAAGTGGCCAAGCAGATGAGAAAGCTGGAGCTCTCCGAGCGCCTGGCCTCGCTCGGCAAGGTGGCCAGCGGGATCGCCCACGAGATCAACAACCCGCTGGGAATCATCCTGAACCGCATCGAGTGTATGGAGGCGGAGGCCGCTCAACTCCTTCTGCCGGACGAACTGGCACGGGACCTGGCCGCCCTCCGCTCGCAGGCGGAGCGGATCTCCCGGGTGACCAAGAGCATGTTGACACTCTCCCGCGGCGCCGCTACCACGCTCAAGCCCCTTGACCTGAATTGCATCGTCAGCGCCTGTCTGGCGGCGGCCGGGGAGCGGGTCACCGCGCATCGCGTCCGTCTCGAATCGAAGCTGGACCCCGATCTCCCGCCCGTGATGGGAGACCGGGACCGGCTGGAGACCGTGGTGCTCAACCTGGTGAACAACGCCATCGATGCCGTGCAGGAAGACGGCTACCAGGGAACCGTCACCGTCCGAACGCGGCAGCGACGGGATGAAGAGGGAACCTGGGTGGAGGCGATCGTCTCCGACAACGGCCCCGGCATTCCGGACGAATCCCTGAGCCGCATTTTCGATCCGTTCTTCACGACCAAGGCCCAAGGCCAAGGCACCGGTCTGGGCCTCTTCCTGAGCTATGGTATTGTATCGGAGCACCGGGGGCGCCTGGAGGCGACAAACGGAGAAGCCGGAGCGATCTTCACCGTCAGCTTGCCGGCGCTGGCAGCGGTCTCGGAAGGGCAACAAGGGGTAGCATGGGGATCCCAGGCAAGATCCTGATCGTGGACGACGAGCCGGAGGCGCTGGAGAATTGCCGTCGCATTCTCAAGCGCTTCCGGTATGACTGCCTGACGGAGCATGACCCGATCCATGCCGTGGACGTGATCAAACGGGAACGGCCGGGCCTCGTGCTGACCGACTTGTGCATGCCGGGCCTGGACGGGATCGGTCTCTTGAACGCGGCCAGGCAACTCGACCCGGACATTCGCGTCGTCCTGCTGACGGCCTATGCCACGGTGCAGACCGCCGTCACGTCGATGCGAGAGGGGGCGCTGGATTACATCCTGAAACCCTTTACCAGCGCGGAGCTCGAAGCGGTTGCGCGCCGCGCCTTCGGCGGGGATGCCGCTCGCCCCTCAGACGTGAGCGATCCTGGCCACAGACGGCAGAAGGATGGCGCCTCGTCCATTCTGGGGCGCAGTCGCGTCATCCGCGAAGTCCTGGACCTGGTCAGCAAGGTGGCGAAGACCGACGCCAACGTGCTGATCTACGGAGAGAGCGGGACCGGCAAGGAGATGGTCGCGAGGGCCATCCACAGCCAGAGCCACCGGGCGGCGCAGCCGTTCGTGCCGGTGGACTGCGTGTCCTTGCCCGACACGCTGCTGGAGTCCGAACTGTTCGGACATGAGAAGGGAGCTTTCACCGGCGCCCATACGACCAAGCCGGGCCTGTTCGAGATGGCGCAGGGAGGCACGGTCTTCCTGGACGAAGTCAGCGGCATGAGCCAGAGCCTGCAGTCACGGCTGCTGCGCGTGTTGCAGGAGCGGCACGTGCGCCGGGTCGGCGGCACCCGCTTTATGGACGTGGACGTTCGCGTGATCGCCGCCTCCAATCAGGACCTGGAGCAAGCCTGCCGCCGGGGTTCGTTCAGAGAAGACCTGTATTTCCGCCTGAACGTCATCCCGATCGCCCTGCCGCCTCTTCGCGCACGCGAGGGTGACATTCCGCTGCTGGCACAGGAATTCCTCCGGCGCTTTTCCCGCAAGCCGGGGACGGCGTCCCCCCCTGCTCCGGAATGTGACGCCGCGGTGATGGACCGGCTCGTTCGCTATCCCTGGCCGGGGAACGTGCGTGAACTCCAGAACGTGATCGAGCGAGCCGTCGCCCTGGCTGAAGGGCCGGTCATCCGCGCGGAGCATCTGCCGGAGCGCCTGCGCTGGCCACAGGCAGAGGAGCTCGGCCCCGACGACGCAGCCTCCTTCAAACACGCCAAGCAAAAAGCCGTGCAGTCGTTCGAGCGGAATTTCCTGCTGGAGCTGTTGAAGCGCCACGGAGGCCACATGGGGCGAGCCGCCCAGGAGGCCGGAGTCGACCGCAAAACCATTGAGCGCATGGTCAAGAAGCACGGCCTGCGCAACAAACGCTAGTCCCGCCGCTGGTTTCTCCGCTTCTGCCTCACCGGTTTTCTCAATCGTCCATCGCGTGACACCCCTGTCGTTGGCTATGCGCCAAGCCGCATTCCGACGGGATAGAGATGTCCCATTCTTCCACCACCGCCTCCTTGAAAGATTTCTCCGCACTCACAATAACTTTGATTGTGGCCGGCTTATTCAATGGGGCGACGCCGCCCCATTTTGTTGTTATGCACATGAACGTCTTTTCTGCCAACCGTTCGATTTTTTAAGGATGTTGTGATTGATCGCGTCTATTCCACGATGTGGAACGAACATTGCTGGTTCTTCCAAGGTTTCTCATGACTGTTTCCGTTCATGGGGAGGAGTTTGTCAAAGACCGGTCTGGTGGAGGAGAACGGGAAAGATAAGGACCGGCCTCCTGACGATCCCCGGCTGCAGTGAGCGGCACCTCCACCGGACCTTTTTCACCAGCCATGAAGGCGTCCGATACATTCATTCACATGATCCGAGAGTCGTCGGTCTCCAGTCATCACCGTCATCGTCGTTCCGAGGAGGGGTTGGGAATGAACAGATCTAGCGGAATGTATCTGGTCGGTTCGATCGCGCTTGCCGGCGTCCTGGCCGGCGCACCGTCGTTTGCGGAAACGTCTCACCTCGCTCATGTGGCCGCTGGGCACGCTTCAGAGGCAACGGCCACGGTCGTGCATCAGCCGGCCGGGCCGATCCTGCAGGAGAAGATGGCCCGGGCGGTCGAGCAGATCGAGAAGCAAGTGCAGAGCAAGGGGCTGTTCCAGGGAGCCGGAGCCCATGCGATGCAGCAGGGCATCCTGCTGGTCGCGGAGGATCCGGACAAGGTGAAGGTCGGCCAGGGTTCGCGCTGTCCGGCCGAGGCGCCGGTCCGGACGTTCGACGTCACGGCGATCAACGTCGAGATCACGCTGAACCGGTTCGGCGACTTTTTCCCCGGCTACATGTATACGCTGACCGAGAACCTGGACGGGGTCCGGGCCGAGGAAGCGAAAAACAAGGCAGCCCGCGAGAGCGAAGATGAGACGTTTGCGGGGGGCGCGGTCTCGAACGGCCTCCAGGGCGACCTGATTCAGCCGCTGGTGATCCGGGCCAATCAGGGTGACTGTCTGCGCATCACCCTCCGGAACAAGATCGACGGGGAGCCGACCAACATGGTCGTCAACGGCTCGCAGATGCTGGTGCGCGCTACCGGCAAACCGGCGACGGCCAACAATCCTGAGGCTCTGGTGAAGCCGGGCGAGGCGGGCGAGTTCGAGTGGTACATCCGCCCCGATCTCCAGGAGGGCGGGCGGGCCTTCCACAGTCATGCGACGCGCGACCAGTATTCGCTCGGCATGCTGGGGTCGGTCGTCGTGGAGCCGCGCGGCTCCCGGCATTTGAGCCCCTTCACCGGCGAGGAGATGAAGAGCGGCTGGGAGGCCATGATCGACATGGCCGGCGAGTCGGACTTCCGCGAGTTCGTGATCTTCTATCACGAAGCCGGCGACGAGACCTTCCGGATTCTGAACCGCAAGGGCGACATGCTGCCCCAGCGGGACCCGCACACGGACACGTATCGGCCCTCGGCGCGATTGCTGAACTACCGCAGCGAGCCGCACGGGACGAGGCTGGAGCTGCAGCACCATCTCATTGGATTCTCGGACGAGTCGCAGGGGTACGGGTCCTACACCTTCGGCGATCCGGCCACGACGATCCCCCGGTCCTACCTGGGCGACCCGGCCAAGTTCCGTATGATCGGCGGGTCCGAGATCGTGCACTCGCACCATCTGCACGGAGGCTCGATCCGGTGGGCCCGCCAGCCTGGGACAAGCCAGTTGGACTATACGTTGAGCAAGAGCGGGCCGGTCAAGTTCCCGGCGATCCGGGATACGTCGGACCGGTTGGACGTGCAGTCCATCGGGCCCTCCGAGATTTACGACGAGGTCATCGAGGGCGGGTCCGGCGGCTTGCAGGCGCTGGCCGGCGAGTTCGTCTTCCACTGCCACATCCCGCAGCATTACGTCACCGGCATGTGGGGCTTCTGGCGCGTCTACAACACCCTGCAGGTCGAGGGCAGCCAGACCGACGTGATGAAGCCGCTGGTCGAGTTGCCGGATCGCAAGGGCAAGATCAAGCCGGCCGTGAGCTCCGACAAGCTCGTGGGCACGACGGTGGATTGGTACGGCGGCAAGAAGTACGAGATCACGAAGGACAAGACCGACTGGAAAGCCAGCCCGGTCAAGGTGTCGATCAAGGACTGGGTGGAATACATGCTGCCGCCGCAGGGCCTGCCGGGCAAGACGGAAGATCAGACCAAGCAGGCTCGGGCCCATGACGCGACCGTGGTGAACTGGAAGTGGGAGGGAACCCTGGCCCTGAACGAGCCGGAGACCCCGCACAAGTGGGCCGATTACGCGTCGCCCACGCCGTTGAAGCGGCCACCGGTCACCTTCGATCCGCAGACCGGCAAATTGGCGTTCCCCTGGCTGCGCCCTCATCTGGGGAAGCGGCCGCCGTTCGCGCCGAACCACGGCGGGGCCCCCTGGCTGGAGCCGTTCCATGTGCGCGAGGATGGGACGAAGAGCACGGAGCAGTCCAGGCCGGGCGAGCAGGGGCCGTGGAGTCTCTGCCCGGCGGAGTCGCCGCGGAAGTTCTTTACGGTGCATTCCATCACGCTCCCGATTACGTTGAAGAAAGCCACGCCGAAGGCCCCGGCCATCGTGGACCCGAACGGCATGATCTACGTGCTGCACGAAGAAGAGCAGGAAGTCCGGAGCAATCCGGACCGGCAGGTGCCGTTGGTGATCCGCGGCAACGTCTACGATTGCGTCGACGTGATCTTCAAGAACGAGATCCCGGACGACGAGCGGACCGGGTGGGCCAACAAGATCAACCTGCACCCGCATTTCTTCCAGTTTGACACCAGCGCGTCGGACGGACCTACGATCGGGTTCTCCTACGACATGTCCCTGCGCGCCTTCACGATGCTGAAGGATCCGGAGCCGGAGAAGGGTATGCCCCTGCCGGCCAACACGGTCCTCACGGCCGACGTGAAAGCGGGCGCGCGCAGCCTCACGCTGGCAGACGCCTCCAAGTTCCACGTGAACACGGAGCTGGGCGTGGGGATGGACGATCCCAAGTTCTTCGAAGTGGCGCGCATCAAGAAGATCGAAGGCCAGACGGTCCACTTCGATGCGCCCTTGAAGTACGGTCACAAGAAGGGGGACATCGCCAGCGTCGAGTTCATTCGCGAGCGCTGGTATGTGGACGCGGACTTCGGGACCGTGTTCTGGCACGACCACGTGTTCGGGACGGACACCTGGGGGCACGGGCTCTTCTCGGCCTTCATCACGGAACCGCCCCGGTCCACCTACCATGACCCGGTGACCGGGAAGGAGATCCGGAGCGGGCCCATCGCCGACATCCACACGCTGGAGCCGGTCTCGGCCCACATCCGGGGCAGCTTCCGCGAAGTGATGATGCACATCATGGACAGCAACGCCCGTACGGCCGAGCTGATC
The DNA here is from genome assembly GCA_964552455.1 of uncultured Nitrospira sp. Lineage (GTDB taxonomy): Bacteria > Nitrospirota > Nitrospiria > Nitrospirales > Nitrospiraceae > VGXG01. The sequence goes on from CAZKHY010000007.1 coordinate 26,877, forward strand.
ACCACGGACAACCCGCAGGCCAAGATGGGCGCGGTGACCGTGGACGGCCCGCCCTCCCACAAGTTCCCGGACCGCATCAACAAGTCCGCGATGGGGTTCTTGAACGGCGGCGAGGCGACCACCGGCAGCGGCTACAGCATGCGGGTGGAGCCGTTGAGCGTGCGGTTGATGAACGAGCCGGATCCTTCCAAGCTGTTCGTGTCGGGCATCCACGGGGATCCGGGAACGCCCCTGCTGCGGGCCTACCTGGGCGATCCGATCGTGGTCCGGGCCCTGGTGGGCTCGGCCAACGAGGTCCACACCTGGCACGTGACCGGCCACTGGTTCCCGATGGAGCGGTACGGGACCACGGCCATGCCGCGCAGCACGATCCATCTGGCGATCGGGGAGCGGTACGACCCGGCCATTCCGGCCGCGGGCGGCCCGCAGAAGATGGCGGGGGACTACCTCTACTACAGCGGCCGGGCGTCCCACTTCGCCGAAGGCAGTTGGGGCATCATCCGGGTCCACGACGAGCTGCAGAAGGACCTGAAGCCCCTGCCGAGCCGCGAGCAGATCGAGAAGTCGGCTCCGTCGGTCTGTCCGGCTGATGCGCCGGTCAAGTCCTTCAACGTCGTGGCGGTCGACCAGAATCATCGCTACAACGAGGGGGCGCCGGGCGTCATGGAAGTGGACCTCGAACGGAAGATGGTGTTCGGCAACGAACAGGGCAAGATGTACGTGCTCGAAGGGGATCGCGGTCGAGTGAAGGCCGGCGAGCTCAAGCCCAGCCCGCTGACGCTGCACGTGAATGTCGGCGATTGCGTCAAGGTCAACCTGAAAAACGAGATGGCCAAGGAACGGGCCGGTTTCCACGTGGACATGATGGCCTTCGATCCGAAGGATTCCTTCGGAGCCAATGTCGGCCACAATCCAGGCGACCAGACCGTGGCGCCGGGCGAAAGCCGGACTTACACGTACTACGCGCACCCGCAGTACGGCGAGCTGGCGGCCATGATCCAGGACTGGGGCAACGTGGTGGAAAATCCGCGGAACGGCCTGTTCGGGTCCATCATCATCGGCCCGAAGGGGTCCACCTATCGCGACCCGGTCAGCGGCGACGACCTCACGCTGAAGAGCAGCTGGCGGGCCGACGTGATCGTGGACCGGTCGATTCCCGGGAACGAGAACCGGCAGAACTACCGGTCCTTCTCGCTGATGTTCCAGGATGAGGACAACATCATCGGGGTGAGCTTCATGCCCTACATCCAGCAGACCGCCGGTATCACGGCCGTGAACTACCGGTCGGAACCGACGGCCTACCGGGTCGAAAAGGGCTGCGAGGTCTCCGAGGTGTTCAGTTGCACGAAGGCCGGTGATCTCCCGGCCACGCCCTTGCTGATGGCCCACGTGGGCGATCCGGTGGCCATCCACGTGTTGGGCGTCTTCAGCGAGCAGGTGCAACTGTTCACCGTAGACGGCCACGAGTGGCCGCACGAGCCCTACATGAACGGGGCGGATCTCGTGAGCACGATGGAGTTCGGCGGCTCCGAGGTCATCAACGCCTACTTGAACGGCGGCGCCGGCGGGCCGAACAAGGTGGTCGGGGACTACCTCTGGAAGAACCAGCGGCCGGCCTTCATGAATGCGGGCCAGTGGGGCCTGTTCAAAGTCCTGACGGTGGGGGACCAGCGGATCCTCCCGTTGGCGCCGCAAATTCCGGAGACCAGGACGGCGGAACAGGCCGGTGACGGCCGGCTCACGCGGACGTCCGGCCCGAGCACGCCGGCGCTGCCGTAGAGATCGGAGCAGTTCGAGAAGCAGCTGACCGGCCGTCGTTGCAAAGGCACAGCGTGGGGGAGCCTGGCTGCTCCCCCACGCTGCTTTTGTGCGACGGTGCCATGAAAAGGGGGCGTCAATGAAAGGCTTGTGCGTCGGACGATACCTTGCGCTGGGCTTGGCCTTGTGGACCGGCTGGGGAAGCTCCGCCTCCGCCTATGAAGCCGTGTCGGTGGCGGAGGGAGGGACGGTGAGGGGCACGGTCCGGTTCTCCGGAACGCTCCCACCGGTCAAACTTTTCGAGCTGCGTCGCGTCCCGGATCGGGCTTACTGCGGGGCCCTGTCGGACGGGTCCGGCTATCGGCCCTTGCGCGAGGTCGCCGTGGATGCCGAAGGCGGACTGCAAGACGCGGTCGTCACGATCGAGGGCATCCAGAAGGGCAAGCCCTTCGTCCTTCAGGAAACCAAATTGGAAGCCAATGTCTGTCAGTTTCTACCCTTCGTGTCCGTCTTGCGGGACCGCTCCCCCTTGACCGTGACGAACCTGGACCCGGTCTCCCACGACCTCCAGGTCTATGAGCGCGACCAGGGGCATGTGTTCATCATGTTTCACCGGCCGTCGCTGACTCGGACAGGCACGACCGACCAGGTCAAATTGACAGGGGGGCGGCGCGAAATGGTCATGCAGTGCGGGATGCACCCCTTCATGCAGGCGCATGGATTGGCGGTGGACAATCCCTATTACGCCGTCACAGGGCGGGACGGGTCCTTCACGATTGCGGACCTGCCGCCCGGCACTTACAAGATCAGGGCCTGGCATCCGATCCTGGGCGTCCAGGAACAAGAGGTCACGGTGCCGGCCAACGGAACAACAACGCTGGACGTGCCCCTCACAACACGATGAGAGCGGACTGAGGCCCCGGCCGGCCGCCGGCTCCTTCCCTTCGACCACGCGTAGCCGTGAGTTGGGCGATCGGCCGCCGACGCCTGGGTCGAGGCCTGTCTCCGAGAGACTCTTGAAGGAATGCTTTTGCATGCTGCGATTCACATGGGTGTTGACGCTCGTTCTCTCATGGCAGGGATTGCCCGCTCTCTCCGGATCTTCTGCCTCGGAGGCACATAGCCGGGCCGACGCCTTGCTCAGCGAAGCCGATGAAATGGTGCTGCGCGGGGGCCCTGGTGACGCCAAGGCCCTTCTCCATCACTGCCAGAAAATCGCCACCCAGGCGGAAGCAATCCTGGCGGATCTTCCTCGGGAGCACCCTCGCGCCCGATCTGCCGCCGAACATCTGCACGAAGCCATCCATCACTGCCGCCGCGTGGAGAAGGTCGGGGACCAGCAGGACTACGGCTTGATGCTGAGCCCGGCCGTCAAGGCCCGCGCCGCCGTTCGGGAAGCGGTCAAACAGCTCGCGACTTTCAGGACAGGGAGCTAGCGCGTCGTGACGAGCCATCCAGCGAGCGCCGGCCTTGCGTGTGGAAAGAGGACAGCACGAGTCGCCAGGCACGTCCGGAGCTCGGGGTTGGCGGCTTTCGTCCTGCTCCTCCAGTGGAGCTCTTCCGCCTGGGCCTTTGAATTTTCAGCCGACCGAGTCCTCAAGGATCACGGCAGGGTGGCCACGGCGCGCGTGAATGCCAGGGACGACCGCTGGCGCTTCGAGTACGAGAACCCGCAAGCCGGCGCCATGGCGGCCATCGTGCGGGCGGACCGCCGGCTGGCCTGGCTCATCCTGTCCAAACGACGGGTCTACATGGAAGTGCCGATCGATCCGGACCACCGGCTGATGGTGAGCGAGACCATGGAAGGGGAAGTGGCGCGGGAATTCGTCGGGGACGAAGACCTCAATGGCTACCCCTGCGAGCTGTTCGAGGTCACCGCGATGGTGAAGGGCGAGCCCCGACAATTCTACCAGTGGGTGACCAAAGAGCGGCGGTTCTCGATCAAGACCGTCAGCAAACAGGGGGGCTGGTCGCTGGAATACAGGAACCTGCGTTTCGTCGCCCAATCAGACCGGCTCTTTGAGCCTCCCTACGGCTTTTCGAGCGATACCCTTCTGAAGCCGGAGAGAGGGGCCGGCACTGCCCAATAATTGGCCGCTTCAAACGGGAGAATCTCAGCCTTGTCGACTCGATTCATCTTCTGTGTGGTCTTGTGCCTCGCAATCGCGGGCTGGCCCTCTTTCACCCTGTCGGGTCCTGAGGCGGGACAGGCCGCCGAGGTCGAGCCGGGAGCCGGAGGGCGGATCGAAGCGGTGCTGGCCAACGACTATCGAAAGGACGCGGAGGCGATCAAGCGGGAATTTGCCGAAGCAGGCCTGTCCAACGTCCACATTCAATTCATGCGGCTGGGCCACCCGCCGCAGAATATCGGGCTGGGGACGAAGGTGTCGGCCGAGCGGGCCAGAACCGCCATCCGTCTGGCCAAGAAGTACAATGGCGGGGTGGCGATCTTGCTCCCGGAGTCCCTCTTCCCGGACCACTACATCACGATTGCCTCGTCCAACTTCGACGACACGGTCGAATACCCGATCGACGGCGAGGCCCTGAGTCAACTGGAGAATCCATCGCTCACGTCGGAGCAATTTCATGATCTGTACCGCCGCCTGACCCCGGCGGGTCAGCCACCAGCCAAGAAAGGCCGGGCCTTCTGATGAAACTGTTATTTCTTGTCCTTGTCCTCGCTCTGTCCTGGACCGGGTTGGTGCCGATGGCGTCAGCGGGATCAGTAAACGACCTGCAGGAGCACACCAAGGCCATGCTCAAGGACGCGGAAGAGATGGTCATGCACGGGGGGATGGGCGACGCCAAGGCTATCGTGCATCACTGCGGGGAAGTGGCCAAGCATGCCGAAGCGCTGCTCCGGGAACTTCCGCCGGCGGACCTCCACGGCAAAGAGGCTGTCCCGCACCTGCAGGAGGCCATCCGCCACTGTCAGAAGGTTGCCGGCATCGGCGATCGGGTGGACCCGGGGGTGACCTTGAACCCGGCCACCAAGGCCCGCGCCGCCGCCCGCGAGGCAGCCAAGCACCTCTCAGCCGTCAAGGATGACGGACGGCACTAGCCGAAGCGTTCAGCAAGAGGGCATCTGCGATGCCTCACCATTCCTCTCCTCATGCACCAGCTCCCCAAAGGCAAGCAGATCGTTGCATTCGGCTTCAGATATTCCTAGAATAGCCGATAGAGCAGGGTGAGGGTTCCCGAGCTTCGCGCAGGAAAGGACAAGGCCATGAAAATTTACCTCGATACCGCCAGCGTCAAGGAGATCCAGGAAGCGGCCAGCTTCGGGCTGATCGACGGCGTCACCACCAATCCGTCGCTGGTGGCCAAGGAGGGGCGGACCTTCAAGGACGTGCTGCTGGAGATCTGCGGCATCGTGGACGGCCCGATCAGCGCCGAGGTGGTCTCGGTCGAGGCCGATGCGATGGTGAAAGAGGGCCGGGAGCTGGCCAAGATCCACAAGAACATCGTGGTCAAGTGTCCCTTGATTCCGGAAGGGCTCAAGGCCACCAAGAAGCTGGCCTCCGAGGGCATCCGCGTGAACGTGACGCTCTGCTTCACGCCCACGCAAGCCCTGCTGGCCGCCAAGGCCGGCGCCTGGTGCGTCTCGCCCTTCATCGGCCGGCTGGACGATATCAGCACCAACGGAATGGAATTGATCCGCCAGATCCTGACGATCTTCCGCAACTACGACTTCAAGACCCATGTCCTGGTGGCCAGCGTGCGCCACCCGCAGCACGTCGTGGAAGCGGCTCTGGCGGGCGGGGACATCGCCACGATGCCCTTTTCCGTATTCCAGGCGCTGTTCAAACATCCCTTGACCGACAGCGGCCTCAAGAAGTTTCTGGCTGACTGGAACGCGAGCCCGGCAAACAAGCAGAAAGCGTGATTCGTCACTCGTCACTCGTTAATCGTGACGGAACAAGAACGGATCTCCGATCCTCGCGAATGACGGATGACGAGTGACCTGGCTTCAGCAGGCTGCTGGCCTGCTTGAAGACCGCATGGAACATCGGTCTGGTGAGCTTGCGAGTAAACGTATTCTGCTGGCTGGGGTGATACGACCCGATGAGGGTCACGCCCCAGGGAAGCCGGTAGAGGACGCCGTGGCCGAAGCGGGGGACAGGCGGGGGGACTCCGTAGCCGAGTTCCCGGCAGGCCTTGAGGTATTGATCGAACGCAATCTTGCCCAGCGCCACCACCACCCGCAACTTCGTGAGCAGGCGCAGTTCCTCCAGGACATAGGGCCGGCAGGCGTCGAACTCATCCGGAGTCGGTTTATTGGCCGGGGGAGCGCAGCGGACCGCCGCCGCGATGTAACAATCCTTGAGGCGGAGACCGTCGCCCCGGTGGCTGGACCGGGGCTGGTTCGCGAACCCGAACCGATGGAGCGCTTCGTAGAGCCAATCCCCGCTGCGGTCGCCGGTAAAGATGCGCCCGGTGCGGTTTCCTCCGTGGGCGGCGGGCGCCAGCCCGAACACGAAGAGGCGGGCCCTGGGATCGCCGAAGCCCGGCACCGGCCGTCCCCAATAAGTCTCGTGAAGGAACTGCCTGCGTTTGGTTCTGGCGACGGTCTGCCGATAAGATACCAGGCGCGGACATTTGGTGCAGCGCGTGACCCGTTCGTGCAGGACCTCCAGGGTTTTCATGGGACGCCAGTGTATCACAATGGAGGGCGAGCCCTTGCCGCCGACCCCGCTTCCTGTTAGCATGAGCCGGTTCCATGCGCACCCTGTGTTTCCGGGGAACGCCATGCTGCACGCGCGAGCCTTGTTGCTGCCTTCCGCTCTCCTGACGATCCTCTGCATCGTTCCCTGTTCGGTCCAGGCGCAGCAAGCCCAGCCGGGCTCCTCTGCTCCCGCCCCCTCTATCGCCGCCGATCCCGCGGGCGAAAAGCAGGAAGGTCCCGGGCAGGAGAACGGAAACGGCGCGGCGGAGAGTCTCTACGTCACTCCCGAGGCGGAGGATCGGCTCGTGATCCTCCCTGAAATTGAACGGCAGGGCCAAAGACACTTCCTCAGTTCCTTCAAGCTCCCCGACAAGCTGGCCTTCGCCGGCCTGTCGGTGCCGATGGACAACTGGCAGGTCCGCGAGCGGATCGAGTATGAGTTCTACCAGTTTCTGGAGGATGAGGGTGAGAGCATCATCCTGGCCAAGCGCACCGGCCGCTGCTTCCCGCCGGTGGAAAAGCAGTTGGCCGAGGCCGGCCTGCCGGACGACCTGAAATACATGCTGCTGGTGGAGAGCAAATGCGTGGCCGCAGCCTATTCCCGCGCCAAGGCCTCCGGCCCCTGGCAGTTCATCGGCTCGACCGGGAAACGCTACAAGCTGTACAGCAACCAGTGGAAAGACGACCGGCGGAACCTCGAAATGTCCACCGAGGCGGCGATCAAATACCTCCGCTTCCTCAAGCAGGACCTGGGCGACTGGTTCCTGGCCATGGCGGCGTACAACGCCGGGGAGGATCGGATCAGGAAACTGCTCAAGGAGCAGCGGGTCGGCGACTACTGGAAGATGCACTACGTGCGGGAGACCATGCGGTACGTGCCCCGCATCATCGCGGCCAAGGAGATCTATTCGCAGCCGGAGAAATATTTGGGCCTCACCAAGAAGGACCTCTACGTGACGCTGGAGACCGAGACGGTCACCGTCAACATCAAGGAGCCGCAGCGGCACCTGGCCTCGGTCGCCGAGGAGTTCGGCACCTATTTTCTGGAACTGAAGATGCTGAACCCGGAAATCCGAAAAGAGTACCTGCCCAAAGGCACCCATCAGCTCAAGGTCCCCAAGCAATCCTGCCCGCTCCGCTGCTTTAAGCAGGACAAACCGTAACAAATCCCGATGCAGGTCTCCGTGAAGCAGCCTCGGGTGCGCGCCCTTCTCGGGCGGCTCCTTGAGGCGGGCCTGCAGGCGGCGGACCCGGCCGAGGCCCTCCGCCGGTGCGTGAAGCGGACCGGGTACACCGTACTCGTCGGCTCGCACCGGTACGACCTGCGGGACCACCGGCGCGTCCTGGTCGTGGGAGCGGGGAAGGCCTCGGCCTGCCTGGCGGCGGCGCTGGAAGACCGGCTGGGCCCGCGACTGCACGACGGCCTCGTCGTCGTGAAGTACGGTCATGCCGTCCCGACCAGAACGATCACGGTGAAGGAAGCCGGCCATCCTGTTCCGGATCTGGCCGGGCTGCGAGCCACCCAACAACTGCTGAAACTGGTCCGCCGGCTCACCCCCGACGACTTGCTCTTCGTGCTCCTCTCCGGCGGCGCCTCCAGCCTCCTGCCGTCGCCCGTGCCGGACGTGGGCCTGGCGGAGAAACGACGGACCACGGACCTGCTGCTGAGAAGCGGGGCCACGATCCAGGAGATCAACGCGGTCCGCAAACACCTCTCGACCATCAAAGGCGGCCGCCTGGCCGCAGCGACGAAAGCCACCGTCATCGGCTTGATCCTGTCGGACGTGTTGGGGGACGACTTGGCCTCCATCGGATCGGGACCGACCGTCCCGGACCCCACGACCTATGCCGATGCCTGCGACGTCCTGCGGCGCCGCGGCCTCTGGACGACGGTCCCCGCTTCGGTCAGAACCCACCTCCTCGAAGGCCGGCGGGGAAGACAGGAGGAAACACCCAAGCCCGGATCGTCGCTGTTCCGGCTGGTGCAGAACCAGATCATCGGCAACAATCGCGGGGCGGTGGAAGCAGTCGCAGGGCGGGCCAAAAGCGCGGGACTCCGCCCGCTCGTTCTGACCACGTCCCTGACCGGCGAGGCAAGGGAAGCGGCCAAGACCTTCGGCGCGATCGCGCGGGAAATCATCTCGTCCGGCAGGCCGGTCGCCGGGCCGGCGCTCGTGATCGCGGGGGGCGAGCTGACCGTCACGATCGGCGGAACGAGTCAGGGACGAGGCGGACGGGCCCAGGAATTTGCCTTGGCGGCGGCGCAGGAGATCAGCGGGCTTCCGCAAGTCTGGATCGCGGCCTTCGGCACGGACGGGACTGACGGTCCGACCGACGCGGCCGGCGCGGTCGTGGACGGCGGGACGGTCGCCCGAGCCAAGAAGGCCGGCGTGAGCCCCTGTGCGTACCTGACACGCCACGACTCGTACCGGTTCTTCAAGAAGTTCGGCGGCCACATCGTCACCGGCCCCACCGGCACCAACGTGAACGACCTCTACCTCCTGCTTGTCTTGTAGCCGATGCCCTCAGCCGTCAGCCATCAACCGTCAGCTCGCCTTGTCCTGCCGTTAGAAACCTGCTCGGACCAGGCTCTCGTCGGGAGCAAGGCGGCAGGCCTCGGCCTGCTGCTCAGGAACGGCTTCCGCGTGCCCCCCGGTGTGTGTCTGACGACCCAGGCCTATCGGGAGACGCTGCAAGCGGCTGGTCTGGACTTGTCCAAGCTATGGCAGCACGTCCGGCGAGCCCCGGAGGCTGCTCGCGACCAGATGCTGGAGGACTGCCGGCGCCTCATCGCATCGCTCGTCTTGCCGACGGCTCTCTTGGACCTGCTGAACCGGGAGCTGGACCGTCTGGGCGTCGAAACAGAGACCTTGCTGGCTGTACGCTCTTCCGCCGGCGACGAGGATGCGGCGGAGGCGACGTTCGGCGGACAATATCGAACGGCTCTGGGAGTACGTCGCGAGGCCGTAGGGCCGGCGATCCTGGATTGCTGGGCCTCGCTCTGGACCTCCATGGTCTTCGCCTACCGCAGTCGCATGGCAAAGGCTGCTGTTCTCGCAGCCCCGCCCGCCATGGCGGTCATCATCCAGCCTCTGTTGTCCCCCCGCGCGGCCGGCGTGGCCTACAGCCGGCACCCGGTCACGGGCCGGGCCGATCAGGTCATGATCAACGCCGTTTTCGGCCTGGCCGAGCCGTTCGCGAGGGGAACAGCCGCCCCGGATCAGTACGTCGTGGAGACGGGAGAGGACCCATCTGCCTGGAGCCTGCGCCAGCGCGACATCGCCGAGAAGACAAGCGCCAGGGTGGCGAGAGGCTCCGGCCTGGCTGATCAGCTTCTGCCGGAGGAAGATCGCAGGAAGCCGGCCCTGGAAGATCCGGCCGTCCTCGCGCTGGCCCGTCTGGCCAAAGCAATAGAGCGCATGGCGGGCAAGCCGGTGGACATCGAATGGGCCTTCGACGGTCAGGGGTTCTGGCTCTTGCAGGCCAGACCTATTCCCGCAACGCAAGGGGTCTCCGGCAGCCCCATCGTCTGGTCCCGCGCCAACTTCAAGGAAACGCTCCCGGACCTGCCCTGTCCCCTGACCCTCTCCTTCGTGGAAGAGTTCATGGAAGTCCACATCCTGCGTCATTACCGGGAGGCCGGGTGCGAAATCCCGCCGGGTCTCTCTTCGACGCGGGTGATGCGAGGCAGGCCCTACATCAACGTCACGTTGTTTCAATCCCTGACCGCCCAGCTCGGCGGTGATCCCGACACGGTCACGGAACAGATGGGAGGAGAAATCTATCCGGCTCCGCCATTCACCACCCGCCTGGCCTGGTGGAAGCTCCTCCGGGCCGGCCTGCGGTTGCAGCGAACCATCTTCCGGGCGGCCGGCCAGGCCCCAACCTGGTTCGCCGAGCTGAAGCAAGGCGGCAGGGCTCTGGCGGAGCCCTCGACCAAGCATCTGACCGAGCCGGAGCTGCTGGCCCGGCACGACGCGCTGAGTCACCGTCTGGGCGAGCGGGATCTGACCTTTGCGATCGTAGGAGGAGTCTCCCAGGCCCTCCACGTCCTGGGCGTCACGCTGAGGCGCCGCACCGAGGACTGGCGGCCGCTTCTCAATGAAGCCGCGCAAGGGCTGGGCAACATCATCAGCGCCAACCAGATCCTCCGGCTGATCACGCTGGCCGAAACGGCGGAGGGAGAGCCGGTCGTCCGCAACTTCCTGCTGGCCGACGCCTGGGCGCCGGAGGGGTACCGGGGCAAGCTCGCCGGCACGGGGTTCTTGAAATCATTCGACGCATTTCTGGAGGACTACGGCCACCGGGCGATCGGCGAGTCCGACGTCATGTCCCCCCGGTTTGCCGAAACCCCGGGCTACATCCTCGGCATCATCCGGGGCCATCTGCTGGCACGAACCGACCGATCGCATCGATCCGTTGAAGCGATCCATCGCGAGCAGGCGGCACTCCGACAGGCCGCGCTCGGCAGGATCAGAGCCGCCTTCGGCCGGCGCCTGCATGAGTGGCTCTGGTTCCGCTGGTGGCACCGGTTCCTCTGCCGCTACCTGGACCTGCGCGAGGCCAACCGCCATCACCAGATGTATTACACGATGGGCTCGCGATACCTGCTCCTGCTCCTTGGCGGCAAGCTGGCGGCGCGCGGTTTGTTGGATAGGGCCGACGACGTCTTCTTTCTGCTCCCCGATGAAATCAAGGCTTGTACAGGCGATTCGGCGGATGGTCACAAGAGCAACTGGAAGCAGGTTGTGGCGGCTCGGCAGGCGGAGCGTGAACGGAACGCCAAGGAGACGGCCTCCGATACCGTCATCCTGTATGGACATGCGGCACTGTCGCCGGTTCAGGAGGCAACGCCGGCGACGGGAACGCTCGCAGGCATTCCGATCAGCGCCGGGTACGCCGAGGGACCGGTGCGCCTGCTGCTGTCGCCGGAGGATACGAAGAAGGTCCGGAAGGGGGACATCCTCGTGGCGCCGGTGATCGATCCGGGGATGGCGCCGCTGTTGGGACTCGCCGCCGGGCTCGTCGTCGAGATGGGCGGGACCCTCTCGCACGGCGCGATCATCGCTCGGGAATACGGCCTCCCGGCCCTGGCCAACGTCCGGGGGGCCACTCACCTCTTGAGGGACGGAGAGTTGATAGCCGTGGACGCGACGTCGGGAGGCGTGAAGCGAGTGGACGCTGGTTGAAGGATCGCTCCAAGACCAGGTGAGGGAACGGTGCCGCTCGTTACTCGAGCCGGATGAGCGAGCGGTCCTGTTCCGGTCCGAAGAGGACCGGCGTCTGGTCGCGGTTTTGACGTCGGGCGGCGTCCTGCACCAAAGGCTTCACATACTCGTACAGCCCCTTGAGCGTCACCGCTCCCGCCTTATTCTTTGCCGCACCACTGAGCCCTTTCAGGAAATAGTAGGTGAAAATTCCGTGGCCCTGATCGTCCAACCCTCCGGTAATCTCTTCACGCGAGGCCGCCGTAAAGAGGACTATTTGGTCCCGGGGGAGGAACCCGGGGTCCACTGTGATCACCATGGGGCGGACTCCCTTAGCAAGGACCGACCGCCCGCCAGCCCCCGAAAAGCAGGAGTCCAGCACCACGATCACCTCCTTGACGCGGAGTTTACCCAACGAGGCATAGACCTCATCCAGCGGATAGGCCGTGGTCCCGAGAAAGCTGGGATCCCCGTCCCACGGAACCAGATAGGCCTGGCCGGTCTTGGGGTCGGGAGCGCCGTGACCGGAGTAATAAAAGAACACGGTGGACTCCGGTTTCACATTCCGGGGTAGCCATTCGCTGAGATATTTCTGGATCCCCGCTCGAGTCGCACTCTGCCCTGTCAGGTGGACAACATTCCGCGCCGGGTACCCTAGCGCGACCAGGTGAGATCGGACCGTATCAGCGTCGCGCGCGGCGAACTGGGCATCGGGCAGATCGGCGTACTGCTCGATGCCGATCACGAGCGCGTAGTTGTCGGGATTTTCCCGGAGCTTGTAAACGGGGGCGTCGATGTCCGAATGGAAGGTCAACGCGGAGCCGGTCGTGGCGCCTTTCCTCGCAGTGGATCGAGGCGCTTTCGCAAACCCCGCCAGTTTGGCGGAGCCCAGGAGCGCCGCGTGCATCTGCTCACGAGCCCTCTCGCGGGCCGCTTCGTTGACTTCGTTCGGCAACAGGAACGGCCTGGGATACTGCCCTCCGTGCGCGTGCAGTTCCTCCAGCACGCGGTTGTCAGGCGGGGAGAACCGCACGTGCACGTCAATGCGCGCACTGGAGAAGATGTGGGTGGACAGATCGCTGTCCACGGACAAGAACGCGATCAGGTCAGGGTTGCTGGCTCTGGCTTCCCCGGCGCTCTTCGCGATGGTGACCGTCCCGAAGTGGGTCACGAAGATCCTGGTCATGTCCTCGATGATCCCGGCGTTGAACCGCTCGCTCGCCGTGGCCGGCTCGACGACCGCGACCCGCAGGCGCTTGTAGGCTTGCATCGCGCTTGAGTCCGGGAGAACCTCGGGACGATCAGAGCATCCGGACGCGGAGAGCACCGTTCCCACGAGCAACAGAATGGCTGGTCTTGGGATTTTCATGGGTTTCCTCATCCATGCTGTCGTAACAGAAACAGCCAAAAGCATGGACCGGAACCAGGCAAAAATCAACTGTGCCCGAAGGGGATGTGCAAGGCCTCACGGATCACCGCTGGGCACCGGCTGACCGGCCCAGCCGGCCTTGGACGCGAAGCCTTGCCCGTAGCGGTCGTAGAGTTCGAAAAATTGATAGGCCTTGCAGTCGGTGAGGACTTCCTTGATTTCCGTCAGGTACCGATCGAAACTGTAGACGAAGACGACGCCCTGCCCTCCCACCAGCGTGACGATCCGCCGGGCCGGGTCGATCGCGCTCTCCTGGTGAAACACGTAGCGGTAGTAGGGACTCTCCGGCCCGCCGATGTGGTGAAGGAACTGCGCCCAGGTGGGGGGCCGCTCCATCGAGAGACGCTCCGCGATGCTGACGCCCTTGACCGGACCGAACCGCTCGAAGAACTCTTTGAACATCGTGTCCCGCCACTGATGTTCGTCGGCGATGTGGTGGATGGCATGGTCGAAGGGGACGAGCGTGTGAGCCTCCCACCGGGACCCAGGCGCCCAATGGAAGATGACCCCGTCGCTCGGGCCTTTCCATTCGGTCCCCCCCACTTGTTCCACCTGATGCTCGGTGATCTTGTTCGCCCAGACCCAGTAGAGGAAATCCACGAACCGGGGGTCTTCCGGTGTCAGCGTCAGCCGATCGGTCGGGAGCGGGCCGGTCCGGTTGTAGCTGGTCCGCACGTCCTTGCAATGTTGCTCCCATTGAGCCTCCGACCAGGCGGCGCCGCTCAGCGGAAACGCCGCGCCCCTGTCGCTCAGAGCCGACAGGCAGACGAGCACGAGAAAACCGCCCGCAGCCAGCCATCGCAGTCGATCCATGACGAGTCCTCTTGGATGAGTTCGTGGCACCCGCAAATCGATCCGACAACCTTCATTTTAACAGAATCGGAGGGCCTCCCGGTTTCTTGACGAACGGGCGGGATTCCCGTAAGGTTGCGGCAGGACCG
>CAZKHY010000007.1:40977-44527 GCA_964552455.1 uncultured Nitrospira sp.
GGAGCGAGCCATGGCTGACATGACGTCCTTTTCTTTGGGACTTGCGGCCGGCCTCCTGTTCGGCGCCCTGCTGGCATCGTTCTGGACGGCCGCGCGGCTGCGCGCCCGGACCCAGACCCGCCTGATCGAATCGGCGGAACGGACCCAGAGGGCCGAAACCGAAGCTTCGGAGCTCCGCAAACAGACCGACGAAGAGCGCGCCCAACTGGCGAGGCTGCGCGAGGACCTGGCTGCGGCGCAGCGGGCGCACGCGGTGGCGGACACGCGCTGCGAAGAGACCCTCAAGAGTCTGGAAGAGCAGAAAGCGCTCCTCGCGCAGGCGCGCCAGGACCTGGCCGAGACCTTCCGCGCCCTCTCGGGCGAGGCCCTGAAGACCAACAACGAGGCCTTCCTGAACCTGGCCAAGACCTCCTTTGAGACGCTCCATGCCGAGGCGAAAGGGGAGTTGGCCCGGCGGCAGCAAGCCATCGACGAGCTGGTCAAGCCCCTGCACGAATCGTTGAAGCGGTACGAAGAGCAGATCCATCACCTGGAGCGGTCGCGGCAGTCCGCCTACGGCGGGCTCGACCAGCACCTCAAGCTCCTGGCCGAATCCCACCAGCGCCTCCAGCAGGAGACCGGCAATCTGGTCAAGGCTCTGAGCGCGCCGACCGTCCGGGGGCGTTGGGGCGAGATCACCCTCAAGCGCGTGGCCGAGCTGGCCGGCATGGTCGCTCATTGCGACTTCGTAGAGCAGGAGAGCGTGGAAGCCGAAGGCGGGCGCCTCCGCCCCGACATGATCGTGCAACTGCCCGGCGGCCGTCAGATCGTGGTGGATGCCAAGGCGGTGCTCTCCTCCTACCTGGAGGCCCTCTCCGCGCCCGATGAAACCCTTCGGCGGGAGCGGTTGCGCCAGCACGCATCCCAGGTACGGTCCCGCATGGAGGAGCTGAGCGCCAAGGCCTACTGGAACCAATTTCCCCAGACGCCGGAATTCGTCGTCCTCTTTCTGCCGGGGGAGCAGTTCCTCGGCGCCGCGCTCGAACAGGACCCCACCTTGATCGAGGACGGATTCGCCCGCAGCGTGATCATCGCGACGCCGACCACCCTGATCGCGCTGCTGCGCGCCGTGGCCTACGGATGGCGGCAGGAGCAACTGAGCGAGCATGCGCAGCAGGCCGGGCGGCTGGG
This sequence comes from uncultured Nitrospira sp., assembly GCA_964552455.1. Taxonomy (GTDB): domain Bacteria; phylum Nitrospirota; class Nitrospiria; order Nitrospirales; family Nitrospiraceae; genus VGXG01. Next base: position 42,148 of record CAZKHY010000007.1, read on the forward strand.
GAAGGATTTGTACGAGCGGATGGCGGTGCTGGCGGAGCACCTGGACGACGTGGGGCAGGCGCTCGCCAAGGGCGTTCAGGCCTACAACAAGGCGGTGGGCTCGATCGAGACCCGCATCCTGCCGGCGGCCCGCAAGTTCAAGGAGCTGGGCATCGCCTCGGACAAGGACCTGCCCCAGCTCGAACCGATCGACTGGGTCCCGCGCCCGGCGCCGCCGACTGAGTGAAGAGACGAACGGAGGAAAGGCCTGCCATGATCGAGCAGCAACGGATGGTGGAAGAGTTTCACCGACGGTTCGACATTCTGATCGGCGCTGCGCCGGTCGCCCCGGACGAAGCGACGAAGGCGCTCCGGGTGAAGTTGATTCAGGAGGAGTTCGACGAGCTGCGGGAGGCGCTCGGCCAGCAGGACCTGTCTTCGGTGGCCAAGGAGCTGGCGGATCTGCTCTACGTGGTCTACGGCACGGCCGTCTCCTGCGGGATCGACATGGAGCCGGTTTTCCGGGAGGTCCACCGGTCCAACATGAGCAAAGTGGGCGGCCACAAGCGGGCCGACGGCAAGTGGGTGAAACCGCCCTGGTACTCGCCGGCCTGCATCCAACCGATCCTGACGGCGCAGGGCGCGACAGGCCCGATGGGCGCGGTCGGATCAACCGGCGCGCAGCAGGGGACCGCCAACGTGGAGGCTTGACTGATATTCACTGGAGGCAAAGTAACTATCCGCCACGAGTTGATCGAACGTGGCGGTTCTAGCAAGCTCGGTATGGAGGCGTGATGGAACCGGTTTGCCCGCAGTGCGGCAGGGACTTCGTGCAGCGGACTCACCGCCAGAGTCTGCTCGAACAGTTGTTGAGCCTCGTCTACGTCTATCCCTTCCGCTGCCAGCTTTGCACGCACCGGTTCCTGGCCTTGCAGTGGGGGAGGCGCTACGTCCGGGAAGCGATCGACAAGCGGCAGTATCAACGTATCGCGACCCAGATTCCGGTCGCCTTCGCCGGCGATCAGATCGAAGGCACCGGCGTGGTGCGGGACATTTCCATGGGAGGTTGCGGGCTGGAGACCGACGCGCAGCTTTCGGCGGGCGCGTTGCTGCAACTGCAGCTCCGGATTTCGGATCAAGAAGCGCCGGTGATCGTGGATGCGGCCGCGGTGCGCATGGTGCGGCCCAAATTCATCGGGGTGCAGTTTCTCAGGCTCCGGCCGCAGGAAAAAGACCGCCTCAGCCAGGTCATCCGCGAGCTCTTGGTCATCGCCAGACGCTGACCCGTACGCCGCCCACTCAGAGCTTCACGAGCACATTATCAATCAGCCTGACCCGGCCGAGGCGGACCGCGCCCAGCAGCACTGCGGTCTTCGTCACGCGGGAAAGCGGTTCAAGAGTGTCAGGATCGCAGACTGCCAGGTAGTCCACTTTCATCCGGGGCTCGGCCTCGATGACCTTGCGCATCGCGCGCGTGATCGGCAAGCCGAACCGGATCCCTCTCAGGATCGCCGTCCGTCCCGCCTGCAAGGCCTCGTACAGGACCGGCGCGGCGCGGCGCTGTGCCGGGGTCAGATACTGATTGCGCGAGCTGAGGGCCAGGCCGTCGGGGTCCCGCACGGTGGGGCAGACGATGATTCGGACCCCCAGATCGAGGTCCTTGACCAGTCTCTTGACCAGCACCGACTGTTGAAAATCCTTTTGCCCGAAGAAGGCCATCTCAGGCCTCGCGAGGTTCAGGAGCTTGGCCACCACCGTGGCCACCCCGTCGAAATGGCCTGGCCGGCGTTCCCCCTCCCAGCGCCGGGCCAGGTCCCGCACGACCACCGAGGTCTGAAACTCCTTCGGATACATGGCCTCGCGCGACGGCATGAAGAGCACGTCCACGCCTTCGGCGCGGCACAGGGCCGCATCCGCGAGAGCCGGCCTGGGATAGCGGGAGAAATCCTCTCCCGGTCCGAACTGGCGGGGATTCACGAAGAGGGTTACGACCAGCGCATCGCACGAGAGGCGCGCCTTGCGAATGAGCGACCGGTGGCCTGCATGGAGCGCCCCCATGGTCGGGACCATGCCGATCACGACTCTCTCACGATGGAGGGCACGGCTCCAGGCCGACAGAGCTTGCGCTGATCGGATGATCCGCATCAGGCCTGGTGACGCGCGAGGGGTGACGAGGACGGATTACAGGCCGGGCGGGAGCCGGGCTGAGGATCGAGCCTGCGGACTTGCGCGGGATCGGCGAGGTGATCGAGCAAGTCCTTGACGGTGCGATGCAGGACCGGATGCAGCCAGTCAGGGTCGAGCTCGACCAGGGGAGCCAGGACGAACCGCCGAAGGTGCAGACGCGGGTGAGGCACCGTCAGGCCCGGCTCATCGATGATGCGGCTCCCGTAAAACAGGA
>CAZKHY010000008.1:0-6668 GCA_964552455.1 uncultured Nitrospira sp.
GGCTTGCAGGTCGCCGTACCCTTCCTTGGAGGCATCCTCGAGCCATCCATCCGCGTCAATGTTGAACCCCAGCATGTTGATCACGCCCCGCCTGGTGCCCCGCAGGTACGTGCCGATGAGGTCTTCCTGGTGTACCGCCAGCAGCGTGGCTTGGACGTCAACGACGCCGGTCAGAAGGACCAACAGTTGGATGCGATGATCCTGGGAGGCGGCCTTCAGCGCGACGCGTCCGGCCAGGCTGGTTGCGACAACGGTCACGGGGCTGGACGGCCAGCTCCGTTCCGCATAGTCCATCAGCGCGAGCAGGTCCTGCCTCATGCTGCTCAGGGTCGAGTGCTGGATCTGCCCCTCGCTCTCCCCGACGTGGTTGGTGTGGTCGTAACGGAGCACGTGGAATCCGTTGCTGGCCAGGTAGTAGGACAGCGTCACGTACTCTTTCTTGGTTTCACCGTAGCCGGGGGAGATGATGACGAGCGGCGACCCGGGCGGGAGGGGTTTGTGCGGCTGGTCATGATACATCGCAATGCGCTGGCCGCGTCCGTTGCGGCATTCAAGCAATTCGCTCCTCAGTTTCCCGCCTCCGACTTCTTCTTCGGCACGGAGAGGAGCCACGAGGTATCCGCCCGCCAGTTCCGCGACCCTCCGGTCGCTCTCATCGCTGCGCAGCAGGAATTTGATGCCGAGACGGTGAAGCGCGGGCGCGAGGCTTTCTCCGGCGTCGGTGCGGGCCAGCGTTTCGGGGGCGGCCCAGACGATTTCCCCCGTGACGGTGAGCGGAAGGGGCTTCGTCGGGACAGCGGTGGTCTGGCTCGCCTGTTCGTGCGGCAGGGCCAAGTGCAACAGGAGGCGGCGGCCCACGAGATCCGGTGGGGCCTGCAAGTGAAGACACATCCCTCCAAGGCTGATGTTGGAGGCTGAGGCGGTCCGTTGGGGAACCGGGAACGAGCCATCGCCGCTCTCAACCTGCACCGGGATCGAGAGGTTCACCCTAAAGGCTGAGCGGCGTTCTGTCGCCGGAGCCTCTTCCAATCCGGGGGGGGAGGGATGAATAGGCTCTGCCTGGGTTTCTTCCGATTTCGTGGAGCGGATCTCCAGGAGCAGGTCCCCGGTTTCGCGGGGGGTCAAGAGGGCGGTGACTTTCACGGCGACGGATCCCTCTCGCAGTTCGTCCAGGAGGGAGGCGAGGATCAGTTCTTCCGTGGTGCCGAGCTTTCTAAATTCAACGGCCAAGCCCAGAGCCGGTCGGTCCGGCGGGGCGATCTGCGGCCCGATCGCTTCGCGGACCCCTTGCACCGCCCCGTGGACTTCCAGGACCCCTACTTCGCTGGCGATGCCCAACTGGATCGGCTGGCCTTCCGTGGCGCTCACCGTGCTGTCGAAGACCATGTACAGCCCGTTCAAGCTGATGTCCAAGACCGTTCCCTTCCAGCTTGAGTCTTGCAAGCTCAAGCGGGCTTCGATCGGCCGATTGATGCGGGGCGAGCGTCGCCGATCCTGGTGTGATGCAATCTGCCTGGCTGGTGCGGGACCCCCTTTGTCTGTTTGATGCAAGGGCGGTGGATGGAGAGAACGAGGCGGTCCAGCAGGGAGGGGGGCCTCGGCTGGCTCGGGGGCCTTGGGGGCATTGACCGGTTCTTCCGGTCGAATCACAGCAGCCAACTCGCTGGTGGCCTGTGCGGCCCGCGCCGCCTGAATGCGGACTGCTTGCAGCTGCTGTTCGATCTGAAGGTCTTGAACCTGCTTCAGGAGCCGCTCGGTGTCGCCCAGGATGGCGGCCAGGGACGGGTTGAGCTCGCCGGCAGCCTGTGCAATCGCCGGGGCCAACGACTCGATCCTCCGGAGTTGGCTCAGGTGTTGATCGAGCCGTTGGAGACGGGCTTGTTCTTCTCGCTTTCCGGTCGTGTCGTGGGCGAGGCCGAGCGTGCCAAGGAACTGCTGGCGCTGACTGTAGAGGCCGGTGGCATGGAGTTCGATCTCGACGCAGGCGTCCTGGTTGGCCGGGTCGGGCTTTATGAGCAGGCGGAGCGGGACCTTGCGGCTGGCTCTGGTGCCGGTACGGCGCTCGTTGAAACGACGCTCGGCCGCTTGTCGATCATCGGGGTGAATGAGCCTGGAATAGTGAAGCCCCATCAATTCCTGCTCACTGTACCCGAGGCGTAAGAGGAGATTGGGGCTGGCATGGACAAAGCGTCCTTCGGCATCCAGCTCATAGACCAGATCGGTCATGTCTTCGATCAGACGCAGGTAACGCTCAGCGCGGTCCAGCTTCACCCGCAGCTCGCGCTTTTCCAGGGCGGTTTTGGTGACGAGCGGAAGCTCCGCGAGGAACGATGGGGACTGCTTGAAGAGAGACGCATCCGCTCCGGCTTGCGCGGCCTGCGCGGCAACCTCGGTTCCCGTGTGCACGGTTTGGACGATGATGGCCGCGTTGGGAGCGTAGCGCCGGAGGTCCGGAAGAATGTCAAAACCGCTTCGGTGAGGGAGTTGCTCGTCCAGCAGGATGATGTGCCAATCTTGTTTTGAGACCCACTCCAGGGCCTCCTCGGCGCTGTACACGGCCTCCACCCGGCAGCCGGGAAAGGACCGGCGCATGCTGATGGTGGTGAGCTTGATTTCCTCAGCTTGCTCGTTTACGAGCAGCAAGCTGAGGGGGCTCGCCTGCGGCATGGGCATCCTCCAAGACCACTGTGAAGCAAGGTGTGGACCAGGCGTTTAAACGGAAATCATGCCCCTGCTTGGTACGTAAAAAAGAATAAAAAATAATGGAGATAAAAAGGCAGGAAGAAGAAAAAACCAGGACGTACCTGATTTGAAATTTCTTTCCTCAAATACATTTGGTTGTTGAGCGAGGCTGTAAACCGGACATGAATTGAACGGGGGAAGTCAACGGTTTACGAGTTTAGGCAGCACTTATGCCATACCAAGATATGGTAGTCAATCACAATTTTACTAAAAATGACAACAAGATCTAGTTGTTGGCAAGTTGTGAATAATTGTAAATCATGGCTGTACTTTTTTGAACGGCGGGTCGTGTATTGTGAGCTATGGTGGGCAAGAGGTGCGTATTACACCGGCTCATCACGGATGACGAGAACCGTGATGTTATCTTCTCCTCCCCGTCGATTCGCTTCGGCGATCAGGGCTTCGCAGGCTCTGTCGGTCGAAGGCTCTGAAGACCGGAGAACCTCCAGGATCTGCCGATCATCCAGCATTTTGGTCAAACCGTCTGTACAGAGCAGGACCCAATCCTCCGGTTGAAGCAGGTGCGTGGAAAACTCAGGCTCGGCTGTTGTCTCGGTCCCCAGCGCCCGGGTCAACATGTGGCGCCACGGGTGCACCGACGCTTCTTGCGGAGAGAGCAATCCTTGCTGGAGCTGGCCCTCCACCCAGGAATGGTCCCTCGTGAGCTGGGTCAAGGTGCGGCCGCGAAGCAGATAGGCGCGACTGTCGCCGAGATGAGCCACTGTGGCGATGGCGTAGATGGCGGCGGAGGGCTTCTGTGCAATCTGTACGGCCACAAGCGTGGTGCCCATGCCGGCCAAGTGGGGGTGGGTGACTGCGTAGTCCCGTATCGCTCCGTTGGCTGCTTGGATCGCCTCGCGCAGAACCCTTGCGCGTTTCTCTTGGAGGGGGGGATCTGAATGGGAAAGGCCTGCGGGTTGGGCAATGGCGGCCCCCCAGGAAGAAAGGGTCTCCACGGCCGAGCGGCTGGCAACGTCGCCTCCTGCACGGCCTCCCATCCCGTCCGCCACAACCCAGAGACCGTATTGGTCCAGAGTCGCGAAGGCGTCCTGATTGGTCGCTCGGACGAGGCCCGTGTGGGTCCGGCCTCTTCCCCGCCAGGTCACGCTTCCGGGGTGGTGCACTTCTCCTGGTCCCCCGTTCATGGCTTCTGGCTCATCCCTCGGTAATGGGCTCGCAGCCGGCTGTAGAGCAGCTCCGCGAGCGGCTCCAGGTTCTTCGTATCCGCTTCGTTGTAGCGCAGCAAGAGCTCAAGCGCGCTCGCCTGTCCCTGGCGCCACCGATTCCACAGCCTGACCGCCTCCCACCCATCCAACCCCTGGAGGTCGCTCTGTCGGTGGATGCCGAGCTCCGACTCGATCCGTTTGAGCCCTCCGCCGAGGCCAAGGCGTCTGGCGGCGAAACAGAGGTCGAAATGCGGACAATCGACGACCAGCCCGGGGAACTTCGCGCGCAAGAAGGGCAGATCGAAGATGCTCCCAAAGAAGGTGACGATGAGATCGTATTGAGAGAGTTCCCGTTGCAGGCGTGCTTCCGTCAGGGAACGGCCCTGCACGAGACTGGTCATCCGGCCTTGGGCGTAGAGCCCGACCACCGTGACGTCGCCCTGCGGGGCGGGGTCGCCGGTGGTCTCGATATCCAGAAAGACTGCGTTCGAGCGGAACGTTTCAAACAGGCGCCAATGGTCGCGGGGCTTCAGGCAGCGGCAGAAATGTTGCGCGCAGCCTTCCCGTAGATGGCGCATGGCGGACGACAGGTCGTGGTCGTAGGCTTGCTTCCGTGCGGGGGAGATGCCGGGGATTGTATCGCGCGCCAGGAATGCGTGCCAATCTTCCACGCCGTTCTCCCACAGCCGTCGTTCCGTGTGTTCGCCGATGCCTTTGAGCAACACGAAAGTGGATTCGATCATAGGGACTGGATGGCTTTTGTTGGGCCGGCGGAGTCGATCCGGTACGGATTCTAGCCTTGATTTCATCGGGTAAACAAGCTAAATTCCGCATGGTTGCCAGGCCGATCGGTCTTGGCTCTGGTCCCGAAGGATGGGCTGGGAATCGGGGGTGTCGGGGAATGGACAACGGCGGCAGGCGGATCAGAATCGCGGTGGGCGGTGTGAAACTGGAGGCGGAACTCAAGGCCACCAGGACGGCGGACGCGATTTATGCGGCGTTGCCGATCGAGGCGCCCGTGAACACCTGGGGAGAGGAATTCTATTTCAAGGTTCCCGGTGTCAAAGACCACCGGGAGACCGCCACGACGCAGGTGAAGGTGGGGGACTTGGCTTTCTGGGGGGCCGGCGAAGTGCTGGCGATCTTTTTCGGGCGAACCCCGATGAGTCTGGGCCCGGACCCGGTTCCGGCGGATCGTGTGAATGTCGTGGGGCGCATCGTGGGGGACGCCACGGCTCTGCGGCAGGTTATGGACGCAACGAACATCCGAGTCGAAAAGGCCTAGGACCAGGGAAAAAGGTTGGTCGTGAAGCTTTCGAAGGAACGGGTCACCCACCTGGCCGCTTCGCTCGTCGCCCGCCTACAGGAGGAGGGGTATCTGGAGGTACAGGGGCCCGGGCAGAAGCTCGTCGAAACGCTTGATCAGGCGATCACGGAGGAGTTGCTGGTCGAGGATCGGCTGAACGCGGAGATCCGCAATCTGATGAAGGCTTACGAAGCAGAGATCGAAAAGGGCCATGTGGACTACCAGAAAATGTTCACGATGATTAAAAACAAGCTGGTCAGGGAACGGGGGCTCATCCTGTGAAACGCCAGGCGTGAAGCCTGCTGCAGGCGCTCACTCCTTTCGCCCGGCCCCTCGTCCCTAACGGGTATTTGACTTGTTGCTCAGCGACGACAAGGTCACGCATCTGGCGCACGTCATCCTGGCTTGTGTGAAGCAGGCGCCGGGAGCCAAGCTCACAGGAGAGGAAGCCCACGCCCTGCGCGAGATCAAGCGGGTGCTGGCCGCAGAGCTCGCGCAGGAAGAAGACCTAGACCGGGCGGTTCGAACGAAGCTGTCGTCCTACTCGCGGCCGATCGTCGAGGGCAGCCAGGAATGGGAGGTCCTCTACCGCAAGACGTTCGAAGAAGAGCTTCGCAAGCGAAAGAAACCAGGGGCCTGAAGATTCATCATTTGAATTTCGAGGGGGCCATGAAATCCTTCACCTCGCTGCTCATCATCTGCCTACTCCTCTGGCTGCCGGCCTGTGCGAGTAGCAAGGAAAAGCCCAAACCGCGCATGCCGTTGCCCGTCGCCCTGTCCACTCCCAGGCCGGTCATCCAGGCCACACAGCAGGGAACCCAGGAATATCAGGGCGGTCACTTTGAGGAAGCAAAGACCTATTTTGAACAGGCGGTGGCCGGGGCCCCGCAATCCGGCCAGGCTCATTACAACCTGGGGTTGGCGCTCTTTGCCCTGGGAGAAACGGACGAGGCCCGTGAGCATTTCATCGAGGCGGCAAACCTGGAGCCGGGCAACAAAGTGATCTGGGACTCTCCGGCTTTGCGTCCCTACGGCGATCCGGATCCGAGCATTCCGAAGAAGGTCCGGGAGTATCAAGGCCGTCGCCAAGGGATGAGCCCGGCTCGTTGAGTCGGCCGGCCGCTCTCCGGCCCGGTGTTCGTGCCTTCCACGTGTCTTGCTTCGACTCGCCGATCAGCCTGATCGGCGTCCCATCCGGTCCTCCTGGTCGGCGACCCGATTTTCCAGGACCGATACCGCCCCGCTCCCAGCCCTGCACTTATTTTCTTCCGTGGTCGTGAGGGAGTGGGAAAGGAAGCCGCTTGCTTGAGGCGGGCAAAGCTGGGTACCATGAGAACGGGAGAAGGCTTGCGAAGAGAGGCAAGAGGAAAAACCTTCGCCCGGCACGTTTGGTCGAGGCGTCCGTCGCTCCAAGACCGCAACGGGTCCACGGGCTCCAGCAAACTGGACTGATA
>CAZKHY010000008.1:6768-19736 GCA_964552455.1 uncultured Nitrospira sp.
ACTGGACTGATATTGACCGGCGGCAAAAGAACGATCCGCTCACATCGGATCGAAGTGAGCGGTTCATGCGGGCTTGATTAATATTGTCCTGGAGGCAAAAACCTCTCCGCCTGCATCCGATCGAAGCAGGCGTACTCGCAAGCGCGGCATGGAGGTCGAGAATGGGAACCGAGCTGTCGGTGGGCGGCAAAGCGCCGGACTTTTCCCTTCCGGACGAATCAGGCAAGACCGTGCCTCTGAAGAGGTTTAAGGGGAAGCCGGTCGTGCTGTATTTTTACCCCAAGGATGACACGCCCGGCTGTACGAAGGAGGCCTGCAACTTTCGAGACTCCGTCGCGCGCCTCCAGAAGGCGGGCGCGGTGATCCTGGGCGTGAGTTTGGACGGGCCGGACTCGCACCGCAAATTTATCGCCAAATACGGCCTGCCCTTCTCGCTTTTGTGCGACGAGGATGCGGCCGTTTCAAAGGCCTACGGGGTCTACAAGGAAAAAAGCATGTACGGGAAGAAATACTGGGGCATTGAACGCAGCACCTTTGTCGTTGACGGGGCCGGTGCGCTGAAAGCGATCTTCCGCAAGGTGAAGGTTGACGGCCACGTGGACGAGGTGCTCGACGCGCTGAGGGCGTGACGCGCAGGAAGGACGCCGAGATGCGCTTCATGCATGACGAGCGGCGCAAGAATGGATAACCGTGAAAAAACCTGGCATGGCTTGCGGGCCGCCTCGCTCTCGCTGGCGGCGGGACTGGGCCATCTGTACCTGGGTGAGAAACGGGGCTATGCCGTCCTCGCCTTCGGTCTCGCGCTGCTGGTGATTTCACGGACACTGTGGCCGCCGGCTGAACTGCTCTACATCAGCCTGGCGATCGTTTCGGCTTTCGACGCCTATTCCATCGCGAAACGGGGCCACGGCCTGATGTGACGGTCCGTGTCTCGGATTCACCTGTCTTCTGCCAGGAGGCGTGACAGTGGCCAGACGTCCAGCGGGTAAACGTCCTTCCGCTTTCGGCAGAACTTCCTCGACGAGCCGGGTCCCCTTCATTCGCACGCCTCCGCCCGGGCCGAAAGCAAGGGTCTGGGTCAGCCGCGACCAAGAGGTCCTCTCGCAGTCCGCGACGCGCCTCTATCCCCTGGTCGTCGAGAAGGCGCGAGGGGCCGCGGTCGTGGATGTCGACGGCAACCGGTACCTGGACTTTACGGCCGGGATCGCGGTGGTGGCGACGGGCCACTCCCATCCCCAGGTCGTGGCGGCCATCCGGAAGCAGGCCGCGCAATTCATCCACATGTCCGGCACGGATTTTTATTACCCGGCCCAAGTGAAACTGGCCGAGGTGATGGATCGCATCACGCCGGGCAAGGGGCCCAAACGGACTTTCTTCAGCAATTCCGGCACCGAAGCCGTAGAGGCGGCGTTCAAGCTGGCCCGGCATAAGACCCGGCGACCCCTGACCATCGCCTTCCAGGGCGCGTTCCACGGTCGCACGATGGGTGCCCTTTCCTTGACCGGCAGCAAGGCCGTTCAACGCCGGCATTTCTCGCCGCTGGTCCCCGGGGTGACCCATGTGCCCTATGCCAACTGCTACCGCTGTCCTTATAATCTGACCTATCCCTCCTGCAAGATGCATTGCGTCAACGTGATCCGGGAGGTCTACTTCAAGAGTCTTGCCCCGCCGGAAGATGTGGCGGCCATCGTCGTGGAGCCGATCCAGGGTGAGGGAGGGGTCGTCGTGCCGCCGCCGGAGTTTCATCCGATGGTGGCCGGCCTGGCCCGCGAGTTCGGCATCCTGTACGTCGTGGACGAAGTGCAGACGGGGATGGGACGGACGGGCAAGATGTTTGCCATCGAACATTGGGGGGTAGAGCCGGACATCATGGCGGTCGGCAAGGGGATCGCGTCCGGCCTGCCGATGGGGGCGACCGTCGCTTCGGCCGAGCTGATGAGCTGGCAGGCCGGAGCCCATGCCAACACGTTCGGGGGCAATCCGGTGGCCTGCGAGGCGGCGTTGACGACGATCACCCTGCTTGAGAAAAAACTCGTGGCCAACGCGGCCCTGGTGGGAAAATATTTGCGCCGCGAACTGGACAAGTTCAAAGCCCGTCATCGGCTGATCGGGGATGTCCGCGGGATGGGGCTGATGATCGGGCTCGAGTGCGTGCGCGACCGGGAGACCAAGGAGATGGCGGTGCAGGAACGGAACGAAATCGTTCAGCGATGCTTCCGCAAGGGCCTGCTCCTGCTTGGAGCCGGACAGAGCGTGATCCGGATCGTTCCCCCGCTCATGGTGACCAGGAAAGAAGCGGATACGGCGCTTGAGATTTTAGACGAGGTCTTGTCGGATGTGGAGGGACGCTGAGCGGGTTGCGGGGAGGAGCATCCGGCTCCTGTTGTGGGCGGCAGGTCTTCTGCTCGCGATGAGCGCCGTTCCCGAATGGGGAGAGGCCGGCCAGGCCGAAAAAGTTTCGGGCCGGCTCTCGGTGCGGGATGCCCTGACTGTGCCTGGTCGTCCGGCAAAGATCGAAGCGCGACTGGTTCGCAGCGGCCTCCTGGAGGGAGCCGGGCTGGGCGGAGAGCAGATTGAATTTCTGGTCGGGGGAAGGGCAGCCGGCACCGCCATGACCGGTGGAGACGGCCGGGCTTTTCTCGAACATACCCCCCGGATGAGGGGGAACCACGCGATCACGGTCAGGCTGGTTCCCAACAAGCGGGTCGAGAGCGGCGAGGCCGCCGCCGTCCTGGCTTGCTGGGAGCGCCGTCGCCCCATTCTTCTCGTGGATCTGGAAGCACTGGTCGAAGAGACCGAAGCTCCTCTCGTGCCCCTTCCCTCCTTGCCCTCCTTGCCGGTTGACATCGGGCGTTATCACCCACAAACTCCGGCCCCCGATGCGGCCGACGAGTTAAAACGGCTGACCGACTATTATTTTAACGTCATCTATCTGCTCCGGTCCGACCGGGAAGAGGCGAGTGTAAGGGAGGAGGCCAGAGAATGGTTCCGAAAACATGGTTTTCCCACCGGCCTTCTGGTCACGATGCGTCCCGGCCAGGCACCGCTGGTTGGGCTGGTCGAACGCATGAAAGCCGAAGGGTGGGACAACCTCAAGGCCGGGATCGGGCGGACACGCGAGTTTGCCGAGACGCTGGTTGATCTTCGGATGACCGTCGTGATCATTCCTTCCTCGAGCAAAGACGTAGAGATGCCTCCCAAGGCTCAGGTGGTCAAGGACTGGAAGGAGGTCCGCAAGAGGCTGCAGGGTTGAGGGCCGGGCTCTTTGTATTTTGCCGGTGCTTCCTTTAAGATGCAGAGGCTCCTTGCAGCCCAGCGCCGTTCTCATCAAGGAGACAGAACGAGGCTCCGCCGGTGAGAGTCAAGACCAGCTTTTTCTGCCAGGCCTGCGGGCATCAGGCGCCCCGGTGGTTGGGTCGCTGCCCCGACTGCGGCAGCTGGAATAGCCTGAAAGAAGAACGCATTGCAGCGCCGGGCAAAGGCCGTCCGGCGGCGGCCCGTCTGGCCCCTTCCAAGGCCACCCCCATTGACGCGATCGAGGCGGTGGGAGAGAACCGCCTGAGGACGGAGATCGGCGAGTTCGACCGGGTGCTGGGCGGCGGAGTCGTGCCGGGGTCGGTGATCCTGATCGGGGGGGACCCGGGAATCGGCAAGACGACGCTGCTCTTGCAAGCGCTGCCCAAGCTGGGCTCGGGTGGCCAAAAAGTCCTGTACGTGTCGGGGGAGGAGTCGCCCCGCCAGATCAAGATGCGAGGGGAACGGCTCGGGGTTCATGACGGCGGCCTCTATATTCTGGCCGAAACATCCCTGGAAGAAATCTTCAAGACCGTGCAAGACCTCCAACCGGCCGCCATCGTCGTCGATTCCGTTCAAACGGTCTATACGGACCAGATCACGTCGGCGCCCGGCAGCCTCAGCCAGGTGCAGGAAGTGGCCGGCCAGCTCATGGGGTTTGCGAAGCGGAGCGGCGTGCCGGTCTTCGTCATCGGCCATGTGACGAAGGAGGGGGCCATCGCCGGCCCTCGTCTGCTCGAACACATCGTGGACACGGTGCTCTACTTCGAAGGGGACAAGGGCCACAGCTACCGCATCCTGCGGGCGGTGAAGAACCGGTTCGGGTCGACGAATGAAATCGGGGTCTTCGAGATGAAGGACACGGGGCTGGACGAGGTCGGCAACCCGTCCGAGCTGTTTCTGGCCGAGCGTCCGGAGAAAAGCACCGGGTCGGTGGTCGTTTCCAGCCTGGAAGGGTCCCGGCCGATCCTGGTCGAATTGCAGGCCTTGGTGTCGGCGACCGGGTACAGTCTGCCCAAACGCATGGCCAACGGCGTGGAGCTCAGCCGCGTCTCCCTGCTCCTGGCCGTCATGGAAAAGCGCTTCGGGTTGCACCTGTCGGGGCAGGATGTCTATGTGAACGTGGTGGGCGGGATCAGCATCGACGAGCCGGCGATCGATCTGGGCATCGTGGCGGCCGTCACCTCGAGCCTGCGCGAGCGGCCGGTGGACCACCGGACCGTCCTGTTGGGCGAAGTGGGGTTGGGCGGGGAAGTGCGGGCGGTGAGTCAGGCCGAGTTGCGCATCCGTGAAGCGGCCAAAATGGGGTTCCGCCGCTGCTTTCTGCCGGAACGCAACCTCGCGAAGCTGGATCAGATCCCCGGCATGGAACTCGTGGGGGTGAGCGAAGTCGGTGAGGCGCTGGATGAAGTGTTTTCCTGAAAACCCCGGGATCCGGTGGGCATTCCTGGCGGCCCTGCTCGCGCTGGTGAATCTTGTCGGCTGCGCCGGCTTGTTCAAGCAGGAGGAGCCTCAGTTGAAGGAGGCGACGGCGGAGCAACTGACTCTCCTGCTGCGGGAGCGGGAAGAAGCGATCCAGACCATGAAGGGGCTCTTCCGGGCCCAGATCAAGGGCCCCGGCATTCCTCTGGCCCAGCGGGTCGAAGGGGCCATGTTCTACAGCCGGACCGGCCGGCTCAGGCTGCAGGGATTCAACCAGGTCGGCGGCCAGCTCTTTGACTTGATCCTGGCGGATGATCTGTACAAACTGCGCGTGCCCGGACAGCCGGCTTTCACCGGGCGGGTGGTCGATTTGCAACGGATGGAGAAGTTGGGACGTTCCTTGCAGTTGAGCCTGTTGGCCATGAACGGTGCCGTGGGGATCGCCTCCGTGGCGAGGGGAGAAACGGTGCTCTTGGTGGAAGAAGGGGATCGGTACCGGCTCGACATACTCTCTGCCGTGGCCACGGGGTCTTCAGGAGTCGGCCGTCCCGTCCGTCGCCTCTGGTTCGAGCGGCGATCGCTCGAAGTGGTGCAGGAGGACCGACTGACAGAGGCGGGAACGGTTGAGACGACCATGAAGTTTGAGGACTTCCGCCCGGTCGATGTGTCGGTCAAAGCCCTTCCCGCTTCGGATGCCGCCGACATCCAGGCCGGGGCGATCCTGAAGCCGTTCAGGATCATCACGCAGGACGGCCAGGGACAAGGAACCCTTCAGCTCATGTTTCATGAGATCATTCCCAACCCGGACCTCAAGCCGGACGAATTGGGGGTGGTTCGCCGGGAGGATGGCGGCAGGATGAAGCGACTGATGGCCTCCGGCAGGGCACTCCGGAATGATGAGTTCCACAAAGGAAGACACGGTGAAGCTCCTCGCGGTTGAGACGGCCACCAGGATTCAAAGCGTGGCGGTTCTGGATGGGACGACCGTCCTGGGCCGCTCCGATGAGGACGTGGGACGGAGCCATGCCAAGCGGCTGGTGCCCGCGATCGACCGGCTCCTGCGATCGAGCGGGCTGACACTATCGGGCCTGGACGGGTTCGCCCTGTCCATCGGTCCCGGGTCTTTCACCGGTCTGCGGGTCGGTCTGGCGACCTTGCTGGGGTTTCGAACGGTCACGGGGCTTCCCCTCGTGACGGTGCCGACGCTGGAAGCGTTGGCCTGGAACCTGCCTGACGAGCCTCGGCCGCTTTGTCCGGTTCTGAAGGCTCGGACCGGCGAAGTCTACTGGGCCTGTTACCGATGGGAGAAGGCTGGATCCCTGGTTCGTGTGATGGAGGAGCAAGTCGGCTCCTTGGAATCTTTGGCGCGATCGGTCCGGGGCCCTCTGGTGATGCTGGGCGAAGGATGGCCCATCTATCAGCATGAATTGCGCTTGCTGCTGGAGGCCGGATCGCGCGAGGTGTGCGGGGCTCCGCCTGCAGCCATGGAAGCCTCGGCGGTCAGCGTCGGCCTCGCGGGACTTGCGCGGCTGGCGCGCGGAGAAGTGGCCGACCGGGGGATTGCTCCTCTCTATGTTCAACGGGCCGAGGCGGAAATCAAGTGGCAACGACAGGCGGCTGTTGCTCAGTGAGCCCATGAAGGGGGCCGGAGGGGATGAAGGCGTCACGGGATCTGCCGCTGATCGGAGAGCCGGGAGCGGTGCGGGATCAACGGACCGGCCGGTTCTACATTGAGCCGGCGACGGCTCGGGATCTCGACGATATTCTGCGCATCGAGCAAGAGTCGTTTTCCGCGCCCTGGACCAGGAAGATGTTCGAGGCCGAATTGAGCGGAAATCCCTTCGCGCACTTCTCCGTCCTTCGTTCGGGCGGGGCCGATGGAACCGGCAAAGAACTGCTCGGATACATCTGCTTCTGGGTGGTGTTTGAGGAACTGCGATTGATGAATCTGGCCGTGTCGCCATCCGCTCGACGACAGGGGCTGGCCACCGCGCTGGTGCGGCACGCGCTGGCCGTGGGGCGAGCCCAGGGGGCCGGACGGGCGGTCCTGGAAGTCCGCTCGTCGAATGAGGAGGCGCGGCGCCTGTACGAACGGATGGGATTTGTCCAGGTCGGGCTGCGGGCGAAGTATTACGCGAACCCGATCGAGGATGCGCGGCTGATGGAACTGGCCTTGGCCGAGTCTTGACTCGTGCGTTCGTCATCCATCATTCTCACGACAGGAGGTGGAGGATGCTGACAGACAATCGGATCATGGAGTTGCTGCGCCAGTCGAACACGGAGTTCCGTGAGCTGGAAGAGTCGCACCACCGGCTCGACGCGGAGTTGAACGAGCTCCAGAAGCGGCACGTCCTCACGCCGCAGGAAGAAGTGGTCAAAAAGCAGATCCAGAAGGAAAAGCTGGCCAAGAAAGACAAGATGGCGGAACTGGTCCGTCTGTACCGCGAGAACGACGCACGTTCCGCCGCACGGTAACCCACCGCCCAGGACAGATCCGATGGGAACCCCCGGCGTAAAATCCATGGCCTCGGTCCTGCCTCCTCTGGCCAACCACCTGGCCACCATCAAGCGACGACTCTTGGTGATCGTGGCGACGGTCTCGGCGTCGTTCGTCCTGACCTTTGCCTACGCGGCGGAGCTGATCGAATGGTTCAAACGGCCCTTCCCGGACGACCTGATTTTTTACGGGCCGACCGAAGCGCTCTTTGCCTCGGTCAAGGTTTCGCTGCTGGCGGGGGTCGTGCTGAGTCTGCCCGTGATCCTCTATCAGTTTTGGAAGTTCATCGAGCCGGCGCTGCTCCCGCGCGAGCAGCGCTGGGCCATTCCTTTGTTCGGCCTGGCGGCCGGGTTTTTCGCCCTGGGGATGGTGTTCTGCAACCTGGTCATCCTGCCGCTGGTCATTCAGTTTTTCGTCAGCTTCGGGATGGACCGCTCCCTCACGCCGCAACTGGCGGTGGGCACCTACGTGGACTTCAACGTCAAATTCCTGCTCATTTTCGGCTTTGCCTTCGAGCTGCCGCTGGTGTTGACGCTGTTGTCCCGGGCCGGAGTCGTCTCCCCGGCCTTGTTGGCCCACTACCGCAAACACGCGGTCATGGTGGCCTTGATCCTCTCGGCGGTCGTGACGCCGGATGCCACGCTCTTTACGATGTTGTTGATGGCGGTGCCCCTGATCATCCTCTATGAAGTCGGGATCATCGGGGCGCGGCTGTTCGGGCGGAGACCGGTGCCGGGCGAGCCGGGGGCCGGCGGGACCGGTCCCTTTCCGGTCGGCACGGCCGGCCAGAGGGTGCGGTGATGATGGGGCGGGGGCGAGACCGGGATCTCACGCGTCAGGGGGGGAGGGGCCCGCTGCTTGCGGCGGTCTTTTCCTGCTGCACGGCGGCGCTGATGTCCGTGATCGCGGCACAGCCCTGCGCCGCGCAGCGGTCTCCGGGACGGCACGACGCCCCCTCGGCGCAACTGCCTGTGAGCCCTGCGCCCAGTATTCAGGCACTGGCCGTGGCCAAGAACCACACCGTCTATGCCGGATCGTTCGGGATGGGGGTCTTTCGCAGTGATGACCGGGGGCGGTCCTGGGCGGCGGCGAATGAAGGCCTGAACGATCCCTTTGTACTGGCCCTGGCCACGTCGGAGGACGGAGCCGTCTATGCCGGAACCTTCCGGCACGGCGTGTTCCGCAGCCGCGACGAAGGAAAGAGCTGGCAGGCGATCAACGAGGGACTCAAACGCCTCGAGGTCAAGGCCTTGCTCATCGAAGGCGGGACCATCTATGCCGGCACCGGGGACGGGGTCTATCGCCTGCCTGAGCGGGAAACCCGGTGGGTGCCTGTAACCAAGGGGCTGGATGACACCTTGGTGCACTCGCTGGCTATGGCGGCGGATCGGACCCTCTATGCCGGGACCTCCGGAAAAGGCCTGTTTCGATTCAAGGCGGACGCGTCCGCTTGGACCAGGCTCTCGCACGGGCTGGTGGACCACGAAGGGCTGGTCGAAAACTTTATCCGCGTCCTCGCCGTGGACCGGGACCAGGCACTCTATGCAGGCACCTTCGACGGAGGGGTCTTCCGCAGCGGCGACGGCGGGCAGACCTGGCGTCCGATCAGCCGGGCCTTGCCGAAC
The DNA here is from genome assembly GCA_964552455.1 of uncultured Nitrospira sp. Lineage (GTDB taxonomy): Bacteria > Nitrospirota > Nitrospiria > Nitrospirales > Nitrospiraceae > VGXG01. Next base: position 15,607 of record CAZKHY010000008.1, read on the forward strand.
GACTCGATCCGCGGCATTATCGCGAGCGACAAGGGGCTCTTCGTGGCAACCGGCCGGGGGATCTTTAAAAGTCTGAACCAGGGGCGGCAGTGGGTGCCCCTCAACAAGGGATTGGCCGAGCTGTCGGTGCAAGTCCTGATTCTTTCGGGAGACGGCGCCCTCTACGCCGGCACCAGCGCCGGGATTTTCCGCAGCGACAATGACGGCGAAAGCTGGGAGCGAGCCAGCGAAGGGCTGGAAGGGGCCGCCAAAAATCCTTTCCAATGACGTGACAGGATTAACCATCTGAAAGGACGACCATGGCCGAATTGACTGACATGACCCGCGCGACGATCAACGTGACCGTGAAAGGGGAGACGCTCGGCGACATCGTCCTCAAGTTTTATCCGGACGTCGCGCCCAATCACGTGAAGAACTTTACCAAGCTGGCGCAGGACAAATTTTACGACGGCACGACCTTTCACCGTGTGATCCCCGGTTTCATGATCCAGGGCGGCGATCCCAACAGCAAGAGCCCGGATCGGTCCCTGCACGGCATGGGGGGGCCTGGGCACAGGGTCAAGGCGGAGTTCAACAGCAAGCCCCACAAACGCGGCGTCCTCTCGATGGCTCGTTCCAACGATCCCGACAGCGCCGGGTCCCAATTCTTCATTTGCGTCGCCGATGCCCATTTCTTGGATTGGAAATATACCGCGTTCGGAGAAGTCGTCAGCGGGATGGACGTGGCGGACAAGATCGTCAACATGAAACGGGACGGGCGGGACAACCCCCTGGAGCGGGTCGAGATGACCGTCACCGTGACGGAAGGGGCGTGACGGCTCTCTCACGAAACACGGTCAGAGGTGCCGCAGCAGTCGGAGGGGCCGGGTTCCCACAGGGGCCCGGCCCTTCTTCTTTTCGCGTCTCCTTTTCGCCGCCTCTGCGGAGTTGCGGTGCCGCGGGAACTTGCGATATGGTGGAGAGCCACGCATGAGGAGGATGCCGTGCCGGACGAGACGAAAGTCGCGCTCGTCAACATGCCCTTCGGGTATAGTAAGTACCCCTCAATTCAACTGGGGACCCTCTCGGCTCTCCTCAAGTCGCAGGGGATCGGGGCTGACTGTCACTACCTGAACTTGCGGTTTGCCCACACGATCGGCGTGCCGCTGTACGAGCTGCTCTGCGAGAAGCGCGGGCTGTTCGGCGAATGGCTCTTTTCCCATCTCCTGTTCAGGGACAACCCGAAGCGCGCCGAATATGTCCGGACCTTCAAGCCTCTCTTCGAAGAAATTTCCCGGCAGAGCGGCTGCCCGATTTCCTATTTCGAAGAGCTGGCCTCCCGCACGGCTCCCCAGTTTCTGACCTGGGCCATGACGGTCATCGACTGGGGGCGCTACCAGATCGTCGGCTTCACCTCCACCTTTGATCAGAACGTGGCCAGCCTCTCGATGGCCAAGCTGATCAAGGACCTTTATCCTCAGATCAAAGTTGTCTTCGGCGGGGCCAACTTCGACGGAGAAATGGGCCTCGAGCATTTCCGAGCCTTTCCCTGGATCGATTACGTGGTGGTGGGGGAAGGCGAGCAGGTGTTCCCGCCCTTGGTCAGGCTGCTCTTGGCGGGAAAAGACGAGGGGTTCCCGCCCGGCGTGGCCTATCGGCGCGGCGGACGCGTCTGCTTTGAGCCCAACCCGCACCTCTTCACCGAGTTTGAGCGAACCGGCCCTCCCGACTATGACGATTATTTCCGACAACTGGCGGAATTGGGCGTCGGGGCCTCCAAAGGATTGGACCGGATCCTGCTTTATGAAGGCTCGCGAGGCTGCTGGTGGGGTGAGAAACACCACTGTACCTTCTGCGGGCTCAATGCCCAGAGCATGAAGTTCCGCGCCAAGGCGCCGGAGCAGGTGGCCAGGGAATTGGATGCCTTGTCCGGCCGGTATGATTCGACGCGGTTTCGACTGGTTGACAACATCATCGACATGAAATACGTCGATCAGCTCTTCGGGAAATTCGCCGCGGACCGGCTGGATCTGGACGTGTTCATCGAGACCAAAAGCAATCTCAGCAAGCGCCAGATCCAGACGCTGGCGCAAGGCGGCGTGAAGTGTATGCAGCCGGGCATCGAAAGCCTGAGCCAGGCGCAATTGCAGGAGATGGACAAGGGCGTGAGCCCGATGCAAAACATATCGTGCCTCAAGTGGAGCCTCTATTACCACGTGGACATCTCCTGGAATATTCTGCTCGGTTTTCCCGGGGAGACCAACGAGGATTATCAGAGACAGATCGACCTGATCCCGTCGATCCTGCATTTGCAGCCCCCTGAGGCGGTGGGCAAGTTCTGGCTGGAACGGTTCAGCCCGTACTTCATGCGCTCGCATGAATACGGCATCCGGATCACCGGACCGGGCCTGGCCTATGACTATGTCTATGACGGCCGGACGGTGGATCTGAAGAAGATCGCCTACGACTTTGAATATGAGGTCGGCTCGCGCGTGGAGGTCGCGCTGTGCGAGGAATTGACCAACCAGGTCCATCGGTGGCAACGCCGACATGCCTCCTCCGACAAGCCGTTCCTCTACTACGCCAAGTCCATGAGCTATGTGACGGTCTATGACGGTCGTGCCGAAGGGATGCCGTCCCGCGAGCGGTTTGACTGGCCCGCCGCGTTCGTCATCGAATGCTGCAGCGAGGCGCCCAAATCCCTCGAACAAATCAAGGCGGGGCTCCAGGAAAAAGGCGGGGCTCCGCCTGACGCCGACCAACTCAGCCGGGCGCTCGATCTGCTCGTTCACAAGCGAATCCTCTACGTCGAGAAGGGGAAATACTTCACCCTGGCCCTCCCGACCAATCCGAACCTCTGACGAACCGGGACACGTACGGCTTTTCCGGGTTCATCCCAGCCTCTCCGCTCCTGCCGTCTCGTTCTCGACCCTATGAGGGCGCGGCTGCTTGTTGCTGCGATCGTCTCTCCCATAATGACAGAATACTTGACATTATGTGACTCATCCTGTAGTAATCGTGATCATGGGAGAGAAAAGCCGGGCCGAGCCGGCCGGTAACATCGAAAACCGCCTCAGGGAACTGCGGACCGCCAAAGGGCTCTCGCAAGGAACCTTGGCAGGTCTGGCGGGAATCACCCGCCAGGCTGTCTATGCGATTGAGGCGAACCAGTACCTGCCCACGACGGCCGTGGCGCTTCGGCTGGCGGGGGCATTGGATTGCCGCGTGGAGGATCTATTCAGCCTGATCGCGGGAGGGGAAATCGTTGAAGGAGAACTGGTCGGCTCTCTGCCGAGTGATTCAGCTCACGCCCGCGTCAAGGTGGCGAGGGTAGGGAAGCGTCTGCTGGTCAGGCCAGTGGCGGGGCTGGGAGAGGTGCTGAATTTTATGGTCCCGGCCGATGGGCTGCTCATTGGACCGACTGGTTCTCCTCGTCGAGCCTTGCGCGAAGGCGATCGGGTGAAGGTCCGGCTTCTGCGGGACCGTCGGATCGTGGAAGGGGAGATTGTCGTAGCCGGCTGCGATCCGGCCATCTTTTTGGCCGGAGAATACCTCCGTCGCAGGCAAGATCTGGCTACGGTCGTCGAATGGTCGATGGGCAGCGCCGCAGCCATCGAGGCTCTTAAGCGGGGAGAAGTGCATGTCGCCGGCCTCCATATTGTGGACCCCAAATCGGGCGAATCCAATCTGCCGTACCTCAGACGTCACTGGAAAGGGCCGGAAGTGCAAGTGGTCACCTTTGCGACCTGGGAACAAGGCCTCATGGTCAAAGGGGGCAACCAGAAAGGTGTCAGGGGAGTGGAAGACCTGGCCCGGAAGGACGTGGTGCTGATCAACCGGGAAGCGGGCGCCGGTGCGAGACTGTTGCTGGATCAGAAACTGGCGGCGGCCGGCATCAAAGCTGAGCAGGTGAAAGGCTATCAGCGAAGCGCCGCCTCCCACTTGGAGGTGGCTCGCCTGATTGCCGAGGGGCAGGCGGATGCGGGGATGGGAGTGCGGTCGGCCGCTCGGCTGTTGGGATTGGATTTTCTTCCCCTTCAGGACGAACGATACGACTTGGTGTTTCCTACGTCGTACTTGACCGCCCAGCACAGTCTCTCTGCGTTCCTTGACACGATCGTGAGCCGTCCGTTCCGGACCGAGATCGAGGC
>CAZKHY010000008.1:19836-41850 GCA_964552455.1 uncultured Nitrospira sp.
CTGGGGCACGCATTCGAGGCAACGCATCCACAGGTGAAGGTGCAGATTCACTATGACTCAGGCCTGGGACTACGCCAGATGATTGCGACCATGCAAAGCTCCGGGCGGCATTTTATCGGCTCGGGACCAGTTCACATCATCGCGCCGGCAGGTCTGGAACTGATTGAGCGGTTGGAACAACGATATTATGTGCTGCCTGGGACTCGGAGAGCCTATGCGACAGTGCCGCTGGCTCTGGTGGTGCCAGAGTCTCTTGCTGAAACCCATACATCGTTTGAAGCCTTTGCCCAGGACGCGGGCAAGCGCGTGTCCGTCGCCGACCTACGACGCACAGAGTTGGGACTGCGAACGCAGGCCTTTCTCCAGAGCAGCGGAATCGCCGACGCATTGAAGGGAAGGCTGGATGAGGCCCACGATGCCCGCGGTGTCATCGATCATGTGCTGAATGGAGAAGCTGATGCCGGCATTGTCTTTGGGTCTGATGCAGTTCGAGAGCGGGAGCGGGTCCGTGTGGTGGCAACGTCAACGGAAGAAACGCATCGCCCCATTGTGTATTGGATGGCGATGGAACGGTTCTGCCCAAATCGTCCACTCTGCGAAGAGTTTCTCGCCTTTACTCATTCTCCAGAGGCTCAGGCCACCCTGAAGCGCTTGGGCTATGGGATTCCCGGCGAGCAAAGTGGAACTCTGTCCATCCAAAAGGGCGTCGCTTCGGTCAATGGGGCGGGTGCGCCACCTTCTCAGTAAGATCAGACTCAACACCAGAACTGTATCGTTGTATAAATAATTCACGGCCCACTTTCGAGGTATTTCGAGAGTGGGCCGTTCTTTATTTTCAATCCTTTCACTGCCCTCTCCCAGTCATTCCTAACCGTCATGCGTTGAGCAATGACGCTTCATATGTGGGTCTTTGTCCACCCGCCTGAGCCTTTCTTTGGTCTGCGACGCATGGGGTGACTGTTTCATTGACCGCGAAGGTCATTCCGGTCGTCTTGCAATTCATGTGAGTAAATTATACTTGACATAAAGAAATGTATTATTTATAACGTGGATCGTTTTTATGTCTTCGGCAGATTGGTCATTTTAAATGCAGCGCGAAGTCCTCGCCTGTAAAGGCGGGGGAATCTACCTGAAGGGGGAAATATGCGGACAAGGCAAAGAAGAATGGATGAGCGGCCAAGTGTGGTGACAATGTGCGCCGTTCTGTTGGTCAGTGTGGTGCTGGCCAGCGGCTGCGCGCGATTGCCTGTTACGACGAAGGTGGTTCGTGAAGATGCGCGTGTGGTGGTGAAACTACAACAAGAGGTGGACCGGACCACCTATTCCCATCCAGTCCAATTAAGCACTCAGGCCGTGACAACCATCTTGAAGGGATTTTCCCTTCGTGAAGGCAAGAGTCTTCCGCTGCGCTGGTTCCAGGAAGATGCCCCGCCTATCCCGGTCTTTCGTGATGATGAGCTGGAGGCATTGGTGCCTTCATTGGTGGAGGCTCTACAAGGCGCCAAAACAAATGAGCGGATCGCCTTTGAGTTAATTGCACCTGGCAATGATCCCCGAGAGGAACATGATGTGACTGCTGGTTGGCTTGCGATACGAGATCCGTACTTCCACCTTACGATTGAGTTCCACCACGCCCAACTCCCTGCCCACAAGTCGATGACCTATGAACGCTATTACCCGACCCCGCCTCCCGCACCGAAGAGCTTCGTAATGTACTTCGAACCGGGGCGGTATTGGGTGTTGGACAAAACCTCCGGCGACCGTGCGGTGGATTTTCGAGGCTTCCTGCAATCCGCGCCAAACCCCCGAAAGAACTGACCTAGCTGATCGCATTGTTACGTTGAGACCGGAACTGTGTCTGGAGGAGGACCTATGACACGTCGTGGAATACAGGCGAAGGGAAAGGACGTTCCGATGTGGCTCGTGCGCCGCGTGTTGATTCTTGCCGCCATGTTTGTATCTTTTATGAAACCGGCCGCTGTCGAAGCGGTGGAGTCAGGCAAGCTGATCGAGAAGGATGGCCAGTATGTATTCGTGGAGAGCCAGGATCCGGCCATCAAGCTCTTGCTCGAACGGTCTTTGAATAAAGGACTCATTACCCAGGATGAATATGACCGGGTTCTCAAGGAATCGGAAACCCACGCCTATCTGACCAAGTTGCCTTTTAAAGCCTGGTATGACCGGGGTTTCAATATTTCGACGAACGATAACGCCTTTTTGCTCAAAATCCGCGGACGGGTGATGATGCGGGCCACTCAGCGGATTCGGAATAATGCCTGGCGCACGGAAGGCGATGCTGCCAATTATCCTGAGCTGCTTGGTGTCTTTGGCGATTACCGTGCCGGCCGGTTTCAGAACGATTCGTCCTCATTCAATTTGCGGCGCGTCCGGCTGTACTTCATGGGACACCTCTTCAATCCTGATTTTCAATACTTCATCCAACTTCGTGCCGAGACCGCGGAAAACGCCCAAGCTCCGGGCAGCCTCGCCTTGGCGGATATGTATGTGACCAGCCGGCATATTCCCTGGGCAAACCTGCAGGTGGGGCAGTACAAGGTATACTTTAACCGATCCCAGATCAACTCGACCGCGGCCATGCAGTTTACGGAACGGGCCCTGGTTATGGATGCTTTCACGGCCAGCGGCCTGGACCGGCGGGACATGGGGATCACCTTCCTCAACGATGAAGAGTTGTTCCCGGTCAACTATTACTTCGGGATCTTCAACGGGGCCGGTCCCAGCTTTAACCGCATCGGGGCGTTTACGAGCGAAGAGCCGACCAACAATTGTCCGGGCGGCGCCACCGGCGGCAACCCCTATCCCTCGCCTGGAGGTTGTCCGACAAACCAGCGCAATCTTAATGCGAATCTTCGGACGAATATCAACCAGCTCATGTATACGGCTCGGTTGATGTGGAACGTCATGGGTCGGCCCGGCTACGGAGAAGGGGATATCGCCTATTCTGAAACGCCCCAGATGGCGATTGGAGGCGGCTATTCCTACAACCCTTCCATTAACACTAGCTCCAATCAAGGCTACGTCGGCATCGACTTGGCCAACCTCACCTTTCGGCGTCAGTTGGCTGCCTTCGGCAATGGCCGGCAACTCGGGTGGGGCGTCGTGGACTTTTCGACTTGGAATCTTGACTACGTGTTCAAATACCGAGGGTTTTCTCTGCAGGCTGAGTATTACTTCAAGAACGTGACGCGCCATGAAAAAGGGCTTCCCTGTATGGTCGGAGGGACAACGGGATCTCCCACCTGCACCGTACGCGCACCGGGGCTGTTAGGGAATGCGACCGGTTGGTATGTGCAGAGCGGGTATTATCTGATTCCTCGAAAGCTGGAAGCTGCTGCACGCTATGCCTACTGGGATCCGGATACGCACTCGGGTGGAGATTTGGTCAAGGAGGTGGATTTCTCGCTGAACTGGTTCTTGAACGAGACGTATGATCAGTCAATCATGCTGGACTACTATAACATTCAGATGGGCATGGGGGGATACCTCCTTGGGCGGAGCGCGCCTTTACCGACTGGTTCTGGCTCGGTGTCGTTGAATCCAGTCGGGAGTCTTTTGATCGAGAACGGGATTAGGGTCCAGTATCAGCTCTTTTTCTAAGCCTATTGACCAATGGTCTCGCGTAGTGGGTCTTAGCAGCTTGCGTACGGCGCCCAATGGAAAGGGGGTGTTTATGCTACAGCCGGAGAAAGTGAGCGAGCGGGGTCAGGCTGATGGAAGAGAGCCAAAAACTTTGGCTGGAGATGCAGACCGGTCACTCCCCATATGGAATATGGTATCCGGCTTGGTCGAGTCTATCCATCAAGGGTTGACCAGGACAGGGATTCACGTAAGGATTGGACAACATGTGACGATCCGCCTTCGATTGCCGTCCGACATCGGCTCACTCCATGACGTTCGGATTGGGCAACGGGTTACGGCAAAGATTGCTGCCGATGCAGTCTTGTTAAGAGTTCCCGGTACCTGGCCTGGTAAGGAACGTTGGAATCGATGGACCGGTCGCATTGTCCTAGTTGAGTCTGGGCTGTCGGCGGACGTCATTACCACGAAAGTGCATGGGGAAAGCTGGACACTCAAGAGCCTGGGCCCAGTATTGGGCTTGGAGCGACGTCCCAGTGCATGGGATACCGTGACGATCACAGCCGATCCTGCGCGGGTGAGGCTGGTTCGTCAGGCTTCGGATGACGGGGTGGGGCGGTTTCCTGGAATGATCTTCAGCACGCAGGCTCTAACGGGAGGGCGGGTGTGGCTGAAGGGGCGCGTGCAAGCCATCCGCCAGGTTCCAACCGGGTGGCTTCTGTTGTTCGAAATCGGTGGTGCCCACGTTTCAGCATTGGTGAGCACGGAAGCTGGGATTCCTTGGAACTGGAAACCAGGCGTGGATGTGGATGTTCATGTCGGCCAGTGGGAAGCCTGGGTCAAGCCCCATGGTCGGGACATGGACCCTATTCAGTGCAGACTGCTCTATGGATGAGCTGTGATGGCGGACTGGTTGGGCCAGAGTGGGGAACAGCCAAACTATTATGTCGATCCAGTTTGTCATTATCGAATTCAGAGGATCGCAGTGCCTTCTTCCGCTCCTCTGAATTCTCGGGAGGACCCCCTTGCTGTGCCGCAAGGCGGTCCTCCCCACAAACGGGTCTTGGCCTGCGCCTTGCGTGGGGCTTTGCCACTCGGTATAGTGATAAGCACTTTCGGCAGAGCTGACTGAATGAGACCGCTCGTGTGTTCAGAAGTTCGTTGAGAATTGGAGGGATCTGATGATCGTAAGGGGGAACGAATGATAAAGCGTATTGTCGGTGCGGCGCTTACGATTATGATTGGGGCCACCGCTTTAGGGGTGACCCAGCCGTCTGTCGTCTTTGGCGAGGACCTGACGATTGCGGCTGCCTCGGATTTAAACTTTGCCTTTAAGGAAATCGCTGCAGAATTCGAGAAGAAGACAGGGACTCATGTGAAACTTTCATTAGGATCGTCGGGCAACTTCTTCTCGCAGATTCAGCATGGGGCGCCATTCGACCTCTATTTCTCGGCCGATGTCCGATATCCCCAAAAACTGGAGCAGACCGGTCACGCCGTTCCTGGTTCCCTGTATAAGTATGCGGTCGGGCGGATCGTCTTGTGGGTTCCGACCCAGTCTTCTTTGGCGGTGGAGAAACTCGGCATGGAAACGTTGCTGGATGCGTCGATCAAGAAGATCGCCATTGCCAATCCGAAGCATGCGCCCTACGGGCGGGCGGCGGTTTCCGCGATGGAACATTTCAAGGTGTATGACCGCGTGAAAGAGCGGCTGGTCCTTGGTGAAAATATCTCTCAAGCTGCCCAGTTTGTTGAGTCCGGTGCGGCTGATATCGGCATCGTCGCACTATCGTTGGCCTTGGCTCCTCCCATGAAGGCGGCCGGGAAGTATTGGGAAATTCCGGCAGGCGCACATCCTCCGCTGGAACAGGGCGCAGTGGTCCTGACGAGCGCGAAGAATCAACAAGCGGCCAAGGCCTTCCTGAATTTTCTGAAAGGACCGGAAGGACAGGACATTATGAAGCGCTATGGGTTTACCCTGCCCAGTTAGGTCGTAACGGTATCCGGTTCAATAGGTCGAGTGGGTGAGAACAGTTATCACGCAATGGCCGCTGGTTGTTTTGTTGGCCCTTTCTCTTGTGGAGACCGGATGCGCTGAGGGAGCCCGATTCGCGCAGGTGAGTGATGAGGGGGGCGTCGTGACGTACCCGCTCAAGAAAGACCGGGAGAGCATCTATGCCTCACCTTTTCGAACAGATGCGTTGAACATGATTGAACAGCGTTGCGGGAAATCCTATACTATCGTTCGGGAAGGGGAAACTCAGGGACAAAGTCGCAGATCTGGCAGAGAGGGAGAGGACGAGGTCTCCACGCAACGGTTCTGGGGGCTTCAGTTCCGGTGCAAATGACAGGTCTTTGGTCTTGACTAAATGGCCGAACAAAGGAGGGCTGCAATGAAACTCAGCGCACGAAATCAATTCCAGGGCACCGTGACTCGCATCACCGAGGGACAAGCCATGGCGGAGGTGATGGTGAAGGTAGGGAATCTGGAATTTGTTGCCGCGATCACCGAAGGTTCCGTTAAGCATATGGGATTGAAGGTGAACGATACGGTCACGGTGGCGATCAAGGCGACCGAGGTCATGGTTGGAAAGTAAGCCTGCCCAGCGGCGAGGCCGTCAAGCTCGGTGCCGCCGTTCTCTTTGTATGAGGGCGCGGGCCTCGTGAATTGGACTGCGATCGAGGTGACGTGCAAGCTGGCGACCTTGACGGCCTCGATTCTCCTTGTAATGGGGCTTCCCCTTGCCTATTGGCTGACCTTCTCGCGCTGGCGCTGGAAGTTCCTGGTTGAGTCTGTCGTCGCGCTTCCGCTGGTGTTGCCGCCGACCGTCTTGGGCTTCTACATTCTGGTCGCGATCGGGCCACAGAGTCCGCTCGGACAGTTCTACTCGGCTCTGGTGGGACATCCCTTGCCCTTTACGTTTGAAGGGCTGCTCTTCGCGTCGGTTTTGTACAGCCTTCCTTTTGCCGTACAACCCTTCGCCACGGCCTTTGACCAGGTGGACCGTCGCCTCATTGAAGCCTCCTGGACCTTGGGAGTCTCTCGTTTCAAGACCTTTTTCAGGCTCATCATCCCCTTGTCAACGGCAGGTGTCGTGACCGGGACGGTGTTGAGTTTTGCCCATACCCTGGGTGAGTTCGGCGTGGTCTTGATGGTCGGCGGCAACATCGAGGGGGTGACGCGGACCGTGTCGATTGACATCTATGATGAGGTGCAGGCGCTGAATTACGCAGGCGCTGCCAAGACGGCGCTGTTTCTACTGGTGGTGTCTTATGCCGTCTTGTTGGGCGTCTATGCGATGAATCGGAAGGTGTGGGCCGTATGGCCTCAGAGATGACCGTCGCGCTTCAGAAGTCGTTTCCTGGTCGATTCTCCCTCGATGCCTCCTTTCGCCTGACCTTGGACCCGCCGACCGTCCTGATCCTGTTTGGCCCTTCAGGGTCCGGCAAGACGACGATCTTGCGATGTCTGGCTGGGCTAGAATGGCCCGAGCAGGGGCTCGTGAAATTCAGGAACGAAGCCTGGGTCGAGACAGGGTCGGGGACCAGACTGCCGCCGCAGAGGCGGAAAATTGGTTTTATGTCTCAAGACTATGCGCTGTTCCCCACGCATTCCGTCGAAGGGAATATCGCCTTTGGCCTGAGCGCCCTCGGTATGGCCGAACGTCGGCAGCGTGTGGCGGAGGTCATGGCGCTGCTCCAGTTGCAGGGAATGGAACGGCTGAAGCCAAATCAGCTTTCAGGAGGACAGCAGCAACGGGTGGCTCTTGCGCGGGCTGTTGCGAGCCGTCCGCAACTGCTCCTGCTGGATGAGCCTCTGTCCGCGCTGGACCTTCCGACTCGGTCCAAGCTATGCGGAGAACTCAGGTCCCTGCTGAAGCAACTCGCCATCCCGTCGGTGGTCGTAACGCATGACTGGGCCGAGGCTCTGACGTTGGGGGACCAGATGGCGGTCGTCAGCGAGGGGCGGGTGCTGCAGGTCGGCGCACCGCAAGAAGTGTTTAGCCGTCCGCAGAATGCCGATGTGGCCCGGATCGTCGGGATAGAAACGGTCGTGCAGGGGCGGGTCGTGGATTCGTCCCGGGACCTTATGACGGTGGATGTCGCTGGGACCAAGCTCGTCGCGCTCACCCCCGAAGAGCCGGGGCCTGATGTATTTGTCTGCATCAGGGCAGAAGATGTTGTCCTTGAAGCCGTCGGCGTTGGTGCCACCAGCGCAAGGAATCATCTGGCCGGAACCGTGCGCGAAGTGACTGCAACGGGAGCGCTGGTGCGCGTGGGGATCGACTGTGGGTTCCCGCTGGCGGCCTTGGTGACCCGCTCCGCCGTCCAGGATCTGCAGCTCTCGCCGGGGGCGTCCGTCGTGGCCGCGATCAAGGCCGGCGCCGTTCATTTAATCCCCCGCCTCAACGGAACTTAGATTGAACCCGTCTTCGTGTCGGTAGAGGAAGGCCGTTTCCGACACGTTCATTTCCCGCGCCACTTGCTGCATCCATCGGTCATCGCGAGGCCCAGGCAGGACACAGACCGCCGCCGGGTTGCCAGCAAATGGCTTGTCCGTGAAGGCGTTCACACGGATGATTTTCAGGCCCATAGGATTTCCCTGTCCAGTCCGCTGGTGCTTGAGGGTTGCCTCCCGCGCTCGATCTGACTGCGTGGGTCCCGTGCCTTAGCCTGGATGCTCCAGGCTAGCCGGTGTCAGCCAAATAAATGCCCCAGGCTCGTAGAGAGGACCTGAAAGACTCTTGATTCCATTTGCTAGATGCTGGTCACGCTGTTTCATTGTGCCCGTGCCAGTCATTCGACGGCCGTTATCCATATTCCTCGGGGACCGAACAATGAGGCAAAAACTTTGTCCCATCCTCCGAGTTCGGCGATCGTAAACAGATCGGGCGGGTGCACAAAGGCCGTTGCGAAGGTTTGTGCCACAGACTGATTCGTCGGTCGAAAGCCGAGTTCAGCGAATGCCCGTTGGGCTTCTTCCCCATGCAGAAATGCGACAAATGCGTCGGCGATATCCCTCACATGGTGCCGATCGGCATTCCGGTCGATGACGGCAACAGGATTTTCTATGAGCACAGTCTCGGAGGGAATGATAAGTTCATACGGACGCCCCTGTTTTATCCGAGGCGAGAGTTCATTCTCATATGTGACGATCACGTCTCCCACCCCACGCTCGAACGTTGTGACCGATTCGCGGCCGCTCTTGTCCATGACTTTGACGTTGCGCTGCACGCGCTTGAGCAGATCGGCCGCGTATTGCTCCGCAGCGGAGTCCAACAGACCACGTCGCTTGCCAAGCTTCAATCCTGCTCCGTAGATGGCAATGACGTCCCACATTGCCCCGCCGGAGGTTTTTGGATTCGGATAGAGGACTTCGATACCCGGTCTTGTGAGATCCTCCCAGCCTTTAATGGCTTTGGGGTTTCCTTTACGGATGCCCAGTGCCACGACGGATGAACTCACCACGCCTTTCTGTGGTCCTTGTTTCCAGTCGTGGGCGAGGAGGCCAGCTTTCACCAACTGTTGCAGGTCGCTTTCCAATGAGAGGGCTGCGATGTCCGCTTCGAGCCCTCCGACGATAGCGCGTGCCTGGGCCCCGGATGCGGCAAATGAACTGCGGATGTGGATCGTTTCGCCTGTTTTCTGTTTCCACTGTTGCTCGAAAGCCGGAACGATCCGTTTTTCGTAGACTTCTTTCGGCACGCTATACGCGGCCAGAAGCAATTCGCGAGTCTCGGCGCCGGCGGGAGCCGAGTGGATTACGAAGAACAGAGGTACTGCAGCCAACAGCGCTACTGCTATGTGTCGCATGGTGTTGTTACTCCATCAATGAGTTGCGGTGTGTGCCGGGCCAGATTTGGCTGAGCCTGAACGTATCGCTTGCTTCAGTGCGGCCTGCGCCAAGAGGTACGTTGAATCTAGCAATGGTAGGGCCAAATTGTCCTTGGAGACGAGCAGCGGTAGTTCCGTGCAGCCCAGGACGATGGCGTCGCAGCCTCGTGCGCTCATCCGGCCAATGACGTCATGCAGGTAGGTTCGCGAGTCGTTTGTGCATTGCCCTGCGATCAGTTCGGTTACGATGAGCCGGTGAAGTCGCGCCTGGTCGTCGACGTCCGGGACGACGGTGCCGAGACCCGCCAGTCCGAGCCGCTGTGCGTAGAATGATCCTTCCATGACGGTACGTGTGCCGAGAAGGCCAACCCTTCTGAATCCCTGACGCGCGGCTTCTTCCGCGACGACATCCGCAATATGCAGCCAGGGAATCGGTGACACGACCTGATCAAATGCCTGATGCAGCGTGTTGTTCGGGCAGATGATCACATCTGCTCCTGCCCGTGCCAGCTTGGTTGCCGATTGGGACATGAGAGAGGCGACGCCATCCCAGTCGTTCTGATCAATCAAGTCCAGGTATGAGCGGAGCGAGAAGGTGTGCACAGTGATTTCTGGGTGTGCGTAGCGGGACATGAGGTCATCCGCCTCTCGACAAATGGCGCGATAACAAAGCGCGGCACCCTCCGCCGTGCAGGCCACAACACCAATATGCTCCACATCGATGGTTGCTTGGTGCTCCATCAGTGGCTACCGCTTGAGCATGGTGAGTAATTGCGTCAGATCCGACGGAAGGTGGTCCGTGGAGAGGATCCGACGCCCTCGTTTCTGAAAAAAGACGGGAAGACCTCGGCGCGTCGCTTCGGTTCGGACTTTCCTCGCGAGGGCGTGACTGACCCGATCCAAGACGACCACTATGGCTTCCGTGTCTTTGGGAATAGACTTTGTCAGGTCTCGCGTCTTGCGGCCGCTCCAATGCTCGACGTATCCATGCCCGCCAGCGGTCGCTCGCTGCTTGATCGCACTGATTGAATCACCGCCGACAATCAAGAGAGTCATGCATTCTCTCCAATTTTCCTATCTGCAGCAGAGCCGGTCATTGTTGCCCGGTCAGGCTAGTTTGCTCTGATAGAATCTTAGAATCCGAATGCCGAGCACCAGCAGATACCTCTTCTGGCCCATACCGTTCCCTTCTTACTTCTCCGCCATTATGTCCTCTGTAGACCAACTCGTCGGTATCGAGATCATATTCTGGCATGTCGGTCCTTTCCCATCGCTGCACGAAGTATTGATAATACAGGGTGTACAGGCCGTGGTCCTTCAGGTTGTGCTTGAGAACATATTCGGGCATCGTTTGGACATCCAGATCGGTATGGTAGTGTTGCAGCCAGAGGTAGTCTCCGAGAATGACCAATTTGACAAGCGGGGGGTCCGAGTAGAGCTTGAGTTTGACGGCTTTTCCGATCGCCTTGAGTCTCTTGAGCAGGTCGATGCTTTGCCTGACCTCCTCTCGAAAGTTCTCAAGCGTGAAATCAGGGCGTGCGATAGCCCGTATGCGCGCGCTTGCTTCCTGGCTGTAGGGATTCACCAGGAGGATTTCGGCCCCCAGGCACTTTTCCAGCACAGTAGATAAATCCCCCACCTGGTCAACGAAGGTTGCGTAGCCGCTTGACCCGATCACCATGATGGTCCGTCCCGTGCCGTGCTTTTCCTTGAGCTGCCGGATCTTGTCCTGCGCACGACGTCCACGCCTGGGGAAAAAAGAGACCAGGCCGGCACCAGCCGCCATCTTCGCGAGGGCCCTATCCTGAAGGCTGCGATGGAAGTAGTTGAAGCACAAGATAAGAACAATCGCCGTCGTTATTTCCACCGCGATGAGATAGATTTCTTCATGCTCCACCCGAGCCCAGTAAGCCAGAAAAGTTCTGGCGACCGAGGGCAACGATAAGGCGATCCCGGCACTCAGGACAACCACGGCAATATGATAGAGGCTCCCTGCTGCACCATGTAGGAGGTTCTGGAGGGTTGACAGAGTTTCTTTCAATGCCAAGATGCCCTTTACATTTCGCAACATGATCGGCAGGGCTGTGCCTCCGCTGGGCCGGCCGGTGCTTCCCTCCCACCGCTTCAATCCGAAGATCTTTGCTCTCTGTGTAAAGTGTGTCAGCATGCCAATTGCCCCAGATACGCCATATGCATTAAACGAGCGGCCTCCGAAAGTCCGTCGAAGACGAGAAGACATGTATGGACAACATGGCGCCACTCTCTTACTTGCTATCATCGCGGCCCTCAGTTATTGAGTCATCTCGCCCATGCATGCCGAAGCCCAGGTGACTCGATCGCCTTCAGTTGCCGGCGGTGTCTTGGTCAAGCTCAGGCGTTGCTTCATTATGGCCGTGGCCTCGACTCTCCAGGGTTTGCGGGCTCGACGGAGGAGGGGGCAATGACCGGCAAGGCCTTTCGGAATTCGATCTGAAGGTCCTCCTGCTGCTCCGGTGAGAACCAGGGGCTGGCAGAGACCACTCGTGCCAGATATTCTTCTGGCTCGAAGGTGACGTTGAACGAACCAGCGACCTCAGGAATGTTCGGCATCTGTCGGTCATATTTACCGATATCCGGTTGCGGCCCATGGATGTCGTGGACCTCGCTCAGGACCAGATGCAGGATCGGCTCCCGGACGTAAATCCACCCCGTCGTCGTTTCTTCGTCGCCTGACTCCGTGGGACGGCTGAGGTGGAAAAAGACGCGGTCAGTTGGACCGGCCTGCGCCAGCGCTTTGGAGAGCACCGGCGCGAGTGTGGCAATCTCGTCGTCGCGGAAGGCGCGCGTTTTGTCCGCTTCGCCCATGAACAGTTCATGAAAGAAATTCCTCCGTTCCCAAGCCCGGACTCCCCGGAGAAGGGTCTTGATCTCATTAGGCCCCAACTGCACCGGATGGGAGTAGGGTCCGCCATTCGGAGCCTGTTCGAGGCGAACTACATCGCGTCCTTCTTCAAGGGTCGCCGTGATTTTCAACGGGGTCTTGCTCGCGCAACCAACGGTCCCGATCCCTCCTAGGGCGATCAAGAGACCCGTGAGGCCCCACACCGTTATTTCTCTGGCCCAGCTTGTGACTCGTTCTGTCCGATTCATGGTTGCGATCCTCCTACCGTTGAGTGGCGTTAATGTCGGCTTTGGGTTCGTCAAAGCCATGTTCTCGCAGCAGCGCTTGAACCGGCGCCGACACCATAAAGGCCCCGAATTCACGCACGATGGAGAGTTCCCTGACGGTCCAGACGGCGGCGAGGCCGTAGACGACTGGCTGATGGGAGTCGGCCGGCGTTTCCGCGACGATCCGGACATTGCGGTGATGGACGGCGTCGGTGCGATAGACCAAGCCGACGTCGGCTTCACCTTTGGCGACCAGGTTGAGGACGGCGCCGGAGTGCTCACCGTACACGATCCGCTTCCGCAGCTCTTGAGTAAGCTTGCTGTTCGCCAGGAATTCGGCTGCGAATTTTCCAACCGACGAGGTTTTGGGGTCGCCGATGGCGATGCGCCGGATCTCCTGTTTGCGGAGGTCCTGGGATGATGAGATGGGGATGGTGGTGGTGTGCGCGGTAATCAGGACCAGCGAGCTGGTGCCGTAGATTGTGGGCTGACCGACGATGAGGCCTTTCTTTTCAAGCCGCTCAATCTCCTCGATCGAGGAGGGGAGATAGACATCTGCGGGGGAGCCCTGCTCGATCTGCTCGCGCAGCGTTTGCGACGGCCCGTAGACGACCCGGACCGTGAGGCCCTTATGCTGATTCTCGAAGAGGGGCAGCACGTCTTTCAGCGCCTCCCGCAAGCTGTTCGCTGCCGCGATGGTCAGCGTGGCAGGCTGTTCGGCATGGGTGGGTGCCACGTCCCAGGTCGCTGCCAGCCAGAAGACGAGTGGCAAGATTGCCAAGGATGCAAGTTGTCGTGTCATTGATCGCCTCCGTTCGGTGTCCATTCGGAACGAGCTGTCCTAGAAATAGAACTGGTATTGCACGTTCAGCCGATTCTCGATGAGATTCTGGCCGAATCCTGGCAAGCGCTCAAATGGCGCCCGGTCCGGCGCACTGCCGCCGCTTCCCAACGTGATGTTGGAATAGTCCACGACGAGCCGGTTGTTGTAGGTACCGTCGAAGCTGTAGTTGAGGGCGCTGCCGAATTCCTTGATGAGATCATGTTTCTGCTTGGTGGAGGGATCCATCACCCCATACCGGACGGCCAGTTCGAGTTTGCGGGGAATGATATATTTCCCCCCTTGCACGTACCAGCCCCAGGCCTGGCCCAGTTCCACCTGGTTGCCCACGGGGTTGGTCGTCGGGTCGAAGGCGATGATTTCCGAATCGTGGCTGCGCACCCGCTGGTGGCGATAGTAGCCTTCGCTTTGGAGTGACCAGCCTTGATACTTGGCAATGAAGTCCACTTCGTAGGTCTGGAAATCGTAGATGCCTCCGCCGAGTAAGCGGCCGTTATAGTTCTTGGTCACGCTCTGACGGTAGGCACGGTCTACGATGTCGGAGCGGATGGAGGTGAGGTAGTTTTGGGCCGGATTGTAGGCATAGCCGGCCGCAATCGCGACCTGGGGGGTCCGAGAGTTGAGAATGTCCCCCTGGCCGTATCCGGGATTGCCTGAGAGCTTGTACAGCAGGCGGGCCGTGTACATCATCTCGCCGGTCAGGAAACGAGTGTTATAGTTGTATGTGCGGCGAACGGTTGACGAGGTCGAGCCCACAGCCGAGGCTGGCACCGCTTGGCTGACGGAGGTGCCCTCTCGCGACAAGTTCATCCCGGCTCCATTCCAGATCCCGATGGCGTAGTTGAGCTTGTACTGATCCTCATCACTGAGGATGGTAATCCCGATGTCGCGACTGCTGATGAGGTTGGCGGCAAACGCGTTTTGCACGATCATGTTATCAGCGAAGGTTGATGTGGCGATGGAGCTGATCTGCGAGCGATTGAACCAGACCCGCTGTTGGCCGAGTTGGACCGTGGCCACCGGGATATGCCAGGAGGCGACGTAGGCATCGAGGAGTTTGGCTCTTCCGCTGCCCCCCTCTTGATCCCAATCCGTCTGGTCGAAGGCCCAGGAGACGTTGTAGCGGAAGTCGGGATCGAAGGCATAGCCCATGAATTGCAGACGAGCCCGGGGGACCGTGAACGTATTGGAGTCGCTCTGATACTTCACCGCCCGGAACTCCACCTGGCCTCCCAGGATCTCCGGATTTCTTGAGTCCCCAACCGTTCCCCAGGCTTTATTGTAGGTACTATGGGTGTAACGGACCTGGGTCAGGACGCGCATTTTTAAAAGGAATTTGTCACCGACGCGAACATTTAAGCCGTTGTTGACGTCGATCTTGAAGTTCGGCGTCCGCAGGCGCTCTTTGGTCTCAATGACCTTGAGGCCCTTTTCGTACTCCTGTTGGGTGATGATTCCCTTGAGGTATAGATACTTGAGGCCGGGATCCTCGGTTGAGGAGTATTGCCATCGTCCGTCTCGCTTCACAAACTCTCCTTCCTCCACAGCCCAAGCTTGCGAGAGAGAGCCGAATATGAGCCCGATAAGGGCCGCCCCGAGAACAAACAACCGGAAACTCCACATGACATGCCTTCCTTTCAGTCATGGGAACCTCCGGTTGTCCGGTCAGCTCGCCTAATGTGTGATCATCAATTCCTGCATGGCTGCCTCCAGTGGTCTGGCTGGCTTATGTTTCCGGTGTGCAGGGTGACAATTCGATGCGTGTGTAGGGCGTTATCTCCCTTTTTCTGCTCCGTCTGAGGTTACGCGCAGCTTTTCTTTGCGCTCAATTTGCACCACTCGCGAGTCGTGGATGATGATTTCCACCGATCCGAAGTGGATACCGTTCAAAGCGTGCAGGACCGCTTTGATGACTTCCTGTCTCTTCGTTTGGTCGATGCCGGTTAAGCCATCCATCGGTGAAACTCTTATCGCATGATGACTTTGCCGGTCTCGCTCCAGTACCAAAAGAGCGAGAAGTTGGGATAGATCGCGTCAACGGCGTTCTGCCCAGCCACGGTGAACAGGACTCCTGCGGCGGCCACCCACGCGTCTCCCATCTTCCATTGGATAGCCGGTTCCACCCCCAGGATATTGAAGCCGTTCTTCTGGCCTTTATTCACTGCATGGCCGTCAGCGCGCCACGTGAGTCCATGGAGCCCGCTGAATTCAATGTTGTAGCCAAGCCCTCGTTTGTCATCCAGGATGTGTTCGAAGATCAGCCTGGTGTTGATGAGATCGGGGGAATAAGTGGTCACGCCGTTTTCATGCCCCGGCAGCGAATAGGTGTAAAAAGTTGCTGCGCTGATGCGAAAGGGTTCGAGGTTCTTGCGGAACATCAGCCCTTCGGTCAGACCGAGTTCGCCGAATCTCGTGTTGGGCAGACGACCCAGTGGCGCAAATCCGCCTGGCGGCTTGCTGGTGTTGGTGATCCACTTGCTGGTCGGGAGCACGATCTGGCTGAAATTGGTGACCGATGGTCTCCACCCATCCGGGTCCTGGATGATGGGGCGGTACTTGACGATGAGAGAAGTGTCGCCTAATCCCACATCCGAGGTGTTGACTGGCCCTCGATTGGGGCTTTCCGTATCCCTTGCCCAAAAGGCAGTGGCGCCGACGGAAAGGCCAAGCTCAACGTGGTTGGTGAGTCCGTAGGTGGCGTTGATGGAGGGCGCCAGCGAATATTGGTGGACCGGCCCGTTCTTGCTGTCTGTAGGAAAGCTGAGCTGATTGCCGAAGCTTCTTTCGCCGATTTGCGTAAAGAGGAACTCGCGAACGGAGGCCTGGCCTTTAGGCTGAATGTCCACGGCCTGCAATAGGATCGGGCCATGGGAAAATGGATTCCAGCTTTTTCGATATTTCTTGATTTCTTCGTCGGTTGGGGTCCATTCAAAGGCACGTGCTGTGAGCGGTACTCCAAGTGACACCACGATGAGCGCCACTAATACGGCCGCAATGAAAGCGGTCTGTCGGGTTATGCTGAATAATGAATATGATCGTCGCTTCATTTCTAAATCCTATCAAAATACTAGAATTACTTTAGTTAAAGTTAATATATATTGTCAATATATATTTTAAAAATGCTCAACATATTGTTTTATTGGAAAAAATGCAACCATATAAGAATCCTAAATGGAGGATGGTAAGTAAGTTGGTGAGAGACTCAATGTAAGAGCGCAACAGAAAAAACAAGAGGCGGGAATTTCTCAATGCAGAGGGTGTGATTTGGTGGCGGTGGAGGGTATCGAACCCCCGACCCGCGGCTTATGAGAATATAAGTATATATATCTAAATATCAGAAATGCTTGAATTCTTTGATGGCTCGTGACGCAGGAGCAGGCCAGGAAGGGCCATCTGGCGCGCAAAAACGCAACCCAGGCGCAACCTAAGTCAGTGGTCAGGTCAGCGCCGAGATGCAGCGGCGACTAGGGCATTTTCTATGGCGCTGAGCAGGGCATCACGGTCTAGGGGTTTCACCAGATAGCCGGTCAAGTTGGTCGCCGTGAGGCGTTTGATATCCTCGGGCATGGAGGCCGCCGTGAGAGCCAGGATCGGCAGATTGGTCCACAGGGCATTACCGCGGATGATCTCCACGACCGTCTCCCCGTTTAAGTCCGGCAAATGGATATCCAACAGGACAATATCATAATGCTGACGCTCTAGCCATCGAAGGGCATCCTGTCCTGTGGACACGATGTCTATCTGATAGCCGGTCTCGTGTAGGAACCATTTGACCACCATCTGGTTGGCTTCGTTATCCTCTACCAGAAGGATCCGGCCTCCCTGTCTGTTTTCCTTGAAGCCAACGGTGACGGTGGCCTCGGACTGTGGTCCTATCGCCTGAGGAAACGTTTGCCTGAGCATGCGAGGGATGGTGTCCAGGAACTGGCTACGCTTAATTGGCTTGGTCAGGCTGGCGGCAAATCCGTTTGCGTGGAGCCACTCGGTTTCACGAGGCCTCTTGACCGATGACATGAGAGCCACCAGAACAGATCCAGAGCTTGACCCGGCACGGATTGTCTTGGCGACACAGGCTGCGTCTAGCCCAGGCATGTCATCATCCAGGAGTACCAGGTGGAAGGGACGGTTTGATTCTGCGGCATCCTTGAGTGCGAGCAGACTGCTTTCACCGTCGGAAGCTTCTTGAGGTAATGCCCCCTCTGCCTCCAGCATCTCGGTGAGCATCGTGCGGCACACAGCATTATCATCCACGATCAGGATCCTGGCTCCACGAAGTTCAGAGACGATGGGGACCGAGAGCGGCTCGGCCACTTTGGTCTGTTCAAACCGGGCTGTGAACCAGAACCTGCTTCCCACGCCGAGTTCGCTCTCGACACCTATGGTCCCACCCATCAGCTCAACAAGTCTCCGGCAGATGGCTAATCCCAAGCCAGTTCCATCCCGCCGACCGTTGGAAGAGTCGGTCACTTGCATGAATGGTTCGAAAATAAGCTCCTGTTTGTCCCGAGGAATGCCGATGCCGGAATCCCGTATGGAAAACTTCGCCAGCAGGGAATCTGCCGACTCCTCCACCACCTGGGTGCGGACTTCCACTTCGCCGGCGTGAGTGAACTTGAGGGCGTTTCCCGTCAGGTTGAGCAAGATCTCCTGTAACCGCTGAGGGTCTCCCTTCATGTGGCAGGGAAGAGCCTTGTCTGTCCGGCAGACAAGCTCAATGCCTCTCTCAGCAGCCTGCAACGCCAGGATGTCCATGATCCGTTCCAAGGTCATTCTAGGTTCAAAGGAGATGCTGACAAGCTCCATCTTTCCGGCCTCGATCTTGGACAGATCGAGCACATCCCTGATCAAATCCTTCAGGGACTCCGCGCACGAGCGCAGAACCTGAAGCTGCTCCATTTGCTGGCTAGGGAGGGCAGTCTTGTCCGAGAGCATGCTGACCATGCCCAGGATACCGTTCAGCGGGGTGCGTAATTCATGGTTCAGGCTAGCCAAAAACGCGCTTTTTAGACGGCTTGCCTCTTCGGCCTTGCGACGTTGTTCATCGAGCTCGGCTGTACGCTCACAAACTTTTTCATCCAGCGAGACCGTCAGGGCTCGCAAGGAATCGGATTGGGTCTTCAGAAGCTCCGTGGTCGAGGTGGCAGCATCCGCAAGATGCTCAAGCTCATACTCAGGAGTCGTCGGAACCTTGATCGTGAGATCGTGATTGGAAACCCCACTGAGCGAACGCAACGCTTCTTGGAGCTGGACGACGATCCGATGGAGAAGACATGCCATTTGTCGGAGTGCAAACCACATGGCGAAAATCCCCGCCGCAACCAAAGCAACGGTCAGGATGACCATGCGTCCGATGGTGAAAAAGACTTCCTGACGCATATGGCTCAATGAGAAGACAATGCGAATCCAGGCGGAGACCTTGCCCTGATCAACGAGAGGTTCCGCAATGACAAGGATCGGCCCGCCACGGACATCCCGATGATATTCCAGGGATTCGCTTCCACGACTCCGCGTAGTCCGCCAGCCTTCATCATCTAGTACCATCCCGATCCGCTCCGGATGTTTGGCCGCCACGATCATATCGTCTATGTCAATGACATCGATCTCCGTAATATCGGGATTCTTGGTCTGCTGATTCAACGCCTCCTGGATCAAGAACAAGTTCTCGATGACGGCTTGGCCGCCGACCATGGCCAAGCTTCGGCTGAAGGCGAGTCCGCGGGCTTCGGCAGAGGTTCGAATGGCCTGCACCGTCTCATAGATCATGATCGCGGCTCCAACGCCCATGATGAGGAGGATGATGGCCGACAAGCCGACGGTCAGCCGAATCCGAAAGCTCCTCCTCGCCTTGTTGCGTCCGCGCATGAGAAACACGGCAGACTCCTCAGGGGTTGGGAGACAGATGATATACAAAACGGACGGAGACCTCGCCCTCGGCGGGGATGACAACCTCTTGCTGGAGGGCCCCCAGCGTTTCGTGCCAGACGGTAATCCGTCCGACACCCGGGGGGAGGCCGGTAATTCGGAATCGTCCAACTTCGTCCGTGATTGCAAAGTAGGGATGCCCGAATGCCATCACATAGCCCCGCATAAATTTGTGTGCATCGCACTGCAGCTTCAGCGCCCCCGGCTCCTTGATGGGTTTCTGGATGATCCGACCGGAGGGAACCATGGCGACATTGAGGATCGTCCGCGTGTCATTACGGATGTGAGTGTTGTGCAAAATAGGATCATCGTTTCCGATCTCGATCACGTCTCCCACCTGCATCGCACTGATGCGGGGCATGAAGGTACACATCCGATTCTTGATCGGGACTGTGACCTGGCGAGGTTCGGCGCTCCGCGCCGGCAGCCCCGAGACACTGACCACCGCCTGCAGCAGCCCGCGGGAAGGCATCGAGACGGTAACCGGCTGGATGGCAATCGTGGACCCGCAGACGTCGGTGTCTCGATTCACAACGACTTGCTGCGGTGGCGGGATCGATCCTTCGACCGTAACAATCCCTGTAAGGGCGCGGCCATCCTGAACGGCAGCAACCGGCCCCGCGGCGACGCACAGGACCAACACGGCCGTGTGCAATGCGAGGCGCCGGAACGACCCGCGGCGGCCTGTCATCAGCTTTCTGCTTGCAGGTAAGCACATCAGGGGATTCTGTCCCTCCCGGTCTGGAGCGCCTGAGGATTCGATCCTGTCAAGGGGAAGGCCCACTCAGGGTTTCCCCGGAAATTTTCTCCCGAGCCTGCGATTGAATATAGTGAACCAGGGGCCATGCTTCGCCAGGCGCCAACTGCTCCCCGAACGAAGGCATGGGAGTCCCGTCAAGTCCGGTCATGATGGTGCGATACAGATCTCTCCCCGTGCACCCACCTTTCCAACTCGAATCAGTCAAGTCGGCTGGCATGATCCGGCTCCCGGTATCATCCACCAGCTCAAAAGCCAGAGCCCCTCCACCATTGCCGCTTTCGCCATGACAGATGACGCATCCCAATCCGACGAAGAGTTGCTGGCCCTTCTGGACAGTGTCGAAGGTCTTGGTCGGCTCAAGGGGGATCACGAGCGGTTCCTCCATCGGCTCGGCGTCAAAACGTCGGGAGAAGGACTTGATGTACGTGATCACCGCGAGGCGCTCTTCCTCACTCAACGCGGCAAAAGTCGGCATCCCAGACCGTGGAATTCCGTGCGTCACCGTTCGCATGAGGTCTGCATCAGTGGGGAGAGCACCGCTCCTGGTGCTTCGGAATTTGAATACTCCGGCCGTGAAGTCTCGTGGTCTAGCCGCGAGAACGTTGGCATATGCCCCTTTCCCATCGCCGTTCACGCCATGACAAGTCTGGCAATTCCTGAGATAGACAGTCTTACCTTGCTGAAGAAAAATATCCTGGGAATCGTTGCGGGAGAGCCCACCGTCTTTCAACGTCCTTCGATCTTCCGCGCTGGAATCGCTCGTGGCCGGTGCGCATGCGGGCAGGACGACGAGGCATGCTACAAAGATGGCCCACGGTTTCAGCCACACTTGGAACAAGATGGCAACCTCGGCTTGCTTTGCTAGAAGCATGAGATGACTCGATTGTGACCTAATGACAGGGGTTGTGAAAATTTCCTCAAAACTCCCCGGCATCATTGGAACAATGCTCATGATTGCACCTTAGGATAGAGATGTCAATTTGGAGTCGGGCAGTCCAACCCGCGACGATTCTATGGCTTCCCGGATCACGCCGAGTTGTTTTTGCGACGGGGACCGCTTAAGATTGGGCTGTCAAATCCAGCATGCAAAGCCGTGGCGAACGAACAGGACAAGGGTCGAGCGTTACACGATCACTTCAGGGTCATGTCACTGGCCGCAAAACTCCTCAACGAAATCAGACGAACCGTTGGATGGCGCTCAGAGGACCGTCCCGGCTGGACGAAAGGGCGCGAGGAATTGGCCGCCTCAGCATCCCATGACCTGCGGGCTCCATGGGCCACGGTCCACGAGGCCGCAACCCTTCTGGTTGACGGTGTGGTGGGTGAGGTGAACGAACGGCAGCACAGACTTTTGGCGATCATCTTGGAGCGGACGGAAATCTGGTTGCAGCGCGTTGATGATTTGGTGGGTATACCTCAATGGGTGGCGGCAGGATGTCCATTACACCTTCAGGAGGAAAGCCTTGCGGAGGTCGTCCGCCAAGCTGTAAGCCAGGTGAAGGGTCTGACGTTGGTGCGGGACAGTATCATAACGATCGCAGCCGCTTCTGGCTTGCCCAAAGTAATGATCGATCGCCACCGGATCGTGCAGGCCGTGAGAACCCTTGTGGCCGTGATCGTGTCGTCGTCTCCACGGAGGTGTCGGGTTCAACTTTCGGTTGTGCAAGGCCCGGATATGGAGGTGCAGATCGAGGTGCACAGGACAAACGCGGCAGCCTCATCCGATGATGAGGCAGTGGCGTTCACTCAAGAGCCCAAGAGCGATGGGCTATCGGCCGGAGACACAGAGCTGGGGATGGTCCGCGCCATTATCGAGGCACACGGCGGCCGCCTGTTATCTCCCACGGACGCGAAGCCGAGTGTGTCCTATCGGTTGACCTTGCCTCGACAAGTGGGCCCCATTTCGAACTAG
>CAZKHY010000009.1:0-41118 GCA_964552455.1 uncultured Nitrospira sp.
GGCCGTGTACATACCGGGGAGTAAGCAGGCCGGCGCCAACACGCTGGAGTTCATCTACGGAGTCAAGGCTGCGATTCGTAAACTGATCGGGCTGCCGGCCGGGCTGGACGTCAAGCTGGTGTTCGACCAGTCGGTCTACATCCGCCAGTCCATCCAGACCCTGGAACATGAGGGACTCCTGGGAGGTGGCCTCGCTTGTTTGATGGTCTTGCTGTTCCTGGGCAGTCTCCGCTATACGGTCATCATCGCCCTGGCCATCCCGCTCTCGGTTACGGCCGCCTTCATCGGGCTCTATTTCACCGGCCACACGATCAACATCATGACGCTGGGCGGCCTGGCCCTGGCGGTCGGCCGCTTGGTGGACGACGCGATCGTGGTGGTAGAGAATACTCACCGGCACCTGGACATGGGCAAGTCTTCCTACGAGGCGGCCGGGGACGCCACGACCGAAGTCGCGCTTCCGATGCTGGTGATCACGATCACCGTCTTCCTCGTCTTTTTGCCCATCGCCTTTTTTACGGGCATCATCAAGTTTCTCTTCGTACCCCTGGCCCTCTCCGTGGGCTATGCGATGATGGCCTCTTATTTCGGCGCTCTGACCGTCGCCCCCGTCTGCCTGGCCTATCTGCTCAAGGGCAAGCACGGCGGACATGCCGGGCACGAGGAGAAGAAGGCCTCCGGCCTGACCGGGCTCTGGCACAAACTCAATCTCTTCGATCCCTTCGTCGGACGCTACGTGCAGGTCTTGCGCTGGTGCTTGCGTCACAAAGCCGTTGTGATCATGACGGTCGCGGCCATCTTTGCCGGGTCGGTGGCGATGGCGCCGCGCCTGGCCACCGAGTTTTTCCCCAAAGTAGACGCAGGCCAGTTCATCCTGAACGTGTCGGCGCCGGAGGGGACCAGGGTGGAGAAGACCGAGGCGATCGTGGCGCGGATCGAGGACCTCATCCGCCAGGTGATCCCTCCGGACGATCTCAACCAAATCGTCGCCAACATCGGCGTCCCCCAGGGCTGGATGGTGCTCTATACGCCGGTGGTGGGCCCCCACCAATCCTTCGTTCTGGTCAGCCTCAAGCAGGACCACAAGGTGCGGACCGACGATGTGGTGGACCATCTCCGCGAGCGGCTGGAGCGGGAGTTGCCGGGTTTGAAGTTTTCCTTCCAGACCGGCGGCATCGTCAGCGACGTGCTGAATTTTGGCCTTCCCGCTCCGATCGACATCAAAGTCAGCGGACCTCACCTGCATGAAGTGGCCGATGTGGCGGTTCGTATCAAGGAACTGGCAGCTAGGATCCCGGGGACGGTGGATGCACAGGTCCGCCAGGGCATGTCCTATCCAGAATTGCACATGACCGTGGACCGAGCCAAATCCGCGTACCTGGGCCTCAACGCACAAAACGTCGTTACGGATGTGATCACGGGCTTGAGTTCCAATATCCAACTTAACCCAGGCTACTGGATCGACTCCAAGACCAACAATGCCTACTTCGTGGTGACCCAGTATCCGGAACAAACGCTGGTCCAGTTTGAAGACTTCCTCAACATCCCGCTCGTCGGCGCGAAGGTGGAGGAAGCTGCGACTGCCAGTGCCTCTACGGCCCACGGAAGCTCCCTGGCCCTGCAACAGACCCCTTTCCCTGAACGCCCCATCCTTCCCCACATCGATGGTGCAGCCCGCGCGCCTGTCGTGCTCCGCGATGTCATCGACGTGACCAGGAAGAACGGACCGGAAACGGTGGACCATTACAATCTCCAGCGGACCATGGATGTCCTGATAGACGTGCCAGGGAACGACCTGGGGCGGGTGGCCGGCAAGATCGAGGAGGCAATGGCCAAGCTAGACCTGCCTAAGGATGTGATCGTGTCCTTCAAGGGGGAAGTGGACAGCATGAGGCAGGCGCTGGTCGGGTTCGGCGGAGGGCTCCCCCTGGCGATCGTCCTCATCTATCTGGTCATGGTCGGCCTCTTCCGTTCCTACCTGGACCCCTTCGTGATCATGTTTGCGGTTCCGCTGGGACTCATCGGGGTCATCTGGATGTTGCTCTTGACGGACACCTCGCTGAACGTGGAGTCGCTCATCGGTACGCTGATGATGATCGGCATCGTAGTCTCCAACAGCGTGCTGCTGGTCGACTTTGCAAATCAGCGGATGCGGGAGGGAGCCCCGCTCGAAGAAGCGGTCGTGGATGCAGGCCGCCTCCGGATCCGCCCGATTCTCATGACCTCGCTGGCCACGATCATCGGCCTGGCGCCGATGGCCTTGGGGATCGGCGAAGGCAGCGAGGCGAACATGCCGCTGGCGCGGGCGGTCATCGGAGGGCTGTCCGTGTCCACCGTGATGACCCTGCTGTTTATCCCCGTCCTGCACTCCCTCGCTCGACGAGGTTCGGCGGTTCAACCGGGTACCGGAGCGCCGGTTCAGGGAAGCCATACCGGGAACTGAGCAGAGAATTGTCGCACGGGCGCCGTGCGACAGAAGGAGGCTGGGTGTGAGCGAGCAAGACTTGCATGAAATATCGCCTCCTGATTCATCGGAGAGGGATCACAGTCCCCAGCCGAATCGGCTCAAGACCATCCTGATCGCGGCAACCGGGCTCTTTCTCATAGTGGCAGCCTTTGTCTTCTTCCAAGGCCAGCATGAGACCGGCTCTGCGCCTGAAGCGGTCAGAGCCACCGCCTCGCCCGGCGCTCAGCCAGCAACCCATCTGGTCCAGGTCACCAAGCTCCAGCGTCGGGATATGGCACGCACCCTCACCTTGCCCGCTAACATCTCGCCTTGGTACCAGAGCACCCTCTATGGCAAAGTGTCCGGCTACTTGAAATGGATCGGGTTCGACAAGGGCGACGAGGTCAAAAAAGGACAACTGCTGGCCGTGATCGACGCACCGGAAATCCTGGACCAGGCCCAGCAAGCCGAGGCGGAGTATGCCATTAAGAAATTGACCTATGAGCGACTCTTCAGCGTTTGGAAAGAAAACCCGGACGTGATCGCGAAGCAGGACGTGGACGTGGCGGAAGCGGCGGCCGAAGGGGCCAAGCAGTTGATGGAACGGCGGCGCACGTGGCTCGAGTATACGAAAGTCATCGCGCCTTTCTCAGGCGTAATCACGGCCCGCTTTGCCGATCCGGGCGCACTGATCCAGGCCGCCACCGGCTCGTCGACACAGGCGAACCCGCTGTTCACCATGATGGACATAGACACGGTGCGGGTCTACGTGAGCATTCCGCAGGAATCCGCGATGCTGGCCAAGCCCGGCATTCCAGTGACCCTGTCGATCAAGGAACTGCCCGGCCAGGAGTTCAAGGGCTCCATCACCCGCACGACCGAAGCCTTGGACCCGGCCACCCGCACGCTCCTCGTGGAGATCGACCTGCCCAACAAGAGCCATCGGCTCCAGCCCGGCATGTTCATCAATGCGACACTCTATCTGGAGCGGCGCCAGAATGCTCTGACCCTTCCGCCGGCCTCGATCATGCCGGGAGATAACGCGAATACCAAAGCCGTCTTCGTGGTCGAAAACGGGAAAGCTCGTCGTGTCCCAGTCAAGACCGGCATCGATGACGGGATTTGGGTCGAGGTCATCGAGGGACTGACCGGCAGCGAAGATGTCGTGGTTGTCGGCAAAAGCAACCTCCAGGACGGGCAGGCGGTGACGGCGTCCGCCTACGACCTTCCGGCCGGCAAGCCGGCCAGCCAGAAGTATTGACGGTCCCCTTCTCTCCTGGCAGACCTGCCACGCATCGGTTGGTGCCTGGTGGGGGTCCTGAGCTCAAGAAAGGAGACGCCATGCCGGCCGTCCTCTTTGTCTGCCTGCTGCTCCTCGCGATGTGGCATCCAAATCCAGCGCCGGCCCAGCCGAACGACTCGGCCCCCAACCCTGCATCGTCGTCCGGCAAAACCCCGGTGCCACAGCCGGCCCCGTCTCCCGCACCCTTCCTCAGCCTGCGGGATGCGATCGGGACCGGCCTGGAGCAACATCCGCTGATCGAGCGAGCCAAGGCCACCTCGAAGAGCGCGGCCGCCGAGACCAAGCAGGACCAGGGCAGACAGTATCCCTGGCTCGAAGCCTCCGTGGCCGGGGGAACAGGGTCGATCAGGGTCTTGGGCAGCGACGGCGCCAACATCCATGCCACCGGCGATCTGGGCTCAGACTTCCTCCGCAGCCTCCGCAACCGGGCTGAGTTACATCAATACGGCGGCGGCCGCGGCTATGCCCTGGCCGGCGCTCTGCCCAAGCACAACCAGAACATGACGACGGGGGGCTTGCTCCTGAACCAGCTCATCACGGACTTTGGCTCGACCGCCCATCACATCCTGGCCAGCAAGGCGACGGAAACGGCGACGGAGAAGGACATCCTCACGCACAAGGCTCTGATCATCCTGAATGTCCACCAAGCCTACCTGACCTGCCTCATGCAGCAACGCCTCGTCGAAATCGCGACGGAAAATCTGGAGAAGCGCCGGCTCATTCGAGACCAGGTCCAAGCTTTGTACAAGCACCAGCTCAAGTCCAAATTGGATCTGGACCTCGTGACGGTCCAGGTCAAGAACGCCGAGCTGGCCTTGATCAAGGCGCAAAATGACCTTGCGGAGGCCTTCGCTTCCCTCAACAACGCCATGGGCGTCGAAGGATCGAGCCGGTACGAGCTGGAAAAAATCTCGCTGGCGACCGCTTCGCCGCCCGCGATGGACCAGTTGGTCGAAGAAGGATTGAAGAACCGTCCTGAACTGTTGGGAGGGCAGCACCGCCTGACGGCGACGCAGGAACTGCTTCAGGAAGTCAAAGCGCTCAATTTCGGGGAGATTTCGGCCGTGGGCACCATCGGCATCACAAAATACGGGGATGTCCATGACGGTAGCATTCCGCAGGACGGGGTGGCTCCGCTCTGGGGCTTCGGGGTCTCGGCCAGGCTCCCCTTGTTCACCGGGTTCAAGATTCAGAACCAGATCGTCGAAGCGGGACACCGCAAAGGCGAGGCCGAGCAGGAGATCCAGAACCTCGCCAACGAAGTGATTCTCCAGGTCATCCGTGCGTCCCTCAACCAGACGACGGCCGCCGAACAGATCACGTTGGAGCAAGAACGGGTGGCCTTCGCCAAGGAAGCGGTGAGCCTGGCCCAGGAGCGATACAAGCTCGGACTCAGCTCGATCGTGGAAGTCGTCAGGGCCGCCACCGCCCTCTTCGACGCGGAGTCCCGCCTGGCGGAAGCCCAGTACGTCTACAAGAAGAGCCAGGCCCTCGTGGCCTATGCGGCGGGCCAGGATTACCTCAAATACTGAGCGTGAGAGGTAAAACGTGAGACGTAAAACGGAACACATGAGCCGGCCATGGCTGAACATGCTCATGGTCCTGGCCGCCGGGCTCTGGTCCTGCCTGGCGTCCCTGCCGGCCCAGGCCGGCAACGAGCCTGTCCCCGCTCCGCTCAAATCGGATGCAGGCGGCCCTCGGCTGACCTGGGAGGAGGCCGTGAAGAACGGCGTCGCGCAGCATCCGCTGATCCAGGCGGCGCAACACGGCGTCTTCGAAACGGAGGCAGTGGGCAAGCAGCTCGCCGCCGTGAATTACCCGCAAGTCACCGGCATCCTCGCCAACTCGCTCGGCAACACGCGGGTTCTCTCCAATCTGGGCATTTCCGGATCGCTGCCCAAGCCCACGAACTACTTGACCGACCCGGGGGCGCGTGTAGAACTGCTGATCACCGACTTCGGGCGCACCGCGCACAAGATCCTGGCGAATAAATCGCTCGCCGCCTCGGCCGAGAAACTGGTGTTCACGAGCAAGGCCCTGGTGATTTTGAACGTGGAGCAGGCCTACCTGGCCTGCCTCAAGCAGCAGAGGCTGGTGGCGATCACAAGGGAAGCCCTGGCGGAGCGTCGGTTGATCAGGGACCAAGCCGACTCCATGTACCGCCACAAGCTGCGTTCGAAACTGGATTTGGACATGACCACGATCGAGGCCGCCAAGGCCGAGCTGGCCTTCATCAAGGCCCAGAACGACCTCATGGCCGCCTTCGCCGCCCTGAGCGCGGCCATGGGCCGGCAAGGACCGGTGCAGTACGTCCTGGACGACATCCAACCGACTGTGTCGCCCTCGCCGCCGATCGAGCCTTTGTTCAAGGAAGCCCTCGACCGGCGTCCGGAGCTGCTCGGCAGCAAGGACCGCGCCCAGGCGGCGGAGGAAGCGCTCAAGGCGGCCCATGCATTGAACTACGGCAGCATCACCGGGGTCGGCGCGACCGGGTACGGATGGTGGGCCCGCCAGGAAGTCGTCAGCGAGAAGGGCAACCCGAACAACCCGGGCGCACAGCTCGGCTGGTGGGGGGCCGGCTTCTCCTCCACGACCCCGCTGTACACAGGCGGCCGCATCGAGGCCGAGATCGAGCAGGCAACGGCGAAGAAGGGGGAAGCCTATGCCACGACGCGGGTCATCGCCAACGATGTGGTCCTCCAGGTCGCCGGAGCGTACCTGAGCCGGCTCACGGCCGAGCAACAGATCAAGGTCGCGCAGGAGCGGGTCGCCCATGCCCGCGAGGCCCTCACGCTGGCGCGTGAACGGTATAAGACGAGCCTGGCTTCCATCCTGGACGTGACCACCGCGACCGTCGATTTGCTGAATGCGGAGACCGGCCTGGCCGAGGCCCAGTACGGATACCTGGCCAGCAATTCCGCCCTGGCCTATGCCACGGGAGCCGAGTATGGGCGCTATTGACCCGAGGCTGACCTTTTCCCGCCCGGTTCGACCGTTGTCCTGGTGCCTGCTCGTCGCCTGTCTCGCTGTCGGGACAACGGGCGAGTCGGCGGGACAAGCCCCCCGTCCGCCCGAACCGGCCGCCTCGGAAAGCCGGGAAGCGGGGCAGGAACCAGCCACGCCGCCGAAAACGGCCGGCGCGTTTCTCGGCTACAAGACCGCGATCCAGATCGGCCTCGAGCAGCACCCCCTCGTGAAAAAATCCCAGCAAACCGCCCTGGCCGCCGACGCGGTGGTGCAACAAGCCAAAGCCAAGTACTACCCGCAAATCGACGCCTACGCGATTCAGACCGGCGGGAACATCCGCCCGTTGAGCGCATTCAACATCGCCGGCGCCCAGAACCACCCGACATCCTACATCCAGAACGCGGGCGTGATGGCGAACCAGTTGATCTACGATTTCGGCCAGACCGCCAACAAGGTGCTGGCGGAGCTGGCCGCCACGGCGGCGGCCGAAAAGGAGATCCTCACCCACAAGGCGCTGGTCATTCTGACGGTGCAGCAGGCCTACCTGAACTGCCTCAAACACAAGCGCCTGCTGCAGATCGCGGAGGAGACCGTGCGGGAACGAGGCAAGATCCGCGACCAGGTGGCCGCCCTCTACAAGCACCAGTTGAAATCCAAACTGGACCTGGATTTGATTTCCGTGGAGCTGCGGAACGCCGAAGTCCTGCTGGTCCAGGCGAAGAACAATCTCCGCACTTCCTTCGCCGCCCTGAACAACGCCATGGGCGTGCGCGGACCGGCGGACTACACGCTCGAAGACGTGCCGGTGACGCTCTCCCTCACGGACACTCTGGAACTCCTCACGCAGGCGGGCCTCTCGCAACGGCCCGAACTGCTGGGAAGCGTGGCTCGCATCCGCTCGGCCGAAGCGCAGCTCAGATCGGCCCAGGCCCTCTACCTGCCGACCATCTCCGCGGCCGGCATGGGCGGCGTGATCCACTTCAGCAACGCGCCGACCAACCAGGACCCCGGCGCGACCCCCGGTTTCACCCAGTCCTGGTGGGGCGCGGCCGCCACGCTCTCGGTGCCCCTCTTCACCGGATTCCTCATCGAGAACCGCGTGGCCGAAGCCAGACAGCAAAAATACAAGGAAGAGAAAAAGAAGACCGATCTGGCCAACCGGGTGGTGCTGGAAGTGACGGAATCCTACCTGACCCTGCAGACCGCCAAGCAGCAGATCAAAGTGGCGGAGCAGGAAGTGGCCGCTGCGCGGGAAGCCCTCGCCCTGGCCAGGGAACGCTACCGCGCAGGACTCTCCTCGATCGTGGACGTGACGACGGCCACCACCGAGCTCGTCGTCGCGGAGGTCCGGCTGGCCGACACCAACTATGCCTACAAAGCCAGCGCCGTGGCCGTCGTCTACGCGACCGGCAACGGCTATCAACAGTACTAAGTCTTTTCCGCACCTGTATGAACGGTGCCCCTGGACGGGCGTGTTCTGATGCGTGACTGTTGAACCGAGGAGACAACGACGCCGTGCGCCATGGTTCGTTGCTGACTCTTGCCTTGATCGCGGTAATGGCCACGCTCTGGCTGCAGACGCCCACGTCACTGGCCAGGGTGGAAATGCTTCCCGGCGCCGTCGTGGATGGCGACGACAAGGCCCTGCAGGAGATCCTGGCCACGTTCAGCCGGGCAGAGGAAGCCATCCGAGTGCAGGACCTTGACGCGCTGATGAACCTCTATTCCAAGACCTACAACTACCGCAGGCTCAACAAATCCGACTTGCGGAAAATATGGGCGGGGCTGTTCGCGCGCTACTCCGAAATCTCGGGCATCCACCTGTTTGATCACGTGCGAATCGTGCACGCCAAAACGGGCAGCACGGCCGAGATCAGATGCAGCGGCAACCTCGCCGCCGTTCCCAAGGGAGGGAACGCACCCGTCAACCTCGACAGTTGGTTCGGTGAGACGCACTACCTGGTTAAAGAGGCCGGCACGTGGCGGATCCGTGGAAACGCCGGGGATTCTCCGGAGGTCTTGCAGTTTGGAACCGTTCCCTTCTTTATCGGCGCCGCTCCCCACCCGCTTTTTTGACGTCGGCCGCGTTCACGCGCAGGCACGCCCAGCACACCCCGTTGTCGTCACTTTGCAAAGAGCATCTTGAGCGCGATCACAAGCAGCGCGGTTCCGAAAACCCTTTCCAGCATCGCGTTGGACATCCCCGTCGCCAGCTTTGCGCCGAAGAACCCCCCGATGAAGAACCCAACGCAGACCAGCAGCGCCACTTCGAAGTTCACCGCCCCGTGTTTATAGTAAGCCCACGCGGCGGGAAGCCCGATGGGCGGCACCATGAGCGCCAATGTCGTCCCTTGAGCCTGATGCTGTGAGAAGCCGAACAGCAACACCAGCGCAGGAACGATGATCACCCCTCCTCCAATGCCTATGAGCCCGCTGAGCGTTCCCGCCGCCAGGCCCAAGAGTACGTAGAGCACGTCGTCGCTCATCGGTGTCCCCCTTCCATGCCGCTACAGTATTGACATGACGGTCTCCGCCCAAGGTTCCGCGTGCCTCGATCGGGCCAGCTGTCGCCTGTTGCATCTTGGAATCCGAGTCAGCCGGCTACGACCGCCGCCTCAGGGCTTCGGCACTCAACATGATGACCTCGATTTCCTCCGTGATTTCCTCCTGACGGAGGACGTTGCGCGTGCGGGCCAGGTCGGAAGCCTCTCTCTCCATGCGCTGGATCGCGTTATCCATGTGCTGAAAGCGGCGGCGATTTTCAGCCATCAGGGAACTATAAAACACCTCGTGCAATACCGCAAAAAGATACTCGTCGATCAGGGAGGCCAGAAAAGAGCGCGGCGCCACATTCAGCAGAGGCGGATGGGAGAACCGACCGGTTCCTCGCCCGAATTGCTGGAACGGCTGGAAGGACTGCAGGTGAACGCCGGTCTCATCGGTCCGGTTGAAGAGCACGGTCAGGGTCAACGGGGAAAACGATCCATACCGGGCATGCAGGCTGCTCAAGGTATCCATCAGACGGATGAGAACCGGTTGGACCTCTTCAACGACGTTGGGTCCTGCGATCGAGGCGATGACCCGCTTGTCGCCCGCGACTTTCGTCGCAAGCTTGAGGCCGACCGTAACCAGGAGCGGGGTTTCAGCGCGGGTCCCCCGCACCTGCGTCTGGAAAGCGTCCACCAGGGCTTCGTTGAAGTCGCCACAGAACCCTCGCTCGGAACCGATCAAGAGATAGACGCTCTCCGTCTGACTCGGTCGGACCATCAAATCCGGGTAGAAAGTAAAGAAGTCCGCGGCGGCCGACTCAATGGCCGCGACGACCCTGCGCTGCGTGGACAGGAACCGAGTCAGCTTGTGGGTTTCCATCAGCGCAAGGTTTTTCATCGCGCCCATGATTTCGCGGAGCTCGCGCAAGGTGCCCAGGTGTTTTTCCAGCTCGTGACGCCTGCTCATGTTGTGGGCCTGTCCTTGAGCCATGCGGCCACCGCCGGAGCCCACGATTCATACCCGTCCTCGACCGTCATGTGGCTCTCCTTCACGCGGACAGCCAGGCGGTCCAGAAGGGCCTGGACTTGGTCCGTCGGGACATCGTCGAACAGGCCCTCCTGGAAGGCCACCAGCCAGGCCATGTGGAATTCGATGGGCAAGGGGGACAGCCGCTCCTGCTTGAAAATCTCGCGCAGGATTCGCCCCCGTTTGATCTTGGCCTCCATGGAGGCCTCGAGCCGGGACCCGAAACGGGTGAAGACCTCCAGCTCAAGAAACTGCAGGTAGTCCAGTTTCATGCGCCCCGCTGTCTTCTTGATGTGCGGGTGCTGGCTCTTCCCGCCGACCCGTGAGACCGACTTGGTCACATCAATCGCAGGGAGCACACCCGAGGCGAACAGACGCTTGTCGAAATAAACCTGGCCATCGGTGATCGAAATCAGGTTGGTCGGGAT
The DNA here is from genome assembly GCA_964552455.1 of uncultured Nitrospira sp. Classification (GTDB taxonomy): domain Bacteria; phylum Nitrospirota; class Nitrospiria; order Nitrospirales; family Nitrospiraceae; genus VGXG01. The sequence goes on from CAZKHY010000009.1 coordinate 10,661, forward strand.
GTAAGCGGCGATCTCGCCTTCGTTCGTCTCGACAACCGGTATGGCGGTCATACTGCCGCCTCCAAAATCCGGGGCGAGACAGGTGGAACGCTCCAGCAGGCGCGAATGCAAAAAGAAGATGTCGCCGGGATAGGCTTCCCGCCCCGGAGGGTGGCGCAGCAGCAGCGAGAGCTCGCGGTAGGTCTGCGCGTGGGTCGAAAGATCGTCGTACACCACCAGGGTGTCTTTCCCATGCCACATCCATTCCTCGGCCACGGCGCACCCGGCAAAGGGAGCCAGATATTTGAGTCCGGGCAGGTCGGTGGCCTCCGCAACCACGACCGTGGAGTATTCCATGGCCCCGTATTGGCGCAGGGTCTCGATGGTGTTGACCACGCTCGATCGTTTTTGTCCGACCATGACGTAGACGCACAATACGTCTTTGCCACGCTGGTTGATCACGGTGTCGATGGCCAGCGCGCGTTTGCCGATGCCGTTGTCACCGATCATCAGCTGGCGCTGTCCCTTGCCAATGGGAATCAAGGTGTCGATCACTTTGCTGCCCGTATACAACGGCTTGCGAACGAAATCCCGCGCGACGATGGACGGCGACGAAGCGTTAAGCGCCCGCCGGCTCGGGCAGTCCGGGGCTGCAAGTCCGTCAAGCGGGGTGCCCAGCGGATCGATGATTCGCCCCAGCAACGCGTCGCCTACCGGGAGGCTGAGTTGTTGACCGGAATGGCAGGCGGCCGCCCCCGCCGTCAGGGTGCCGGTTTGGTGGAGGAGGATTCCGCCGAGCATGTCCTGGGCAAGGTGAAACACCAGCGCGCGGCTGCCATCTTCCAGATTCAAGATCTCTTCCATCGCGGCGGAGGGCAGGCCTTTGATCCAGACGATCCCATCCCCCACAGACAGGACCGTCCCTCGTTCGGACACGCGGAGCCCAAACCGATACTGCTGCAGCCAGGCTGCTTGCGCGGCCATAGGAGAATTCCCGATGCCCTCTTTAATGCCCATGATGGACCGCCTCGGCGAAGAACCCCAATTCGCCCTGCAGGTCGGCGCGCAACAGCCAGGGACCGATGCTGATACGTACTCCGGCCAGTAGACTCTTGTCTTCGACGAATTCACAGGCAATCTTCCGCCCTGCGAGTTTTCCGATCGCCCCGACCAACGACTCGCGTTGAGCGGGCGCGAGCGGAAAGGCGCTGGTCACTTTGAGGGGAGCCGCTTCTCCTGCCACATCCGTCCGGATCGCCTGCAGTCGATCGTCGGGAAGCTTCTGCAAATCCGCCAGCAACAGGTCGATGATTTTTGCTTCAAGTTCAGGCCCGACCAAGCGCGACAGCAGGCGAGCGGCGAACTGTCCGCCTTGCGTGATCGTGGCCTCTTCGGCCCGCTGAATCGCCTCGCTTAGGCGACGCTCCTCGACAACCCTGGCCCGTTCACGCTCCCGATCCAGTTGGGTGCGGAGCCCCGCCATGGATCGAGTCCGTTCTGCGGCGAGTTCCTCGACCAATCGGGATCGCGCGTTCTCCTTCTCACGCTCCCAATCTCCCAGGCGGCTCTCATACTGCCGGCGCAAGGCTTCCGCCTCGGTGCGGAGCTGCTCCGACGCGGCGAGGGTCTTCTCGATGCCGGCTTTGCGCTCCGCAATCGCTTTCAGGACAGGCTTGTAGAGGAACCGTGTCAGGAGCCAGATCAGGACCAGAAAGTTGATGATCTCCAGGACAAATGTCGACCAGTTCAGTTCCACGCCTCACCTGCGCGCATCATGATCCGGAAACCATCGCCGCACCGGCATACCGGACGCCGTGGCCTCATTTCACTTGAGCAAATACTCAAGGGGCGGGTTCCTGAACAGGATGATCAAGACGATCACCAGGCAGTAAATCGCCAGGGACTCGATCATGGCCAGGCCGATGAAGAGGGTGCGCATGATGGACTTCTCCGCTTCCGGTTGGCGGGCCAAAGCTTCTAGGGCCTTGCTAATTGCGATACCCATGGCAATCCCTGGCCCCACCGTGGCGATCGCGATCGACAGCGCAGCAAACGTCGTCGAGAATGTGGCAAACCAGGTCATGTCACGCATGGGTTATTCCTTTTCTTTTTGTCGTTTGAGTTGTTGGGCTTGGATCGCACCGGCGATGTAGACCAGCGCCAGCATGCCAAAGATATAGGCTTGGATCAGCGCTTCGACAATGTGTAGAAGCAAAAGGGGAATAGGAACCAGCAACCCGCCCACAAGCAAGACCAGGAGCGCCGCCATCTCAAGGCTCATGATGTTACCGAACAGCCGGACGGCCAACGTCAGGATTCTGGTGATCTCGCTGAGGATATGAAACGGCAGCATAATCGGAGAGGGATCAAGGTAGTGGCGGAGATAGGCCCGTATCCCTTCCGCGCGGGTGCCGAACCAATGAACTGACAGGAACACCAGGATGGCCAGCGCCGCGGTGATCGAGAGATTCCCGGTGGGAGCCTCCACGCCGGGGATCAACCCGCTCAGGTTGGCGACGACAATATAGACCCACAAAGTGCCAATGAAGGGCATCACTCGTTGTGCCTGGGTGGGCAATACGGCACGAATCGCCCCGTCGATCGAAGCCAAAGCTCCTTCCAACACGACCTGAACCGGTCCTGGATCGAGGCGCAAGCGGCGGGTACCAAGCCAGCAGGCCAGCGCCAATATCAGCATGATGCCCCATGTCGTAACGATCGCCTGCGTGACGCCGACCGGACCGATTTGGAACAGAGGGCCGCTCACATGTCCTGCCTGCCCCATCCGTTATTCCCTCATGAACAGATAGACATTCACCGCGCCCACGATCACCCCCAGCACGATCATGCTCAGAGTCCACCGGATCGAGTAGCCTTCGAAGAGGCCGTCGATCCAATGCCCCAAGTACGCGCCCACGACCACCGGCAAGACGAACATCAGGCCGAGGGCCCCGATATAGGCGGTTTGCGCCAGCAGCGTCGGACGGTCTCGTTCGGCCTGTCTCATCCGCTCCACCTGCCGCTCGACCTTTTCCTTGAACGCCTGGCGGTTGTTCATGCTCGGGGCTCTCCGCCGCGTCCCATTTTCCAGAGACGCTTGAACATTTCCTCTTCCAGGCGGTGCAGGCTGTCTTTGAGGCTCCGTAGAGCGGTCTCCTCCGCCAGAAGCTGTTCGTCCAGCGCCTGGCTGATACGGCCGTAATCGTCGTCGCACAGATAACGTCTGGTGTTGATCAAGAGTTCGTTGTCGACGCAATAGAGCAAGGCCCCCGGGAGCGCGAGAAACTGCCAGGGGGCATCCGCCGTTCGGAAGCGCGCCAGGCCGAACACCAACGAAGTCATCAGACGCGCATGCCCCGTCAGAATCCCGAACATGCCGGAGTCATCCTCCCCGACGAAGCTGGTGACGCCGTCGATGCGTTCGTATTGCGTGGCGCTCTGAAGGTGGAGCACAAACGGCATGGCCCTCAGGTCTCCCTCATGGAGCCGCGCATGTAACACCGTTCTTCCGGCACGTCGTCGTACTGGCCGCTCAGGAAGGCTTCACAGTCCTGGAGGGTGGTTGTCAGAGGGACCGAGACGCCTCGGATGCCTGTCAGCTCCGCCGTGACGTGGAACGGCTGGGTCAGGTATCGCTGCAGCTTGCGGGCGCGAAGGACAATGCGGCGGTCTGTCTGAGAAAGCTCCTCGATGCCCAGCATGGTGATGATGTCTTCCAACTCACGGTACCGGGCGAGGTGCTCACGGACCCTCTCTGCGGTCGTATAGTGCTGATCTCCGAGAAAATGCCGGTCCATCAATTTGTTGGCGGACTGCAACGGATCCACGGCCGGATAGATGCCTTGGCTGGCCTGAGACCGCGTCAAAATGACAATCGTGTCAAGATGACTCAGAATGCTATTGACGGCTGGATCGGTCATGTCGTCAGCCGGAACGTATACGGCCTGCACGGACGTGATCGCGCCGTGGGTGGAGGACGTGATGCGATCTTGCAGTTCGGCCACCTCGGTCATCAAGGTCGGCTGGTACCCAACGGTGGCCGGCATCCGTCCGAGCAGCCCGGAGATTTCGCTCCCGGCCTGAACGAACCGGAACACGTTGTCGACAAGAAACAGCACTTCCTTCTGCAGCGTATCGCGCAGATATTCGGCATAGGTCAAGGCGGTCAGCCCCACGCGGAACCGCACCCCGGGCGATTCGTCCATCTGCCCGAACACCATCAGGGTTTGCGGCATCACGCCGGCCTGTTGCATTTCGTGCCACAGCTCATGGCCCTCGCGAATCCGCTCCCCCACACCGGCAAACACGGAAACCCCGTGATGCAGGGCGACAATGGCATGCATGAACTCCGTGATGAGGACGGTCTTGCCGATGCCGGCCCCTCCGAACAGGCCGGTCTTGCCTCCCTTGATGAAAGGACAGAGCAGGTCGATCACTTTGATCCCCGTTTCCAGAATCCCGCTGACGCCGACCGTCTTGTGGAGAGGGACCGGTTTCTGAAGCACGTCTCGGTATTCCTGCTGAGGCAGGGGCGGCCCGGCATCCAGCGGTTCGCCGAACACGTTCAGCAAACGGCCGAGGCAATCGGAGGACACAGGCACCCGCAAGGAATCCCCGGTATCGAAGACCGGCATCCCTCGCTGGAGCCCGGTGGTGCGGTGGAGGGTGATGGCGCGCACATGGCGTTCGTCGAGGTGCTGATAGACTTCGAATCGGTAGGTCTCACTGTCGAGGGCTGTCCACAGCGCTTGGTGGAGTGGCGGCAACTGCTTGCACGCGATATCCACGACAGGTCCGTGGACTTCGGCGATCGTTCCAATTGAGTCGGTAGTGCGTTCTTTCATCATTAATCAAGGAACGTGCAAAATTCCGACCAGGTACACATCGGCCGTCATTTCAAATTACATCAATATTGTCATTCACTTAGGGGTCTGGATGAGCGAGGGAGACCGGACAGGTCATTGGCTGTAGCAGAATTCACCAAGCTGATTCTGCGAACGTAGAGATTTGCGTCAAAAGTATCGGTCACGCCTGTTAAGGCACACAAAAATAAGTCCCCTCGTTGTGGAATGACAGGGGCAGACTCGCGCGGCTGTGCCTGATGCCGGCTGTCTGTAGTGTGAAGCGTCCCCTGACGCCCCCTGCCAAAAGCCAAGCGTACTTTCCTCCCAACTCAAAAATTAACCGACTCGTTACGTTTCCTTGACGCAGGTGGAACAGCCGTCTGGCACCATGCCTCCGTACCGTGCCGATAGTTGGCCCCACTGTCGCGGAAGTGAGGTGTCTATGTTGCCGAATCTCTCCAGCGTGATGTTGCTGCTGGTGATCGGAGCAGCGTTGCTGGGCCTGCTCGTCTATGCGCTCGCCACATTGCGCGGGATGAAACCCCGACGTTTCTACCCTCTGTTGCGCTGCAAAGAACCAAACGGACGCGTTTCAACGTTGAAAATGGAGAACCACTAAACCCAGGAGGGATCGCATGGTGACTGCCAGGCAGCTCATGAAGAACAACTTGGCCAAAGTGCCGCACATGGCGTCGGCCTTGGACGCCGCCAGGCTCATGCGGGAGCGGAGCATCGGGAGTGTCTTTGTGGAACAGAACGCGCGGATCATCGGGATCGTGACCGAGACGGACATCGTCCGCGAGGTGGTCGGCGCCAACCTGTCGGCCCATCATATCCGGGTCAGGGACATTATGAGCAGTCCGGTCCTCGGGATCGATGAACAACGTCCGATCACCGAGGCCGCCGACCTCATGGAACGCAACGGCACGCGCCACTTGGCCGTGCTCAAGTCGGGCGATATCGTCGGCGTCCTGTCGGTTCGGGACCTGCTGCATCCGGTCTCAATCGACGAATTTTAAGAAGGGAGAACGGAGCGCAGCGCGATCAAAGGAGAAAGCCTGGATGGCGTGGCTCGTGCAAACCATAGAGCAAGCAAGCGCGGTGGACGTCTCCAAGCTCTGGATGCGCGGCATCAAGCTGGCCCTCAGCCTGCTGATCGTCACGATCCTGGCCGCCCTCACGGGCGGCATCATCAAGACCTTCCTGGATTTGCGGCTGCTCTTCCACAGCCCGGTGGAAGTGGCCCTTCGCCAGGTGATCATCGACACCTTGATCATCCTCGCCGTGGTGGAGGTCTTCAAGACGACCCTCACCTACTTTTCCGAGGGACGGGTCAAGGTCACGTTCATTGTGGACACGATCCTGGTGGTCATGTTGACCGAAGTGATTGCCCAATGGTTCAAGGGGGAGAGCCTGATCCATCTGGCCGTTCTGGGAGGGATTCTCCTCACGCTCGGCGCCATGCGCGTCCTGGCCGTGCGATTCTCTCCCGTCCATGGGGAAAACGGCCGCACGGCCATGTAACGCTCAAAAATTTACATTTCCGCAATCTGGCCTTAATTCCGATGACACAGCATGTCGATAACCTCTCTGCCGTAGCGTGCTCCTGTGCCTGAATGTCCTCCCCAGGGTTGTGCCCCCTGGGGAGCTTCAGGGTACGGGTGCTAGAAACACAGAAAGGAGGTGAGCACGTGAACTGTCCCCATTGTGTGAATGGACAGACGAGCGGGGCGATTCTGCTGTGCGACGAAGCCATCGAGCCGTTCGACTTCTGCACGTCGGAGCGACACCGAGCCTGTCCGCATGAGTGGAATACCAGCGAGAATCTCACGCTGGCAATTCATCGGGAGGTGACCCGAGCCATCGGGTAGCCTCCCGTTCCGTCCGCTTCCCCTTCTGCTTATCAAGGAGGGAATGATGTCTCATCCTCATCATACACATGCCGAAAATCTCGTGTTGGAAGCGCTCGACCACGCCGATTCGCTGACGATCGAGCAAATGACCGCGCAGCTTCCCGAACTGAGCTGGTGCGCCCTGTTTCAAGCCATCGACTCCTTGAGTCGCAAGGGCACCATCATCCTCCAGCGGAAGGGATTTGGATATGAGCTCTATGCCCGACCGGCCAGGTCCATGCGAACCGCCTGATTTCATTCATGAAACGGCTGGTTGACTTGTTGGAGCCCTCCCTCTAAGCTGCTTTTCATGGCCAAGCTGGGCATTCTCGACATCGGCACGAACTCGATCCATATGGTCTTGGCCGAGGTCGAGTCCGACTTCTCTTACAAGATCCTGGACCGATTCAAGGACATGACGCGGCTGGGCGACGGGGCTTTTAAGTCCCGCCGGCTGACGGAAGCGGCGATGACGCGCGGGCTGGAGGTGATCCGGACGCTCGCGACCCTTGCGCGCAACAAAGGCTATGAGCGTCTCGATGCCGTGGCGACCAGCGCCGTGCGGGAGGCCAGGAACGGGGGCGAGTTCATCGAAGAAATCGCCCGTCAGACGGGCTTGACGGTGCGGGTGGTCACGGGGGAAGAGGAGGCGCGCCTGATCTACCTGGGCGTCCGACACAGCATGGACCTGGCCGAAGAGCCGACGCTGGTGGTGGATGTGGGCGGCGGGTCCGTGGAGCTGATCGTCGGCAACCGCAAGGCCATGATCCAGGGCCAGAGCCTCAAGCTCGGCGCCATCCGCTTGAAGGACTTGTATCTCAAGCAGGACCCGCCCGGAAAATCCAGCCTCCGGGACATGGAGAAGGCCATCGACAGCCAGCTCAAATCCGCCATGCACCCCTTCAAGAACTGGTCGTTCGACCGTCTGGTCGGCACGAGCGGGATGGCGGGGAACCTTGCCGAGATCATCTGTTTGCGTCGCACGGGCCGGCCCCTTCATCAGCTCAACCTGGCCACGGTTGCGCTGAAAGAGGTCCGCGAAGTGGAGCGGCTCCTGAACCACGCAAGCTTCAAGGACCGGCTGGCCATCCCCGGATTGGACCCGAAACGGGCCGACACGCTGTTGCCGGCGACCATGGTGATCCGCAGCCTGATGGAGCGGGTCGGCCAGAGCAGCATGACGATCAGCGACAAGGCCATCAGGGACGGTCTGATTTACGATTTCATCGAACGCAACCGGGAGGGCATCCGCGCCGAGCGGGAGATTCCCAATGTCCGCCGCCGCAACGTCATCTACCTGGCCCGTCGTTGTCACTATCCCAAAACCCACTGCCATCACGTGGCCAAACTGGCGACCAGACTGTTCGACCAGACCAGGCCGCTGCACGGGTTGGGGGATCAGGAACGGGAATGGTTGGAGTATGCCGCACTCCTGCACGACGTCGGCTATCTGATCAACTCGCGGCAGCACCACAAGCACGCCTATTACCTGATCAAGAACAGCGATCTGTACGGCCTCACCGCCGACGAGATCGAGATGATCGCGAACATCGCGCGCTATCACCGTCGGGCCCTCCCTCACGACAAACATGAGCCACTGAAGTCGCTGGCGTCGAAGCCGCGCAAGACCCTGGAGGTCTTGAGCGCCCTGCTCCGCATCGCCGACGGCCTCGATCGCAGCCACTTTTCCGTGATCCAGAGCCTGGACGTGAAGCTCGGCAAGCCGGTGGTCGTCGAGCTCCAGACAACCGGCGATCCTGAGTTGGAGATCTGGGCGGCGCGGACGCGCGCAGACTTGTTCGAAAAAGTATTCACCCGTCCGGTTCAGTTTGTGACCAAGTTCCGCGAAGGAGCCTCCGCATGACACCGCCGGTCTTGACCTTTGGGCAACCCCATCCCTTTCCCGGCAAGCTGATCATCGTCGAAGGCATCGACGGATCCGGCAAAAGCACCCAACTGCTCCTGCTCCAGAAGTGGCTGGAGTCCAAGGGATTCAACGTCTTCTTCACCGAGTGGAACTCCTCCGCGCTGGTGCGGGATACGACCCGCAGGGGCAAGAAAAGCAAAGTCCTGACTCCCACGACGTTCAGCCTGCTCCACGCGACCGACTTTGCCAGCCGCCTCTACCATCAGATTCTCCCCCCGCTGAAGGCCGGGATGGTCGTGCTGGCGGACCGCTACGTCTACACCGCCTTCGCGCGCGACGCCGTGCGGGGGGTCTCGCCGGCCTGGGTCCGGAAGCTCTACAACTTCGCCGTCAGGCCGGACATGGCCTTTTACTTCAAGGTGCCGATCGAGGTGGCGATCGACCGGCTGTTGGGCGGGACCAGGGCGCAGCTCAAGTATTACGAAGCCGGCATGGACATGGGGTTCAGCCAGGACATGACCGAAAGCTTCCGCATCTTCCAGTCCCGCATCCTGAACGAATACGACAAGATCGTGGACGAGTACGGGCTGATCACGATGGACGCGACGAAGGAGATCGCCGCACAGCAGAACGCCATGCGGCAGGTGGTCTCCACGGCGCTGGAACAGTACAAGCCGAAACGAGGAACCCATGGAAAACGCGAGACAGTATTTTGGCGACGGTTTGCCGTACCTCCCTCTGAATGACCTGAAGGGCAAGCTGATCGCCATCGAGGGCACGGACGGCGTGGGGCGCTCCACCCACATCGAGCTCTTGCAGGAGTGGCTCGAAGTCCAGGGCTACGGCGTCGTCACCACCGGCTGGACGAGATCCAACCTCATGTCCAAGACGATCGAGGAGGCCAAGCAGGGCAACATCGTGGACCGCTGGTCCTTCAGCCTGCTCTATGCGACGGATTTCGCCGACCGCCTGGAGCACCAGATCATCCCGGCCCTGCGTTCCGGCTTCATCGTCCTGGCGGACCGCTACGTTTACACGGCCTTTGCGCGGGACACCGTGCGCAGCGGCGACCGCAACTGGATCCGCAACGTGTTCGGATTTGCGGTCGTGCCCGATCTGGTCTGCTACCTGCGGATCGACGTGGATACCCTGGCGCTGCGGGTGATCGAGAGCAAGGGCATGAACTACTGGGAATCGGGCATGGACCTGAAGCTGAGCGCGGACCTCTACGACAGCTTCAAGAAGTACCAGGGGCTGCTGATCGAGGAATTCGACAAGATGGCGGAGGAGTTCGGCTTCTACGTGGTGGACGCCCGCAAGCCTCCGGAGGAAATCCAGGAGGCGCTCCGGGCCAAGATCGAGCCGATCCTGAAGAACGGACAAAGAGCCGAACCGTCCGCAGTCGGCCAGGCCGCCGAGAAGCCGGCTATCCCTTCGCCAGCTTCCTGAGTTGCGCCGGGCCCATCCACCACTTCAGGAATCCACCGCCGGCTTTCGGAGGCTGATCGAAGTTGATGCAGCACGCCCCGGCCTTCTTCAGCGAGAGCCCGGCGACGGGGCTTCCGAACAGCATGACTCCGGCGGCCTCCCCCAACTGGGGCTCGTGCCCGACGCAGATCACGCAGGCATCGTCTGGAAGGTTGGCCAGAAGGGGAAAGAGCTTGTCGGGGGGGGCGTCGGGCAACAACTCGTCGCAGATCCGCACCTCAGGACGCGCCTTGAAGGTTTCGCGAATCACCTTGGCGGTCTCGACCGCCCGCGCGAAGGGGCTTGAGAGGATCTGCGTAGGGATGAGGTCGAGCCGGCGGAGCCCGGCCGCAGCTTCCTTGGTCTTTTCGACCCCTTTGGGAGTAAGCGGCCTGAGGGCTTCCTCCCCCTGCCAGTCTTCCAGATCGACCGCGATGCCGTGCCTGAACAAGAGACAGTCCATGATCCCCTCGGAATGCATCGGCAGGTTGGCATCATAGCACGACCGAAAGACCTAGCTAAAGCCGAATGTTTTCCATATCCGTCAACGACTTGCTCGCTGGGCCGCCACCGCGAAGAGCGGGTTCCCGCTTCACTCGCAGTTGCGAATCACTCGTTCACAGAAATGTTGACTATGCCTGGTTATGAAGCAAGCGACAGCCGAGCCCGCCGCTATCAGACCATCGTCCTGCACGCCGCCGCCCAACTCGCGTCCGGAGACGTTCGTCCCAAAACCTTGCACATGCTGCGCACACACCTCAGGCGGCTTCAGGCCTACCTGGAGCTGATCGGCGAAGATCAAAATGCCGAGATCATGGCTCGGTGCGTCTCTAAAGTGAGCCCACTCAGGACGCTGCAAGTCTTTGAACGATATCTGGCGCGTCTGGGAAGCCCACGGTCAGACCGGCGGAAGGTCGAGGCGCTCATCCAGGCTGCCAGAGCCAAGCTGAAACGGAATCATCGATATCGGAAGATCGAGCGGCTCGTGCGGCACCATGGGCTCCCTCCTACCCCGGGTCGGCGTGATTGGATGGCCCGTCGCCTGGCGGCACTCCGCTCGGTCACTGCCGAGACGTTGCTCGAAATGATTGCCGAAGCAGCGGCCCACCCGCGTCGCAGGGCACTTCATGCGCTCAGGCTGAAGGTGAAGTCCGTCCGGTACCAGGAGGAATGGACCTTGGGCCAACCCTTCGCCAGGCCGGACCTTGTCAGCCGACTGAAACAGACCCAGACGGTGCTGGGCGACTACGAAGAGCGCGCCCAGTTCAGAAAACTTGCCGCGAAGCTGAACTTGAAGTCCGCCGAGAGGATTGAAAAAGACTGGCGTCGGTCCCGCGCACAAGCCCGTGCCGTGCCGGCAGACCTCAGACCGGTTGCAGAGTCCATGGCCGGAAGACACCTCCGGCTGGTGCGATCCGCAGCGGCCACACCTCGCCCCAAGGTTGCAAGACCGGCCTGACGATCTGCAAAAAGACGACGCGCAACTGAGGCCCACTTGACTTATCAATAATCGTTGATATATTTTTCAGCCATGACGACAACGAGCAAACAGGGTATCGGCCGAGCTGCGCGCTGGTTTCATGCTCTGTCCGATGAAACGCGCCTGGAGATCATTGAACGGGTGAGTGCCGGCGAGCAGTGCGTCTGCGACCTGACGGACGCCCTTCGGACCGGGCAATCCCGTCTCTCCTTCCATTTGAAGACCCTCAAGGATGCCGGCATTCTGCAGGACCGGCGGGAAGGACGCTGGGTCTACTACTCACTCAACGAAGGCACGATGAACGAAGTGGCCGAGTTCGTACAGTCCATACGCAGCCAGGGCGGCGGTTCTTCGACGAATTCTCAATGCTGCGACTAGCCCTTTTTTTGCCTTCATCCATCAACCATTCTTGATCAGTTTGGAAGGGGGGATTTACTCAAGGCCAGTCGCCCTCCGTCCCCATGTACGCGAACGCGGCGGCTCAAGCAAGCGTTGGAACAAAGCTCACCGGAGGCAAAAGAACTCTCCGCTCACATTTGATCGAAGTGAGCGGCTCATGCAAGCGCGGTATGGAGGGCACCATGGACGACCAAAGCCAGAGGGAAAGACTGAAAGAGATCGTGAAAGGTGAATATGCCCAAGCGGCCCTGCAAGCCAAGCGGGGCGGCAGTTCCTGCTGCGGGACGCAACCGGCGAACAAATTCGATCCGATCACATCCAACCTCTACGAGACCGCGGAGACCGCCGGCCTTCCGGCCGCAGCTTTGTCGGCCTCGCTCGGCTGCGGCAACCCGACGGCATTGCTCCAGCTCAAGCCGGGTGAGATTGTGCTGGATCTCGGCTCCGGCGGGGGCATCGACGTGCTCCTGTCAGCCAAACGAGTCGGTCCTTCCGGCAAGGTCTACGGTCTCGACATGACGGATGAAATGCTGGAGCTGGCCCGTGAGAACCAACGTCAAGCAGGAGTCGAGAACGTGGAGTTCCTGAAGGGGGACATCGAGCAGATCCCCCTCCCCGACAATTCTGTCGACACCATCATCTCCAACTGCGTCATCAACTTATCGCCCGACAAGGACCGCGTGCTGGCCGAAGCCTTCCGGGTGCTCAAACCAGGCGGCCGCCTTGCGGTCTCCGATGTGGTGGTGCGGGGGCCGGTCCCTGCCGATATCCGGCTGAACGTGGAACTCTGGATCGGATGCGTGGCGGGAGCCCTGGAAGAGCCCGAGTACCGAGACAAGCTGGCGAAGGCCGGGTTTCAGGACATCACCCTGGAGCCGACGCGCATCTACCGCGCCGAAGACGCGCGTGACTTTCTTCAGGGCGCCGGTCTGGACGTCGCGGTTGTCGCAGCAAAGGTGGACGGGAGGTTCATGAGCGCCTTCGTGCGTGCCCGCAAGCCGGAACGCAAGGACTAAGGACGGAACAACAACGTTCACGTAAACCCGACGCAAGGGGTTTCATTCTCGACTTCACAGGGGAGGTACAAATTGGAACTGGTCATGGAGGCCGTTTCCGCACAGCCGGCGACTAAGCGGCTCAACCGTTTTGAGCGCTACCTGACGGTATGGGTGGGGCTCTGCATGCTGGCGGGAATGGCGCTGGGGAAGCTGTCGCCGGGATTCGTCGATTCGCTTCGATCGATAGAGTTCGGCGAGGGCAGCCAGGTGAACGGGCCGATCGCCGTCCTGATCTGGCTCATGATCATCCCCATGATGATGAAGGTGGATTTTGTCTCCGTGCGCAACGTCGGCAAACGGCCGAAAGGGCTGATTGTGACCCTGTTCGTCAACTGGCTGGTCAAGCCGTTCTCCATGGCTTTCATCGCCTGGATATTCTTCCGCCATCTCTTTTCGGCCTGGATCGGACCAGCGGATGCAGACCAGTACATTGCCGGCGCGATCATCCTTGCCGCCGCCCCTTGCACGGCCATGGTCTTCGTCTGGAGTTACCTGACGGACGGCGACCCGGCCTATACCCTGGTCCAAGTGTCTGTGAACGACCTGATCATGCTCGTCCTCTTCGCCCCGCTCGTCGGATTTCTCGTGAGCGGCGCCTCGTCTCTTTCCGTGCCTTTTGTCGTCCTGTTCTATTCGGTCCTGGTCTTTATCCTCATCCCGTTGGCGGTCGGGACGGCGCTGCGAACCTGGTTCATCAGGCGGAACGGACAGGCCTGGTTCGAAGAGGCCCTGCTGCCCCGATTTGCGCCGGTGACCATCATGGCCCTCCTCGCCACGCTCGTGCTGATCTTCGCCTTTCAAGCCGACAACATCACCGGCAAATTCCTGCACGTGGCCCTGATCGCCGTGCCCATCCTGTTGCAAGTCTATTTCAATTCGTCGCTGGCCTACGGGCTCATGAAGCTCCTCACGGTTCCCCATTCGGTGGCCGCCCCCGGCGCGCTGATCGGAGCCAGCAACTTTTTCGAACTGGCGGTCGCGACCGCCATCGTCCTCTACGGTCCCGGCTCGGGAGCCGCCCTCGCCACCGTGGTGGGCGTCCTTGTGGAGGTGCCCGTGATGCTGTCGGTCTGCGCCTTCTGCAACCGAACCAGGAACTGGTTCCCCGCCGAGGCACAGACATGAAACGACGAGTCTTGTTTCTTTGTACCGGCAATTCCTGTCGGAGCCAGATGGCGGAGGGGTTCCTGCGTCACCTGGCCGGTGACCGGTTTGACGTGGCCAGCGCGGGAACCCACCCGGTCGGTCTCAACCCCGACGCGGTCGAGATCATGGGCGAGATCGGCGTGGACATTTCGCGACAGGAGTCGACGCACGTGGAGCGGTTCCTCGGCCAGCAGTTCGACTATGTGGTCACGGTCTGTGACAAGGCCAAGGAAACCTGCCCGACGTTTCCCGGAAGAGGATCCCGGCTGCATTGGAGCTTTGATGATCCGGCCAGCGCCGAAGGAACGGCTGAAGAGCGCAAGAAGGTCTTTCGGCGAGTCAGGGATGAGATTGCCGCGCGCATCAACAAGTTCGTGCAGTTCACGGCCGAAGGGTGGCGAGCCGGTAGCCTCCGGGAGCCGTGACGATACTGTCGGCGCAGACGGCGTCGTCTTTCAGCTTCCGGCTGAGTGATTGGATGTGCCGGTCCAGGGTATGTTCGTGAATCAGCCCGTCTTCTCCCCAGAGGATCGAGGTGAGTTCTTCCCGCAGCACCACCTGCCCGTCATGCCTGGCGAGACGCTGAAGGAGCTTCCATTCAGGACCGGACAAAGTGACGCGCTTTCCCCGGAAAAGGGCCACGAAGCGATCCTCCTCCAAGACCAGGTCATCGCCGAGACCGTTCGTTGCCGACTGAGCCGGCGGGTGCACCCGCCGCAGGACCGCCTTGACACGGGCAAGCAGCTCCGGAGCACTGAACGGCTTGACCATATAGTCGTCGGCCCCGATCTCCAGACCCTCCACGCGGTGGTCCTCCGATCCCAGGGCCGTGATCATGATGATCGGAATGTCCATCGTCTTGGGATCACGGCGGAGGGACCGGCAGACTTCTCGTCCGTCCATTCCGGGCAGCATCAGATCCAACAGCACGAGCGCCGGCTGCAGACGCTGAACGTCCTCAAGACCGGTCTGGCCGTCGAAGGCCACGTTGGTCCTGTAGGAGGCCCGGCGGAGGGTCAGGTCGAGCACCTTGGCTTGAGTCGGATCGTCCTCGATGATCTGAATGATTTCCAAGCTCATGGGATCGCACCTGCCTCTCGGTGTATCGGTCGGAACCGAAGGAAACTTGATCTTTGAATGCCTCGACTGACCACAATTTAACCTCCCGTTAACGTCCACGAAAAGGAACCGCAACAACGCCCGTTTATGCTGGCTGCTGACGCGGCAACGACCATTACTTCCAACGGCGATGGGGGGGACCGTGAACCGACGCACAATCCTGGGGTGGCTCACGCTCGCGGCCATGCTGATCTGCATGGCCTGGAATCAGGTCATCGTGCAGGCGCAGCCGACGGCTCTGGTGAAAGTGGATGGATCCAGCACCGTCTTCCCGATCACCGAAGCCGTCGCGGAGGAATTTCAAAAACAGAACCGGGGCGCCGTGCGGGTGACCGTGGGCATCTCCGGCACAGGCGGGGGCTTCAAGAAATTCTGCCGCGGCGAGACGGACATCCAGGACGCGTCACGCCCGATCATGGCGGCCGAGATGGAAGTCTGTAAAAAGAACGGCGTCCAGTACTACGAATTGCCGGTGGCCTTTGACGCCATGACGCTGGTGGTCAGCCCCCAGAATACGTGGGTGGATTCCCTCTCCGTGGCGGAACTCAAGAAGATGTGGGAGCCGGCGGCCCAGGGCAAGATCACCAAGTGGAACCAGATCCGCTCCGCCTGGCCGGACGCTCCGTTGAAACTGTTCGGGGCCGGATCGGATTCAGGCACCTTTGATTACTTCACCGAAGCCATCGTGGGCAAAGCCAAAGCAAGCCGCGGCGATTACACCGCGAGCGAGGACGACAATACCCTCGTGCAGGGCATCGCCAACGACAAACATGCCCTGGGTTACATTCCGTTTGCCTACTATGAACCGAACAGCAAACGACTCAAGGCCCTGGCCATCGATGCAGGCCGGGGGGGCGTGCTGCCTTCCCGCCAGACCGTCGAGAGCGGAGCCTATCAACCTCTTTCCCGCCCCGTCTTCATCTACGTGAGCAAACAGTCGGCAGAGCGGCCGGAGGTGCGCCGTCTTGTGGACTTCTATCTGGCCCATGCGGCCGAGCTCGTCGCCCAGGTGAAGTATGTGCCGCTGCCGCAGGAGGCGTACCGCATCGCCCTGGAGCATTTTCACCAAGGCAAGCTCGGGACGTCGTTCCAGGGATCTTCGGCGGTCGGACTCAAGATCCAGGAATTGTTGGCCCGCGAAAAAGCGGAGTAGCCGGAAGCGATGGAAGCGTTGCAGAGCAAGCCAATGGGGCGAATGATCGGGCGCCTGGGTGAGCGCGCCATCGAACTCGGACTCTTTCTGGCGGCGCTGGCTTCGGTCGCCATCACTCTCGGGATTGTGGGAGTCTTGCTGTATGAATCCCTGGGCTTTTTCCGGCACGTATCCTTGGGAGAGTTTCTGACGGACCGGCAGTGGACCCCGCTCTTTTCAGAAGCCCATTACGGGATCCTGCCCCTGGTCTCGGGCACGCTCGTGACCACGGTGGTGGCCCTGCTGGTGGCCGTGCCCTTGGGAACCATTACGGCCGTCTATTTGAGCGAGTATGCGCCCCGCCTCGTCCGTGAAACCGTCAAGCCCGTCCTCGAACTCTTGAGCGCGGTCCCCACCGTGGTGTTCGGGTACTTTGCCTTGCTCTTCGTCACGCCGTTGCTGCAGCACCTGTGGCCAGACCTGCCCGGGTTCAACATGCTGGGCGCCGGGCTGGTGATCGGGATCATGATCATTCCCTATGTCAGCTCGGTGAGCGAGGACGCCATGCGGGCTGTGCCCATGCTGATGCGGGAAGGCTCGTACGCCATGGGCGCCTCCCGGTTCCAAACGGCCGTGCGGGTCGTCGTGCCCTCGGCCCTGTCCGGCATCGCCGCGGCCTATGTCCTGGCTGTCTCCCGGGCCATCGGCGAAACGATGGTGGTGGCTATCGCGGCCGGGATGCAGCCAACCTTGACCGTCAACCCGTTGGAGCCGGCGGCCACGCTGACCGCGTACATCGTCCAGGTCAGCCTGGGGGACCTGCCTCACGGCAGCCTGGGATATCAATCCATTTTTGCGGCAGGTCTTGTCCTGCTGATCATGACGCTGGTCTTTAACATTGCCGGACATTGCTTGCGCAGGCGGTACCAACATGCCTTCTGATCCACCTCTGGAACGACCGTTGTTTCGGGCTTTTCAAAAACGGCTGGACCTTCTGGTCGCGCTGGCCGGACTCCTGGCCATGCTGGTGAGTGTCGCCACGTTGCTCATGCTGCTTGCCGGGCTGGTCATGGATGGGGGACCGCGCCTCTCTTGGAGTTTTTTCACCTCGTACCCGTCCCGGTTCCCCGAAGCCGCAGGGATTCTGCCCGCCTGGGTCGGCACCATCCTGGTGATGGTGGTGACGGCCGCGACCGCCATCCCGCTGGGGATCGCCGCAGCCGTCCACCTGGAAGAGTATGCGCCCAGAAACTGGATCACCGATCTCATCGAAATCAACATGGCGAACCTGGCCGGAGTCCCCTCGATCGTCTACGGGCTCATGGCGCTGGGTCTGTTCGTGTACCAGCTCCGCTTGGGCCAGAGCATCCTGACGGCTGGCCTGACCTTGGCGCTGCTGATCCTGCCCATCGTGGTCATGGCCACCCGCGAGGCCCTGCGGACGGTGCCACAGAGCATACGCGAAGCCGCGTTTGCCCTGGGCGCCACCAAGTGGCAAACGGTCTGGGATCACGTGCTCCCCTCCGCCACCGGTGGCATCCTGACCGGCTTGATCCTGGCGCTCTCCAGGGCCATCGGCGAGAGTGCCCCGCTCATGACGATCGGCGCGCTCTCCTTCATTGCCTTTTTGCCGCACGAGCCCTGGAAACCGGACTTCCCGTTTGTGTCGTTCGACTGGCTGCTCGATCCCTTCACCGTCATGCCCATCCAGATGTTCAATTGGGTGTCCCGGCCTCAGGAGGCCTTTCATGTGAACGCCGCCGGCGCAGGGTTGGTGCTCATGGTCATGACGCTGGCGATGAACGGACTGGCCATTTATCTCCGGGCTCGTTACCGGAAGCAGGTGCAATGGTAAATCCGCCGGCCACGCTCGCCGATTCCTCTCTCGATTCCTCCCTCACGATGAAGGCGGAGGTGAAAAACCTCAACTTTTACTATGGATCGGCCCAGGCCCTGAAAGACCTCAATCTCTCAATCGCGGGAAACAAGGTGACCGCCTTGATCGGCCCCTCCGGATGCGGCAAGACGACCTATTTGCGCTGTTTCAATCGCATGCATGACCTTTATCCGGGCAACCGCTACGAAGGACAAATCGTCCTCTATCCGGAGGGAATAAACATCATCGATCCCTCCATCGATCCTCTGGCCGTGCGCATGCGGATCGGCATGGTTTTTCAGAAACCCAACCCGTTTCCGAAGTCGATTTATGAAAACGTCGCCTACGGCCTTCGTATCCGAGGCCAGGCTCAGCGGCGCCTGCTGGACGACAAAGTCGAACAGGCCCTGCGCGGAGCCGCCCTGTGGAACGAGGTCAAGGATCGCCTCCATCACCAGGCGTTTAATCTTTCGGGCGGTCAGCAGCAACGCCTCTGCATCGCCCGCGCCCTTGCGACGGACCCGGAGTTTCTGCTGTTCGACGAGCCCTGCTCGGCCCTGGACCCGACCGCAACGACCCGCGTGGAGGAACTGCTGGCCGATCTGAAACAACGGGTGACGATCCTGATCGTGACCCACAACATGCAACAGGCGGCACGGGTATCGGACTTCACCGCGTTCATGTACCAGGGCCAGCTCGTCGAGTTCGACAAGACAGACGTGATTTTCACCAATCCGGCCAATAAACTGACCGAAGACTATGTGACCGGCCGGTTCGGCTGAGGCCGAAGGTCATGCCGTTGCCACCAAAGGAATGCCATGCAATTACACTTCGATGAAGAGCTGAAAGCGCTCAAGGAACTCCTCCTCAAGATGGGCGCCCTGGTGGAAAGTCAGATCCAGGGGGCCCTCCGGGCGCTTGTCGAACGGGATTCAGCCCTGGCCCGCCAGGTGATCGACAACGATCGCGGTGTCAACGCCTTGGACGTCAAGATCGACGAAGACTGCCTGAGACTGCTGGCGCTGCATCAGCCGGCCGCGAAGGATTTGCGCTTCATCACGACGGCCATGAAGATCGCCACGGAACTCGAACGCATGAGCGACCTGGCGGAAAACATCTGCGAGCGGGCCATTGAATTAAACGAGGAGCCGCAGCTCAAGCCTTACATCGACATTCCGCGGATGGCCAACTGGACCTTGCGGATGGTGAAGGAAGGGCTCGACGCGTTTGTAAATCACGATGCGGACTTGGCCCGCAAGGTCTGCAAGGATGATGATTTTGTGGACGACCTGACCGAACAGTTGTTCCGGGAACTGGTCTCGTTCATGCTCGAAAACCCGAAGACGATCACCCGGGCCATTCGTTTGACCTTCATCGGCAAGTACATCGAGCGGATCGCCGACCATGCCACCAACGTGGCCGAGCTGGTCGTGTACATGGTCGAAGGCAAGATCATCCGTCACACGCCCACCGAGGGCTGATCTCATCAGCTTGTTGCCGTCCGCCAGACGTCGTGCCGCCGATCCGTCTCTGCACCCGACATAGACCTCTCCTGCTCCCGGATCTCACGCCGAACGCTCTTTAAAGACGCCACTCTTACGGCACAGGCAGATCATCCGGTTGATCCTGCCTCATCACTCTCCAACCGAAACATTCTTAACAAATCTTTAACAAATCGTTCATCGGAGCGTGATTGCAGGCAGGTAGAACGTCTTCCGCAAAAACTGGAACAGGCCATTCACTCATTTGAGTGAGATGAAAATACTGATGAGTCCTATCACGGGAGGAGGAAGGTCGATGCGGAAAAACAACCGGACCCTTTGGACTACGGTCTTGACCGCAGCGCTTGCACTTATGTTCGCTGTCGGCTCTGCCACCGCGGCAGACTTGTCGAGCGGGAAGGCCGGGCAACCGCCCTTGGGACCGCTTGCGCAAGCCAGCGGGCCGCCTCCCTCGTCTGCTCCCGCCGCCCCAATGATCGGACCGACCGAACTCGGCTATCAGCCTTCACCGCTCGTTGAAAAGCGCCTGGACATCATCGAGGAGTGGAAAGAAAAGATCGAAAACCTGCCGGCCCTGAGCGACAAAGTAAACGTCGGGCTCAATGCCTTGCAATGGTTGTATACGCACCAGGACGCGCATGTTGCGGAAGGCAAGAGCCAGGACAACATCTCAATCCGCCGGTCGGAGTTCATCTTTTGGGGCAGGATCAACGACAATATCCCCCGCTGGCACGCACTCTACGAGTTTCAGAGCATCTCGTTGCAGAATGCCACTCCAACGGGCGGCAGTGGAACGGCTTCGGGGACTGCTGCGTCAGCAACCTTTTTCCGAGAGTCCTACATCGATTTCCGACCCATCGTGAGCATCGCGCCGAATTTGAATTTCATCCGGCTGGGCATCTTCCGCATGCCTTTCGGGATCTTCACCGAGACATCGGGAGGTCTGCGCGACGTCATCAGCTCCCCCTACCTCACCACGGTCGGGAGCGGAAACGCCAATACATCGTTCGGCGGTGTCCAGCCGAAAAACGGCACAGTAGGCACGGTGGAATTCCTCCAGGAGCGCGACTTCTTCATTGACGCCAGGGGGCGTCTGTTCAACCGCCTCGAGTACGTGGCCGGCATCATGAACAACAACAACTTTACGGCCAACTCCGGCTCCCTCGGGGCCAATTCGCCCAAAGCTTTTTACACGCGGGAACGCTTCTTTATCACGGACGTGTCCTGGATCAGCTTCAATATGCTCCTGGGGGAAAGCAACAACGCAAATACGAACATCAACGGACGAGGCAAAGGAGCCTGGGACCGGTACGGGATCGACTTCCGTTATACGTCCAAAGTGCTTCCAGGCCTGATGCTCCAAGGCGAGTACTGGCAAGGGCACGACGGGGCCAACCAGACCACGGTCGGGCTGCCGGCCAACGGGGCCTGCCTGACTCAAACCCAATGCGGCGGGGACGGAGCGCCGGGCGTGCAACGGCGAACCTGGTACGTCTACGGCAAATACCTCTTCACGCAGGGCCCGCTGGAGAACTTCGAGCCGGTCATCATGTATGATTGGTTCGATCCCAACACGAGCGTCGGCAATGACCTCTATTACCGAACGACTGTCGGGCTGACCTATTACTTTGAAAATCTCCCCCCCAAAATTCAATCCAAGCTGCAGATCAACTACGAATTCCGGCACCATTCTGGGAACGGCCCCGGCTTTGTTCCAGATCCTACCAAGGGCATCGGGGACCCGTTTGCCCAAAATGCATTCCTCATACAATTCCAGATTCGGTATATGTAAACTGAACGGCCGGGGCGCCCTTGAGCTGTACCAGCAGGGGTGCCCCGCTATTCATCCAACAGACTTAGGTCCTGTGACCGGCGTGATTATAAGGATTCTCCACAAATAACCCGAAAGGAGTTGCCAATGTACAGAATGGGTCGGATGATCGCGGCGGTCACCCTGTGTCTTTCTCTCGGGGCCTGCGCCGGACCGGAGCTCTTTCCGCCGGAAGTGATGCAAGACGTGGCCCCCACCTTTGACTACCCTGCCTGGCGGAGAGCCATGAGCGGCCATGCGGAGGGGGTCAACCTTCCTTGGCTCAAAGTGCAGCTCGGCGGCAGGATCGTGGCGTCGGAATCAAGGAACGGCGGCCTGTTGGTCGTGGTGGAACAGCTCCCCATCGTCAATCACCCAGCCTATGGGCCAACCGATACGATCAAGAGAAAGGGGGATTTTGAGTTTGCCTTCCTCTTCAAGGGAGAGATAGAATCCAGCGCGCTCGCCAAAGGCAACCGGCTGATCATGGTGGGACGGACCCAAGGGAAACGCGAAACCGTGCTGGTGGACGGGGCGCCGAAAAGCGAGCCCTATCTGATTGCACAATGCGTGCACATTTGGAAAACGGAGGGACGGGAGATCGCCGACTTCGTAAGTGCGGGCGTCGGAGGAGGCTTTTCCCCGCTGGAAGAGAAAACCTACTGTGAGAAAAAATAGCCGATCGTTCACGCCGATCTTCTCCCTTGCCGGATCAATTCGAGGCAAGAGAGCGCCTTGGTTCTCAGCCCTGAACCTGCTCCTCACATACACAGCACTCTCGGCCTGCATGTACATGCATGATGCCAGCATCGTGACGGAAACTCCCTCGGGAGGCGTCGCCGCCTACCCCTTCGTGAAGGAGGGAGAAATCCTGGCCTCCCCCGCAAGGGCCGATGCTCTCCGCCTCATCGAGGAGAAATGCCAGAAGGGGTATCGGATTGCTCACGAGGGGGTAATTCCGAGGGTGAGCAGGGAAGCGGATCGACGTTGGAGAGGGCAAATCAATACCGTCTATGACGGGGGTGATGAAGAGCGGCTCTGGGGCGTGCAATTCACATGCAAGTGAGCGGGGTTTCTTCACCTCCCATTCCTTTCCACCCTCCTGAGAGAGTCGGCTTGACGGAGAATGACGGCTTCACTACGATTGATCATTCAAAGATTTGTCCGGACCCAATTGTGCGGTCGCTCAGGATCAATTTGTGATTCAGAATCTCGCAGTGACAAAAGGAGCTGACAAGCCATCCTCTGGGCACCCCATCTGGCAATCAACCCATTCGATTCCGTCTCTTCTTTCCGCTGGTGTACAGACCTCTCCGCTTTTACTGGGCGGTTTGGCCTTGATCTTCATCGTTTCGGCTTGCGCCGAGCTGAGTCTCGAACGCCTCGTCTATAATGAACGAAACGTCCGCATAGGAATCGAGCACGACCCTTCCACAAGCGGCTCCGCACCTTCCATCCTCAACAGCCATCCTGCACGGTTGACGGAGGCAGAAGTGCGCGTGCTCTTGGGCTCACTCCAAGTCAGCGGCTGGAGCGGGGCGGTCGCCGGCGTCATCCTCACCCCCGGTCGCATCCCGCTGTTCAACGACGAGGAGCTTCGTCTGATTGCCGGTCCGGTGACGACCGCGCTCAGTCAGGCAGGACCGAGGGAACGGGTGTTTTTTACCATTCCCAACCTCGCGGCTCCCTATCGCGACGAGCGAACGGCGGGCTCCCTCTTTGTCAGAGGAGCCTACTTGCACTTGGTTCTGACGGACCATTCGGCTTTTACAAGAACGGACACGGGGGGCGGGGAAGATGAACCAGACCTGCGTGACACGAAAGGAATGAGACTGTTTGTTGCGCGACCGGCTCAGGCTGCGGTTCTCCTTGCTGCGGAGACTCCGCATTGGGGTCCGTTCGAGAAAATCCACGTTTCAATGAAGATCCAGGACGTCCTGGCAGCCCGCGCCTCATTGCCAACCGCCGCCGCTCAGGCAGCTCAGGCTGTTCAGCCGGCTCAAGACCAACCGAAACCCTCCTCATCCCAACTCCCTCCCACGCCGGCACCCCAGCCGCAGCCAGCATTGAAGGTCGGGCCCGGCACTCCTTCCGCGACAGAGTCTGCGGATGACCTGCGCCTGCTGCTCCGTGAATTGACCGCCGCCAATCTTGAGCTTCGCTCACGGCTGAAGGACCAGGCCCAGGACGTGCAGGCACTCAAAGAAGAACTCACGCGGCTGCGGCAAGAGCTGACCGGCGGCAAAGCCAAGCCCAAACCCCGCAAAAAATCCGCTTCTCCTGAAACAGCCCCCAAATAGAATTTACGCATTTGTAACAGGCCCGCTATCTGTGGGTAATGCCCCTGTCGTACGCTTTCACCCATGCCTATTGGGAATTCGCTGTCCACTGTTCGCTTGGAGGTGTTGATGAGCGCCATTGCGACCACAACCACACGATTGCTTGGCCCCCTGGCTGTGATTCTGCTCACCTGGGGTTGTGCTGCGGCAAATGTAAGCCGGCCGGCGGCGGATCCCGTCACTGGAATCCTGACACAGGGACAGCAGGAGTATGCCAGCGGCCAGAGCGAGCGCGCGGTCGAGACCCTCTCCCGGGCCGTTCAGATGGCGCCGGCTCGAGCCGAAACATGGAACGCACGGGCGTTCGTCAAAATGCATCTGGGGAAAAAGGCAGAAGCAGTGGCCGACTTGCTGGAAGCCGTGAAGTTGGCTCCTGAGAACGTGTTGTATCGCAACAACCTCGGGGTTGCCTATCTTGAATCGGGTGATCCGGCCGAGGCCCTTGCCGCCCTGGATGAAGCGGTCCGACTGTCACCAGGGTCTGCCTTGGCGCTCACGCATCGGGGGCTTGCGCATCGCCGTCTTGGAAAGCTGAATGAGGCGCTTGCCGACTTTAACGCAGCCGTCGCCATCGATGACCGGATCGCCACCGCCTACGCAAACAGGGCTGTGATCCATGCCCTCAACCGTAACTTTTCGCTCGCCAAGCAGGATTTGGACCGGGCGGAGGCTCTGGACCAGTCTCTCCCCGAGGTCTATGAGAGCCGCGGCTTGATCCAGATACTAGCGGGGCAATTCGATCTCGCGGTTCAAGACCTGACTCAGGCCATTGCGCTGGGAGCGACCGACAAGCTGATTTATTTCAATCGCGCCGTGGCTCTATCCATGATCGGGGATTCGGCCAGAGCTCAGCAGGATTATCAGACCTCCTGTCAGGGAGGTTATGCTCTAGCCTGTCCCTTTAGTCAGGTTCGCTACTCCTCCCCTTCGCCCTCGCTCTAAAGCTGCTCAGGTTCTTTCTTTGCCTGGCGAGGGCTCCTATGGGCCCTCGCTCATTCTTGTTCCTAGCCTCACAGGGTTAATTTGAAAAAAAGATAAAATTTTGTGTTGCATTCGTGTAAACTCTGTGTTACATACAAGTTACAAACACGTTACGTGCGTGTTACCCAACTGTCTTATCGGGAGGTGGCCCATGAAAACCTTCGCTGCCAGCTTGATCGCCACTTTGGCCGTCCCTGTTATGCTGCATGCCGCTCCAGCGCTGTTCCCACCCACGATCACCAATGACGTTACCCCCGATGTCGAGTTCGGCGTCCTCAAGGCCAAGCCCGACACGTACAAAGGGCGCGCCGTGCAACTGGCCGGCCGCATCATGGAAGTCCAGGAAGTGGACAACGGCACTCTGATCGTCGCCAAGCAGTTGCCCGTGCAGGAACACCCAGCCTATGGCCCGGCGGAGACCGCCAATGCCACCGGCGTGATCGCCGTGTTCTATCCCGGAAAAGTCGACCCGGCCGGACTCCGGGATGGCAACAAGTTCATCGTCGTCGCGGAGATGCAAGGCACCAAGCCGGTGAGTGTGCAAGGAGCGGTGAGACCGGAGACGTATCTCCGGGCTCGCTGCATGCATGTCTGGAAGACGGGGCGCTATTATGAAATCTCCGACTTCCCCAATATCGCGGACGGCTACTACCCCCTGCCGGAAGAAACCTATTGCGCCAAATAAGTGCGCCGATCGAGGTTCATGGCGGTGAATGGCGGCAGGATGGGACGGGGTGGGCTTGAGCAGAGATCGTTCGCTCTTCCTCAGCCCGCCCCGACGCCTCTTTAACAGCCTACTGAAGGAAGCCAGCTTATTTCTTCGGCGTGCAGTACGTTTGCTCTTCGAGGGGATAAAACCCGTCAGGCAAGTCCGGAAAGTCTGCAATCGCATACCGCCCCGTTTTCCACACGTGCAGGCATTGCACGATCAGGTAGGGCACGGCCTTCGCTGCGCCGTTGATCGTCATGGTTTCAGTTCCCCGTATCTCGCCCACCAGGATGAATTTGTTCCCATTCTGGATCCCGGCCGGCTCTATGTCGCCTTGATAGAGAAACACAAAGTCCCCGATGGGCTTGACGCCGTCCATCGGCATGCGTGACGGCCGGTTCCGGACCGGAAGTTCCTGGGCGACGATGAGGAAACCGTCGTTTTTCTGGCTGACTGATACGACGCGGCCGCCTGCAAGGACCGTCAGTCCTTTGAAATAGGTGTCGGCCTCGGGGTTGAAAATGGCGTACTGCTTGGTGGAATCCACGCTCTTCATCACGCTGGCAGGAAACATCGGCTCCGCCGTACAAGCCGCGGAACAGACCAGCAAACCGACTGCAAGCCGCACGGGCCGCACCAGCATGTTATTCCCCTGCCAAGGGAGTTCTCGCTAACGGAAGAAGTTTGCCAGCCATTGTTGCAATACTAAAGATGGAGTGCCGCTAGTTGACTTCCCTTAACACCCATCCTTTTTTCTTCACGCAACGTTCGGTTGCCTCCTGAACCAGCATTTGCATCCCCTGCTGGAGCTTGGGATCCTTCATGACATCCATCTCGCACTTATTCCAATCTTGTGTAAAGTCTCCCGAGGGTTTGTTCGGGTGCACCCATTCCGACGTGATACAGCCAGCCAACAGCAACGACGCGGCAACCACTCCGAGACAGCGCATGTGTGTCATAAGCTCCCTCACTTGGCGTAAAGACAACGGCTGCGGCGGAGGATAGCTTGCCTGAAAGGCTCAGTCAAGCGGGCAGCGCCGCCCACGACTCAGAAGGAGCCAAGGACCGCTCCGAGCGGTCCCTTCACGGACTTAACACTCCGCTTTCATCCGTCTTGCCCCGCTCAATTTGCATCAATTTGCCTGGATTCTTCAGTCAGCGGAAACTGGCGTTCATCCTGCAATGCGTACGTGCGCTCAGTTGTGTGTATCGCTCTGGCACTGAGAGACAGATTGCTACAGTCCTCCACGAGAGAGACGGTCCTGTCACGAAGGGCTAGTGGATCGCCGCTCGCAGCCTCAATATTTACACCCATAGAATATATATCTTTTCAGCGCACTTCCCGAATGGCTGTCCATTCTTTGTATTGATGTAAAGAGCAAAACATTGCCTGGCCACCCAGCGGCACTATTTTTGCTTATGAAAATCATTATTAATTTCATATTTTGAGTGACAAGGCGAGTGATGTCTCTCTCTTCAACGGTGCAAATGGAGGAACCCCATGAGGCGGCACACAGAGCCCATTCAACATTTCAGCCCTGGTGACATACGGTGTGTGTGTCGTCAGTTGCTTGCGAAATGGTGCGCCAGCGGGCTTGAAGTGAAATGCAAAGGCTGTAAGAAGACCGCCCTGATTCCCTTCTCATGCATTGAGGGCTGGGACACACATACCAGCCACAGTTAACTTAATTTCAAGCACGGAGGTATTCACCCATGTAGCGCCATTGCTTGCACCATCACACGTACAGGCCAGAGGCCGAGAGTCCAGAGCCTCCACCACCGTCCCTCTACCCAAGGAGCAGACCAATGAGGATGTGGATCACTCTCTGGGCTCTATTTTTTTGCATTTTGCCAGCCCTGCCGGTCGGGGCGGAAGAGAAAGGCGCAACCCTCGACGAGCGAGTCGAGAAATTAGAGAAGGCCCTTGAAGAATTCAAGGAACATGAGCGGCGCGAACGCGGCCCCATGGAGCCCTTCAAGGAGGGGGAGACGCCGGGCCAGCCTGGCATCGGCCCCTTGCCGGACGTGGCCAAGGACCTGCGGCGTGAGCAGCAAGCCCCCCTGTCCTTCAGTTCCACCGGGTCAGGGCGGTTGGTCTATGCGAAGCCCTTCGTCGCGGCTCCCAAGGCCATCGTCGGCGGGTACATGGATTTCTTTTACACCAATTACCGCAAGAACTACCTTGCCAACGGGGCAGGCCCAAGCAACCCGGGGATTGGAGCCACGAACAGCTCATTCGACAGCCAGCGCTACGTCCCCTTCATCTATGCCGACGTGACCGACCACGTAAAGGTCGCAACCGAGCTTGAGATTGAGCACGGCATCCGGGAATCCAGTGCCAACGGGAAAGAAGTGGAGTTCTCGCTTGAGTTCGCCACGATCGACTACCTGATCAAGGAACCGATCAACCTCCGTGGCGGCATCCTCCTGCTGCCCGTCGGCAAGTTTAACTTGCTGCATGACTCGCCGCTCAACGATGTGGGGCCCAGGCCGCTTGTTGACCAGTTCATCATCCCCACCACCCTGTCAGAAACCGGTGCCGGCATCTACGGCACCTTCTACCCAGGCCGAACATCTAAGATGGACTACGAATTGTATGTGACCACTGGCTTCAATGGGTATTCCTCGGCCGGAGCCCCTGTGTATAGTGAGGCGAATGGCGTGGCCGCGGCGCGCCAGCGCGCGAATTTCGCAACGGATGGGTTGGACAACAACAACGGGAAAAGCGTTGTGGGCCGCGTCGCCTTCAGCCCTGTCCTCGGAGTCGAAATTGCCGGGTCTCAATACTATGGCTCCTATGATCCCAACAGCAAACGCTCCCTCAGCATCACGGCACTGGACTGGACCCTCCAGCGCGGGCCCTGGGAATTGATCGGCGAAGCAGCCTGGACCTATGCCAAAGATGCGTCTAAGTGCCTGCCCCAAGCTCCCTCTCTGAGCGGCTCAATCACCTGCGTCAACGGCTTCGCCGTCGACAGTACCACCGGTCGGTTAATTCCTCAGCGGAGCAACGGATACTACGTCCAGACTAACTACCACTTCATGCCTGACTGGCTGACCCAGTGGGCCCCCAAACACTTTGGACCAGGCTCCACCTTTACCGCCGCTCTGCGGTGGGACAAGGTCAACACGAATCTCGACGCCCCCGGGGGGCTGGGCGATCTAGAAAAGCTGACCGCGGCATTGAACTTCCGCCCGATCGAAGACTGCGTCTTTCGCTTTGCGTACGAGTTTAACATGAGGGCCATCAATCCTGTGACGAGCCGGTCAGTGACTGGCGGTAACGCGGTGATCCTGTCCGCGGCAACATATTTCTAAGTTGAGAATCGCCGCAAATGTCAACGGCAATCCAGCATTTAGAAACCAGCCATAAATGGGTTACACCCTTCTACTGAGGAATGTGGGGAGGAATCGCGGACTTCTCTGTCACCGACTCACATTGCTCTTTTCACACCTCATTCAGCAGCTCAAATACTCCTCGCGGGACAGACCCGCTGTACGTGGCTTGTTCACGATGATGAAGACTGGCACCTCGTCCCAGTCTGTGATGGCGACAGCCTTGCGATGCCAAGCTTCGTGTAGACGAAGTGGTCACCCTCTGAACGAACACAGCGACATCCAGCTTTCTCCATGACCTTCCGGAGTTTCGCAGTCGAGATCGGGATGATGCGGGGCATGCCGCTCTGGACGCCGAGCGACATGACTTCGGTGGAAAGGAGTCTAGGCGGTCGCCGAGAGTGGTTGCTGCTGGCAGCCAGCCTCGCGAAGGATGTCCCCTAGGGTTCCTATCTTCTCCGCTTCCTCCAGAAAGAGCCGGACGGCGGTGCGCAGATTGCGGCGTGCCTCATCCACATTATGTCCGCAGCTCGGCACATCCAGTTCCGGACAGTGAGCCACACAAGTTTTGCCCTCCTGAGAGAAGATTGCATCAAAATCGAGGGTGCCAACGGGTACCATGGGTTCCTCGCAACCGTTCAGATGGCTTTCAGGGTATGCCATGCCTGAGCCCCTGTCGAGCAGATGGGCTTGACCCATCTGCTCAAAGACCTGTATAACGTGCAGGCCTTGCGGCTCAATCTTTGCACCCCGCGAGCGCAGAAATATTCGTTCGCGCCCGTAGCTCAATGGATAGAGCACTAGACTACGGATGAAACCCTAGGGGGTTGCCCATGTCGTTGATGACGTGGGCAATCCCCTTGTCATTACAGCGCTTTTCGCCTTTTAGCAGTTCGCCTCCACCGGTCCCAACTCAGCTCAATTTGCATCAATTTGTTGCTCTTTCTAACACCTATTTAACACCTGCCTTGTTACGCAACTTTGCGAGTATTCTTCGGCCAGGAGTAACTGACGTTCATCCTGCATTCTAACACCATCCGCACTCCCCTCTGGGGGGCAAGGCAAAGCGGTTGACCCGTCGCGCTTTTACACAAGCCGCGTGACATCACCGGAGTTTGGTAGTGGGTCAATTTAAAAAAAGCTGTGGAATCGCTCGACTAAATTCCCAGGCACCCACCGCGATGAATACGACCGCAACCCATAGAAGGATGAACTTGAACATCCTGATGCACTTATACCAGCAGGTGTCTGCTTCTCTAAATTCCTTTAGCGGCAGGATGCCCAGAAGTATAGGAAACAGCGCCCATGACCACCAACGCATGGCCTGCTTGAGAGCGACTTGATGAGCGGGATCGGAGTTCTCCTTTAGCGTCGCAACCACAACGAGAGCGAAGCTCAGGAATAGCAACGTTTGGCTAGATTTATCCCCCAGCTCCTTTATGCGCCCCTCCAGTTTGTCCAGTTTGGTTAGAAGTCATTTCAAAACCTTTTTCAGGGTGATCAGGGCGCACGCGAGATGAAA
>CAZKHY010000010.1:0-34095 GCA_964552455.1 uncultured Nitrospira sp.
GGCGGGTACATGGATTTCTTTTACACCAACCAGCGGAAGAGCTACATCGACAACGGTGCAGGCGCGAGCAATCCGGGAATTGGACGCATCAACAGCTCGTTCGACCAGCAGCGCTATGTCCCCTTCATCTATGCCGACGTGACCGAACACGTGAAGGTGGCGGCCGAGCTTGAGATCGAGCACGGGATCAGGGAAACCAGCGCGGACGGGAGAGAGCTGGAATTCGGGCTCGAGTTCGCGACGATCGACTACCTGATCAAGGAGCAGGTCAACCTCAGAGGCGGCATTCTCCTGTTGCCCATCGGCAAGTTCAACTTGCTGCACGACTCGCCCCTGAACGACGTGGGCCCTCGGCCGCTTGTGAACCAGTTCGTCATCCCCACCACCATGTCAGAAACCGGCGCCGGCTTCTACGGGACCTTTTACCCTGGCCGGTTGTCGAAGGTGGATTACGAATTGTATCTGATCACGGGGTCCAATGGATATAAAGCGAATGGAGACCCCACGATCAACGAAAAGGATGGCCTGCAGGGGTCTCGCCAACGCAAGTCGTTCGCGGCGAACGGGCTGGACAACAACAACGGAAAAGGCGTGGTCGGCCGGGTCGCCTTCAGCCCGCTTCTCGGGATTGAAGTCGCCGGGTCCCAGTACTATGCCTCCTATGACCCCAACAGCAAACGTTCCCTCAGCATCACGGCGCTGGACTGGACCCTGCAGCGCGGGCCCTGGGAATTGATCGGTGAGGCGGCCTGGGCCTATGCCAAGGACAACTCGAAGCTGATAGACGGGCAGCCGGCCATCGATCCGGACACGGGACGACTGCGCCCGCAGCGGTCGAACGGCTATTACATCCAGACCAACTACCACTTCATGCCGGAATGGCTGACCCGGCTGGCCCCCAAGCACTTCGGGGAAGGCTCCACCTTCACCGCCGTCCTGCGCTGGGACAAGGTCACGACGAACGCGGATGCCAGCTGGGGGTTCGGGGACCTTGAGAAATTGACCGCGGGGCTGAACTTCCGCCCGATCGAAGATGCCGTCTTCCGATTTGCCTACGAGTTCAATATGAAGGCCATCAACCGCGTAACCAACCAGCCGGTGACCGGCGACAACGCGGTGGTCCTGTCCATGGCGACGTATTTCTAGGGTGAAAATTGGCAGGGGGCGGCCGTGGCCGTCCCCTGCCTGACGAGAGGATGCGACGTGTCGTTCCCCGGAACAGCCCTTGCCGGCGTTTTGATTCTCTCCGGCTGCGCCTCAGTGGGAGGCGTCCAGGAAAACTATGTGGTCTGCTCCTACGACACGGTTTGGCAGGCTTCCCTGGAGACGATGAAGGGCAGCGGTATCGCGGTTCAGGACAAGGAGAAAGGCATCATCGAAACCGGCTGGAACGAGAGCCGCGTCGTGGGACGCCCCTACGGGGCGTTCGGCCGGAACCTCGAACAGGACAAGGAGCGCGCGCGCACGATCGTGACCCTGAAGAAACTCGACGACGTCACGCAAGTCGGCGTGAACGAAATCCGGGAACACTGGGGGTTCCGCGGCGGCGCCCGGTTGTTTCAGTGGATTCCGATCGAGCCGTCCGAGGAGGCGACCACCGGTGTCATGAACCGCATCAACGCCAAGTTAAAGGAGCGCGGATGTTCCCCCACCTGACCGTTCTGAGCCTCCTGGTTGTCCTGCTGCCCTGGGCATGGGCTCCCTCGCCGGCTCGGGCCGAGCGGATCTTCGACAGGGAACTGAACCGCTGGCTCACGCCCGAAGAAATGAACCACATGGAGGTCTTCCTGACCGAAGAGGAAGCGATCAAGCTGATGTTTCCCAAGTCGGAGCGCATCAGGAAAGAGGTCCTGCAGCTCAACCACGACCAGAAAACGCTGGTCGAATCCCGCATCGGCTGGAAGTTTCCGGAAGAAACCTTCGAGGTCTATATCGGGGAGACGGGGGCCACGGTCGACGGATACGCGCTGGTCCACAATACCATCGGAAAACACAAGCCGATGACCTACATGGTCGGGGTGGACAACAAGGGTCGGGTGACGAACGTCGAGCTGCTGGTCTTCCGCGAGGCCAAGGGCAGCGAGGTCCGCACGAAGCGGTTCAACTCCCAGTATGAGGGAAAGACGGTCCTGGACCCGGTCCGGATCAACAAGGACATCATCAACATCAGCGGGGCCACCATGTCGGTGCGGTCCTTGAGCGCCGGCGTCAAACGGGTCCTGGTGCTGGTGGACGAGTTTTACCTCAAACCTCTCGGGCAGGGCAGCGACACGGTTCTGGCCCGTCGGGCTGAACGAGGCTTTTTCGGCTCGCTCTTCGGCGACTGAGGCCAGGGAGATCGGATGCGCAACTTCAACAGCAGGTTTCGCCTGCGCGACACGGACCGTCACATCCGGCTGCTCTACACGCTGTTTCTGCTGCTCATGCTGGCCGGCTTTGCCTTTTCATTCTTCTGGGCTCACAGCATGACCGACCTGTCTCCCCAGGGCATCGCCGACCACTACCGGGGGTCAGACGCCACCTACGGGGAGCCGATGTCCTTCCGAGAACTGGCTGAAATCACTCACTTTCACCTGTTCACGATGCCGGTGGTCTTCATGATCCTGATCCACGTGCTCTATCTGACGATGGCCAGCAATCAGCTCAAACAAGCCGCGACCTACGGAGCCTTCGCGGGGGTCCTCCTGGACCTGGTCTCCCCCTGGCTGATCACCTATGTCTCGCCGGTCTTTGCCTTGACCATGCTGACGGGAGACCTGTTGATGACGGTGACGTTTCTGGTCATGCTGGCCGTCCCCCTCTATGAAATGTGGTTCCTGAAGCAGCCGCTTATGGCGGGACAGGCCGGCGAATGACCTAACGGCATCGTCTGAAGACATCGCAGAAGGCCCGAGACCCCAGTCCAGAGCCCAAAGCCGCCGCGGCGGCTTTGGGCTCTGTCGTTTTGAGCAACCGGACACGCGCAGGAGGGCATCCATGACAGTCACACAGAATGCATCAGGCTTGAGCAAGAGAAGGCCCCCGGAGACCCGTCGGCATTGTGCTGTGCGCAACGCCATGCCGGCCTTCTCCCGCAGCCGGCTCCAGTGCGAGATCACCCTGCTGCTCTCGCTCCTGCGGACCATGGCGACCCAACGGCCCCAGTTGCTCGGGCATGGAGAGCGGACCGCCTCCTATGCCTTGCTGCTGGGAAAGGCCGTCGGTCTTTCGGCAGCCGACCTCATCCATCTGCACTATGCCGCGCTGCTCCACGACATCGGGCAACTCACCTTGCCCGACGAATTGCTGAAAAAGGACATCCCCCTCAGCGCTGAAGAATACGAGCTGGTCCAGTCCCACCCGAGGGCCGGGGCCGAGCTCCTGGCGCCCATTTCGTTTTTGCGAATCCCGGCCGTATGGATTGCGCACCACCACGAACATTGGGATGGATCAGGCTATCCGTACGGACTGCGGGGTCCGTTCATCCCCCTGGGCTCCCGTGTCCTGGCGGTGGCCGACACCTTCGACGCGCTCACGTCGGATCGTACTGATCGCATCGCCGGGGAGCCTGAATCGTCGCTGGCCTTGCTTCACATACTGGCCGGATCACAGCTCGATCCGGAGCTGGTGGCGGCCTTCGCCGACCTTGCGCCGAGGCTGCGCTCGACCAGGGACGCACGACGACGTGGCAAGAGATAATTTCATCGGGGCGGGCTGTGCCTCCCGCCCCGGGGCGGGGCGCCTCCATTCCTCCGGGAGGCCCCCCGCCCGCCCTTTATGACCGAGACGCAAGAGGAGCCCTGTGCACCTCAGGCCTCAGTGTGAGACCGTGCCGTTGCCGAACCTGATCGAGGCATTCCACCGCCATTCGTCTGAGTGGGCCGATCGCCTGGCCAATGCCTCCACTCGACAGCAGTGGAAGGAACTCGCCTATCAATTCGTTGACAGGGTCATTGACCAGATGGATGTGCGGACAGACCCATCTGACGAGGCCGACGAAGTTGCCCGGCAACTCCATCAGTTCGTCGCCTCGAACCTCCATCGAGGCCCCACCCTCAAGGATCTGGCCGGGTTTCTCGGCTACTCGGAAAAATACTGCTCCGTGCTCTTTGAAACCCGCATGGGGAAATCATTTTCCCAGTATCGGAAACAGCTTCGCCTGGAGAAGGCCGGGCGAATGCTTCGAGAGGGGCTCGACACCACCGCGGCCATTGCCGGAAGCCTTGGGTTCAGTGACCCGTTCGCCTTCAGCCATTTTTTCAAAAAGGCCGTCGGCTGCTCACCCTCCCGGTTCAGAAATCAGGCCAGGTCTTCCCCCCTCCCGGAACGTCCTCGCTCCCTTCACAGCCAGTCCTACAACAAGGCCACCACGAGAAGACAAGACCGACGAAATGGCCGCAGCTTGAAAGCCTAGCTCCCCCGACAGAAGCCTCGACTCGGCACAAAAGGACGACGGATCGCAGCCGCCCAGCCACCGCATCCTGGGCGGAGCCTCTTGGCCTCCTTTTCTTGCTCCCTTCATGCCCTGATCCGGATTCTCCGACCGCAGACTGTTTCGACCAACGAGCATGTCGTACCAGGAAAATGAACATTCCATCGAGGCCTGCGCTCCCCTATAGTGATTTTGAAAACTATTATCATTTATTAAAAACTTGAAAACGGGGGAAGAAGGAGATGTCGATGCCGTCAGCGCTCTCTCGACCGCGCAAAACAAAGTTCGTTCCCGTTGCGGCCTTCACGCTCGTCGCCCTGTTCAGCTACGAGCTGAGCACCCAGGTTCAACCGGCCAACGCCATTCCCGCCTTTGCCCGGAAGTACAATTTCACGTGCAACGTCTGTCACGTGCCGTCCTTCCCGAAGCTCAACGACTTTGGAAACCTTTTCCGTGATCACGGCTACCAACTGGGGGCCGATGAGGACATCCCGACTCACGAAGGCATCACAATGGGGTACTGGCCGGTCTCGTTCCGCACCACCGTGGGATACCAGTCGGCCGGCCTCCGCGGGGACGGGATCAACGCCTCCACGGGCAGCTTCGGCTTCACGGGCTTGGACATCTTGAGCTTCGGCCTGCTCAATCGACATACCAGTTTCGGGATCGTGTACACCCCCGGCCTTGCAAGCGCGGGCTTCCAGACCGGCTCCACCGCCGGGCAGGGCGACCTCGAAACGGCCTTCATCCGGTTGAACACCCTCGATCGCTTCGTCGGTCTCGGCAGCGACGGCTATCTGATGAACCTCCGGGTCGGCAAATATGAACTGGACGTGCCGTTCAGTGAGAAGCGGAGCCCGACGCTCAACACCCCGTTCGTGATGTATCACTACCAGCCCGGCACGCCCTACACGACCTCGATCAGCGGCCTTGTCACGCAGTCCGCCGGCTACGGCAACCCGAACACCTTCGCAATCGGCGACAACCAGCCCGGCATCGAGTTGGCGGGCATCGCCCCCACCGAAGGGGAAGGCTCCTTCCGTTACTCCCTGAATGCCATCTCCAACAGCAACCTCAACCCGAACGTCAACGGCGGACGGGCGATCAACTATTACGGGCATGTGACCCAGTCTTTTGGAGGCTACGGCATCGTCACCGGTCAGCGGATCGGCGTCTTCGGGGCTTGGGGCACGGCTCCGACGGCGGCCAATCCAAACTGCCCCGCCTGCCCTGGCACGGCTGGCTCCGGGCAACCCTTCAGCCGGATCGGTGTGGACTACAGCCGACCTTCGACGGCCAATGGAATCTCTTCGGAGCCTGGATGCACGCCCACGACAGCAAGAGCCTCTTTGCCTCGCAGTCAACCGTCTCCAGCGCATCGCAAGCCTCTTGGAACGGCGGGTTTGTGGAGCTCGATTGGTACCCCACGCAATTTCCCCTCCTCAGAATGCCGGGCTGGCTGTTCACCTACCGCTACGACTGGGTTCAAAACGATCGCCAGGGGGACACCTCGTTCAAGCACGATTACAACGACGTCTATTCGCACACCTTCATGGCCCGCTACAACTTCCATTATTCGACGCGCAGCGCTGCGGCCCTGCACGCGGAATACAACACCTTTCGCACGATCGGCACGGCGGTGGGCGGCGGCGATATGCTGGGGCAAACCTTACTGGTGGGGATCGACTTTGCCTACTGAGGCGCGAGTGTCCCCGGCAGATTCGGCATCAGCATTGCGGAACGGATCGTCACGATTGAGCCGACGGAGGAGACACCGAGGAGGAGTATTGACAGAGGGGGGTTCCATGAAAATTCGTCACTGCCCGCGGTGCCAGCAGCACAACCTCGTCCAGACCGGAGCTTTCTGGGCTTGCGGAAGCTGCGGCTATGCGATTACGCAAGCGGCTCTGTTTCTTGAGTATCCTGGCACCTTCACCAGGAATGGGCCCGTAGTAAGCGGTCATCAAGCTCGCGGGAGAACCGGCTCGTAGGTTTTTCTCGAGGTCGCGCGCCAGCCTGGGATGGCAGTGAATAGAATCACGGAAGAAGGAGTGCTCTTAAGCCTGGGCATTTCGCTCGGGATGATTCTCCTGGCCGTCATTGGCTGGTGGATGTGGAAGATTCTTGTGCCAATCATGGAGGCCATGTTCACCCTCCCCCCAGGGGAAATGCCGTAGGAAGGAAGGACATGTTGAGAAGACGGCTCGACGCAAGCTCATGGATCGTTCTGGCCTGCTTCGTCTTACTGGGCTGGCCAACTGGGCCAGCCAATGCAACCCAGCTAGATGAAGCGGTTGGGTGGGATGTCCTGCCGAACGGGTTGATTGAGGTTCAATACGACCGTAGCGGGGACAGCGTCCCGGATCACGTCACCCTGCACCAGATCATCTGGTCCGGATGGACCGCTCAGCCGATCCAGGAGATTGAAGCTCAAGCTCGGCTGGAAAGTCAGTGGATCTTCGTTGTGGAGTACGATCAGGATCGGTTTGTCTATCTGACGAAGTCGGTCCCGCTCTTTTGGGCTGATGATCCAACGCAGCGTGGGGACTGGACTGTCTTGCCTGCAGAGTTCCAGGGAGAGCCCTTGACAGATGGGATCTCAACGTGCCCGGTCTGCGGACAATGAATGCTGAATGACGTTTCGCAGACTATCGCGGATATACTGCACACTGAGGGGCCTAAGATCCTCCCTTCTTGATCTGCTCGCTCAGGTAGTTCTCGATGCCGACTTGCTTGATCGTCCGCAACTGCGTCTCAAGCCAATCAATGTGCTCCTCTGACTCCTTGATCATCTCCTCGAGCTTGTGGCGGGTTGTGTAATCCCCAACCTTGGTGCAGTGTGTGATCGCCTCCCTCAACAACTGCACATCGTGCTGTTCCAGTTTCAGATCAGCGTTGAACAGCTCCGGGACCGTCTGGCCGGCACTGACCGTGCCCAGACTTTGCATGTCCGGAGCGCCCTCAAGGTAGAGGATGTGGTCCATGACTTCGGACGTATGGCCCACCTCTTCGGTCGCGCGGGCACCCAACTCATGATGCAATCGCTCGTACCCCCAATTGCCGCACAGAGACGCGTGGAGGAGATACTGATGCATCGCTGTCAATTCCGCGGTGAGGGCCTTGTTCAGAAGCTCAATGACGCCCTCTTTTGCCTTCATGGCGGCCTTCTCCCTTTACGGTTGGCAGGACCGTCGGCGCACCGTCTGACTCACCGGCACACGGCAGATCAACGGAGGTATCCCGAAGGACATTATTCACCGTTGGGCGAGCATCGTCAATTGTTTTGCGGCGCTACCGGGTGATAACAATAGGACCGGCAAGAAGTGAGGGGGGAAGAGAAGGACGCTTCGCGGACGCTCAGCCGGCTTCCTTGTAGCCGCAGTCCTCGTTCCGGCACTGGACGGTGATGCCGGCCTGCTTGCTCGACTTTTCGACCAGGAAGGGGGCCTGGCAGTTGGGACAGGGCTTGTTGACCGGGCGGTCCCAAATGGCAAACTCGCACTTGGGATAGTTGGCGCAGGCGTAAAAGGTGCGGCCCTTCTTGCTGCGTTTCTGCGTCAGATTCCCGCCGTCCTGCGGGCATTTGACGCCCAGGGGAATCGGCTTGGTCGTTTTGCACGCAGGATAGGCGGAGCAGGCGATGAATTTGCCGAACCGCCCGATCTTGATAACCATCGGGGAACCGCACTTGTCGCACTTCTCCTCGGTCGTCATGTCCTGCTTGGCGACGATCTTGATGGTCCCGTCCGGCAGTTTCTCGAAGTTTTGCGTGTTCTTGCAGGGCGGATCCTCCTTGTAGCCCGGACAGGCCAGGAACTTCCCGTTCCGGCCCCACTTGATTTCCATCATGCGGCCGCACTTCTCGCAGGGGATGTTGGTCGGAGGCTCCACCACGTCCTTGGGTCCCGGGATGTCCTGCGCTTTTTGGATGTCCCGGCTGAAGGGCTGGTAAAAATCGCGCACGGCGGCCACCCAGGGCTTCTCCCCTTCCTCCACCTCGTCCAGCTCCTTCTCCATCAGCGACGTGAAATCCGCGTTGAGGATGTCCGGGAACCCCTTCACGAGAAAGTCGTTGACCGTCCGGCCCGTTTCCGTCGGCACGAACCGGCCTTCCACCTTGTCCACGTACTTGCGCTCCTGGATCGTGGAGATGATGCTGGCGTAGGTGGAGGGGCGCCCGATGCCCTTTTCTTCCAGCTCGCGGATCAACAGGGCTTCGTTGTAGCGCGGGGGCGGCTGCGTGAAATGCTGCTTGGGCATGAGGCCCGGGACCGGCTGCCCCTCCTGGGCGACCAGGCGGAGGCGCTCGCCTTCGGTCAAGGACGGCAGCCGCCGCTCGGATTCATCGTCCGCTTCCTGGTCGGCCTTCCGGCTCTGAGCCGCGAGGTCCGCATCACGCCCTTCCATGTAGACCGCCTGATGGCCGGCGAATTTCACGACGGTCCCGTTGGCGCGAAAGACATAGGCCTCGCTCGTGCCCTGGGGCATGCTGTCCACCCTGGTGACTTCCAAGAGCGCCGGCGCCATCTGGGACGCGATAAAGCGGTTCCAGATCAGCTTGTAGAGCTGATACTGATCCTTCTCCAAAAACTGCTTGATGGACTCGGGGTCGCGATGGGCCGAGGTCGGCCTGATGGCCTCATGGGCCTCCTGGGCGGCCTTCTGAGTCTTGTAGACGTTGGGCGTGGCCGGCAGATACTCGCTGCCGAACCGTTCGCGGATGACCTGCCGGGCCTCCTCCGCCGCCTCGTTGGAGATGCGCGGCGAATCGGTCCGCATGTATGTGATCAAGCCGACCGGTCCCTCCTTGCCGATCTCCAACCCCTCGTAGAGCTGCTGGGCCAGCGTCATGGTCTTCTTGGGGGTGAACCGCAGCTTGCGCGCCGCCTCCTGCTGAAGCCGGCTGGTGATGAACGGCGCCACGGGGTTGCGCCGCTTCTCCTTGCGTTCGATGGAGTGGACGATGAAGTCCTTCCCCTGCACGGAAGCCACGATGCGTTCGGCCTCCTGCGCCGAGGAGATCACGGCCTCCTGGCCGTTCACGCTGTGGAGCTTGGCTTCGAAGGGCGGGGGCTGGGTGCCGGCCAGCGTCGCCGTGATCGACCAGTATTCCTCGGAGCGGAAGGCCTCCCGCTCGCGCTCCCGGTCGCAGATCAATTTCACCGCGACGGACTGGACGCGGCCCATGCTGAGCCCCCGCCGCACTTTCTTCCAGAGCAACTGGCTGCCCTGGTAGCCGACGATCCGGTCCAGGACGCGGCGGGCTTGCTGGGCGTTGACCAGTTTGAGGTCGATCTGGCCGGGGGACTGCAGCGCGCGCTTGATTGCGGACTCGGTGATCTCGTTGAACAGGACGCGGAAGACCTTGCGGTCCTTGGCCTTGCCGGCCGCGGATTTGCCGTCGATTTCCTGGGCGATGTGCCAGGCGATGGCCTCCCCCTCCCGGTCCGGGTCCGGGGCGAGATAGACCTTCTCCACCTCCTGGGCCTTCTTCTTGATGTCGGCCAGGACTTTGGCTTTGCCCTTGATGGTCACGTACTGCGGGGTGAAGTCGTGCTCGATGTCCACCCCCAGCTTGCTGGTCGGCAGATCCTTGACGTGGCCGATCGAGGCCATGACGGTGTAGCCGCGGCCCAAGTACTTGGTGATGGTCTTGGCCTTGGCTGGCGACTCTACGATGATGAGTGATTTGGCCATGTGTTCCTTGCGGCGCGGTCAATAGCCGATTCGAGCCGGGGCCGTGATATATACCGACTTCGGCTCGCTTTGCAAGTCTCTTGAGTCAAACCTCGGTGCGGACGAAGGAGCGGCCCGGCAACTGGCGCACCGCGCCTTTCAGTTCCAGAGCCAGGAGCAGCCCCGCGACGTCGGCCGCCGGCAAGCCGCTGCGGGTGATCAGCGCATCGATGTGCATGGGCTCCGCAGAGAGCAGGCCGTGGACCGTTGCCTCTCCCCGGCTCAGTTCGAGCTTCGCGCCCCCGTGGGCAGGCGGACGGTCCCGCAGACGCTCTCGAAACGGACCATCAAGCTGCGGCAGAAGCTCATCGATCACGTCCGCCACGTGTTCAACGAGCTTGGCCCCCTGTTTGATCAGGCCGTTGGGCCCGCGGCTGTTCTCGGCCGTCACGGCTCCCGGTACGGCAAAGACTTCTCGCCCTTGCTCGGCCGCCAGCCGGGCCGTGATGAGCGACCCGCTCTGCAGAGCCGCCTCGGTCACGACCACCCCCAGGGACATCCCACTAATGATACGATTGCGACGCGGAAAATGGTAGCCGTGCGGGTAGGCCCCCAACGGCAGTTCGGCCACCACGGCCCCGCTCGCCTCGATCTGCTTCCGGAGCGCCTGGTGCTCGGGGGGATAGGTCCGGTCGATCCCGCAACCCAACACAGCCACCGTTCGCCCCCCGGATTCCAGCGCCCCCCGGTGGGCCGCCGCATCCACGCCACGTGCCAAACCGCTCACGATCGTGAAGCCGGCCGACGCCAGATCACGGCTGAGCCGCTCGGTCACCAGCCGGCCGGCGACCGTCGCACGCCGGGCCCCCACGATCGCCACTGCATGGCAATCCTTTGGATCCAGCTTCCCGCTCACGTAGAGCAGCGGCGGAGGGTCCGGGATCAGCTTGAGGCGCGGCGGATAGGCCTCCTCGAGGCAGGTCACCACCGAGACCTGCAACCGCTCCAGCATCGCCAGCTCGCGGTCGATGGCTTCCTCGGTCTCCGCCTCAACTCCCCGCCTGATTGCCTGCGCCACGGTGGGACTCACGTCCCCCGACGCCAGGAGCGCATCGACCGAGGCCGCCAGCACCGCCTCCGGCGAGCCGAACGCGTGGACGAGCCGGCAGACCGCCGCATCACCGACCCCCTGGACGGCGCGCAGGCGAAACCAGGGCCGGAGTGACGTGAATCTGCTCACAGACGGTCCTCACAGGGGATGACGCGGTCGGTCAGAGGACGGCAATGTCGTACTGCTCCAGGTGGAGCAACGGATCGGCCTGCACAATGATCCTGACATTGCTGCTCCGTTCCAGGTCCTCGACCCCTTGCCGCTCTTCCTCGTACAGGATGTCGGCCACGCTGGGATTGACGCCCAGGACGATCTTCTGTTCTTCCGGCGCGCGGCCGATCCGGCGGATCTCACGGAAGATCTCATAGGCGACCGTCGTCGGGGACTTGGTGTAGCCGCGTCCCTCGCAGTACCGGCAGGGTTCGGACAGGGTGCGCAGCAGGTCCTCCCGGACCCGCTCGCGGGAGATTTCGACCAGCCCCAGGTCGGAGATGCGGGAAATTCTGGTGCGGGCCTTGTCGCTGGCCATCGCATCCACCAGCGCCTGGTACACCTTGTCGCGGTTCTTCTCCCGCTCCATATCGATGAAATCGATGATGATGAGCCCCCCGATCCCCCGCAGCTTGACCTGATAGGCGATCTCCTTCACCGCCTCGAGGTTGTTCTTCAGGATGGTCTCCTCCTGGTCCCGCTTGCCGACGAAACGCCCGGTGTTCACGTCGATGACCGTCATCGCCTCGGTATGGTCCACGACGATGTGCCCCCCGGACTTCAGCCAGACCTTGCGACTCAGGGCCCGCGTGATCTCCATCTCGATGCCCAGGTGGTCGAAGAGGCTCTCCTCCTTGTCGTAATAGTGAATGCGGGAAGTCTGCTCCGGCAGAAAGCGGTGGACGAAATCCTTGACCGCCTCGTACTCCGGCTTGGAATCGATCAGCAGGCGGTCCACTTTCTTGGTGAACAGATCGCGGACCACCCGGAACGGCAGCGTCAGGTCCGTGTGCAGGAGGGCCGGCGGCGGCAACTGTTCCCGTTTCTTGAGCACGTCCTGCCAGAGGACGTGCAGGAACTCCACGTCGGACCGCAGCTCCTCTTCCTTCACGCCCTCGCTCACCGTCCGGACGATGTAGCCGCAGCCGGGCTGGCGGACCCGCTTCATGATTTCCTTCAGCCTGGCCCGTTCCTCGTCCTTCGGAATCCGCCGCGACACGCCGATGTGCTCGACGTTCGGCATGAAGACCAAATACCGCCCCGGCAACGAGACGTAGGTCGTGACCCGCGGCCCCTTGGTCCCGATCGGTCCCTTGGAAATCTGGACCATGAGCTCCTGGCCTTCTTGCAGCAATTGCTCGATGGGTCTCGTGGCCTGGCGGCGGGGCCGGGGCATTTCGGGGCCCTTGTCGTCGTCTTCGCTGTCCACAAGCGTATCCCCCGGCTCCGTGTCGGTCGAAAGGTCCGATACGTGCATGAAGGCGGCTTTTTCCATCCCGATGTCCACGAAGGCCGCCTGCATGCCCGGCAAGACTTTCGCGACCCGTCCCTTATAGATGTTCCCGACAAAATCCTTGGTCTTGAGCCGGTCAATGTAGAGATCCGTCACGACGCGGTTATCCAGCACCGCCGCCCGGGTCTCCTCGCGCGTCACGTTGATGGCGATTTCCAATCCCATAGTGGCTCCCTGCAGACTGCTCAACCGGTGCAGCAACGGACGTCGCCGCGACTCACGCTGGATCGGCCTCTTGGTCGCGGTCGGCGCGATCCGGCTCCATCCGGGCTCCAGCAGGCTGCGTGCTCAATTAGAGGTTAACGGCAAACTCGTCTGTAATCCGCCAAAACTGTTGGCGTCGCCCTGCTCCGTTGATCACCCGATCCGCGGAGCAGGCCCGCCGACGGGCCTAATAGAACAAGGTCAGGCGCCGGCGTTTGATATTCAGCAGAAGCCCCAGGCCCGCCATCGTCGTGACCACCGCGCTGCCCCCGTAGCTCATCAGCGGCAGCGGAATGCCGACGATCGGCAGGAGGCCGGCCGTCATGCCGATGTTCACCACGAGGCAGAAGCCGAGCATGGCGATCACGCCGGCGGCCAGCAGCGCCCCCAGGACGTCCTTGGCTTTCAAGGCAATTTCCAATGACAGGACGATCAGCCCGAGAAAGAGCGCCAGGAGCACCAGGACGCCCACGAAGCCCCATTCCTCGGCAAAGACCGCGAAGACAAAATCCGTATGGCCTTCCGGCAAGAACTTCAGCTGGCTCTGCGTCCCGCCGTAGAGCCCCTTGCCGATCAGTTCCCCGGACCCGATCGCGATGCGGGACTGCAGGGCATGGTAGCCCTTGCCGCCCGTATCGTAGGCAGGATCCACGAAGGCCATGATCCGTTGCCGCTGATAATCGTGCAGCGACCCCCACAGCATCTCCCAGGCAAAGGGGAACAGCATGAGTGCGAAGAGCAGCAGGATGCCGAGCGCCTTCGAGCGCATCCCCACCACCAGCAGCATGGCGGCGTAGATCGCCAGAAAACTCAACCCGCTGCCCAGGTCCGGCTGCTTCAGAATCAACAGGAGGCCCGGCATCATGATCAGGCCCGGCAGCACCACCCGCTGCAGCCACCCTTCGCGCGGGGCATTGGCGTAGTACGTGGCCAGCACGAGAATCAGGACCAGCTTTGCGAATTCGGACGGCTGAAAGGCAAAGGGTCCGATGGGAATCCACCGTTGCGCGCCCCGGCTGGTTTTTCCCGCCACCAGGACCACGGCCAGCAAGACCAGCAC
The DNA here is from genome assembly GCA_964552455.1 of uncultured Nitrospira sp. Classification (GTDB taxonomy): domain Bacteria; phylum Nitrospirota; class Nitrospiria; order Nitrospirales; family Nitrospiraceae; genus VGXG01. The sequence continues at coordinate 13,967 of CAZKHY010000010.1, forward strand.
GATCGCGTAGAGGACGTACGCCAGCCGGGAAATCTTGTGGTAGTCGACCGCGAGCATGGCCACGAAGGCCGCCCCGCCGACCAGGATCCAGATCACCTGTTTGACGTAGAGCGGAACGCCGCCGCCCGGCTGCGCGTGGGTGACGCTGTAAATGGACAGGACGCCCACCAGCAGGATGGCCGCTACCAGCGCGAGAAACTGCCAGTCAAAACTGTCCAGCCGGCGGCTGTCGATGACCCGGTCAATCATGGGGCACCTGCAAGGCCAGGTCAGTCCCGGCCGGCCGCACGGGCCTCGGCTCCTCGACCACCGGCGAAGCGGGTCCATTGAACTTCACATAGGCTTCGATCATCTGCTTGGCCAGGGGAGCCGCGGCCGACCCGCCATGCCCCATGTGCTCCACGAGGACCGCCACGGCGATCCGCGGCTGATCCACGGGCGCATAGGAGACGAACCAGGCATGGTCCCGCAGCTTCTTGGGAATGTCCTTCTCCGGGCCCGTGCGGAGCGCGGCTGTTTGCGCCGTGCCGGTCTTGCCGGCGATGGACACGAGCAACGATTTCGCCCGCGTGGCCGTGCCTCGGGTCACGACGCCGGCCAGCGCCTCCTGAATGAGCTCCAGCGTCTCGGGCTTGACCGACAACGTGCCGTTGGCGACCGCCGGAATATCCTGCAGGCGGCCCGTCGCCCGCTCCATGACCGCCTTGACGAGGCGGGGCCGGAACGACACCCCGTCGTTGGCCACGGTGGCGATCAGGTGGGCCATCTGCAGCGGCGTCACGATCACGTATCCCTGGCCGATGGAGGCGGAGATGGTCTCCCCCGGCAGCCAGGGCTGCCCCTTGGCCTTGGCCTTCCAGGCGGTGGAGGGCACGATCCCGACGCGCTCGGACGGCAGTTCGACGCCGGTCTCCTGTCCCAGGCCGAATTGCTCCGCGAACGAGGCGATGGTGTCAATGCCCATGCGCTGACCCACCGTATAAAAAAACACGTCGCAGGAATCCACGAGGGCCTGGCTGACGTCCATCAGGCCGTGGCCGCTCGTCTTCCAGTCCCTGTAGACACGGTTGCCGAACGGGAACCCGCCCACGCAGCGGATCTTGGTCGAGGGACCGACGGTGTTGGACTCGAGCGCGGCCGCCGCCATGACGATCTTGAAGGTCGACCCGGGAGGGTACTGGCCTTGCGTCGCCCGGTTCGTGAGGGGGTGGGCCTCGTTCTGAACGATCGCCTCCCATTGCTTGGTGGTCAGTTCGCGCGACAAGAGGTTGGGATCGAACGCGGGACGGCTGGCCAGCGCCAGCACCTCGCCCGTGGTCGGATCGAGCGCGACGATGGCGCCGGCCTCCTCGCCGAGCAATTCTTCCGCCAGCGTTTGCAGACGGAAGTCGATCGTCACGTAGAGGTCATCCCCGGCTTCGGGCCGTTGGACTTCGACCGTCTGCTTCTCGTGCCCCAGCGCGTCCACCTCGATCGTCTTCTGGCCGGCTCGGCCCCGCAGGAAGCGATCATAGGCCTTTTCCACCCCGTACTGTCCCACGAGGCTGCCCTGATGAAGATCGGCCGATTCGGCCTTCTCCAGTTGATCCGCGGAGACTTCCCCCACATAGCCGATCACGTGGGCCGCCGTCACGCCGGCCGGATAATTTCTCCGGGAGTCCGCCTGGACCATCACGCCCGGCAGATCCAGCCGGTGTGACTCAATGATCGCCGCTTCTCGAAGCGTCAGCCCGCCTTTCAACTTTCTGGGCACCAGCTTGCTGGTCCGCTCCGAGAGCTTCTTGCGCAAGAGGGCTTCATCCAGCCCGATCAGGTCGACCAGTCGCTTGACCAACTGGGTGCGGTCTTTGACGTCTTCCAGGGTCACGTAGAGGCCAAAGCTCGGCGCATTGTTGGCCAACAGGACCCCGTGACGGTCATAGATCAGGCCGCGCGCCGGTTCGAGGATCACCGACCGGGTCCGGTTGTTCTCGGACAGGTCGCGATAGTAGGACCCATCGCGAATCTGGAGGTGCCAGAGGCGAAACGCCAGGAGCGCCACGACCAGCAGCAGCGCGATCTTGAGAATGAGCAACCGTCGCTGCAGCTCACGGAGTTCGTCATGCCTTGTGCCCAACTCCTGCATGTCACCCCACCCGCACGCCCTGTACGCCGGCTCCCGACCGCCGGCCTGTCACCCGACCAGCCCCGTCGACCCTCGCTCAACCGCCTCATCCCGCCGAACCCGCCCGGCGATCAGCCAGTACGTCCCGGCCCCAACGACGACGTTCAGGACCGTCTCCGGCAACAACACCGACGGCATGGCCACCAGATACTCCACCGGGCCCCTTCCCGACCGAACGGAGAACAGCCCGATCAAGCCGGACAGAACCGACAGCCCCGCCAGCGCCACCAGCAACGACACGGGCGTAGGATTCGTCACGTGTCTGCCAGCCAACCCGGCCAGCAGCCCCGCCCCTCCCTTGATCATGACGTTGAGCCACAGGTCCCCGGCCGAAAAGAACCCCTGGACGACCCCCAGCGTCACGCCGATCAACAGCCCTTCCAGCTCACCGGCCAGAAACCCCACCAAGCAAGCGGCGACCAAGCAGAGGTCCGGTCTGACGCCGGCGAAGCCGACGTAGTGGAGCAGGGTGGCCTGGATCGGAACAAGCCCGAGCACGAGCCCGGCATAGAGCGCCGGCTTCACGGCTTCGGCTCCCCGGACCTGTCGGTCGGCGAGCCGGGCGGCTCCTCGCCAGACGTCCCGGACGGGCGCGGATCGGTAATCACCAGCACTTCCTCGTATTTCAGAAAATCCACCTCCGGGGCAATCTCGGCCGACTGGAACAGATCCCCCTCTTCCCGGTCAATGCGCGTGATCGTACCGATGGCCAGCCCGCGCGGAAACCCGCCAGCCAGCCCCGACGTCACCACGACGTCTCCCGTCCGCACGGTGGAGAGGAGGGGGATGTATTTCAGGCGCGCGCGGCCCTGCGCCGTGCCTTCCACAATGCCTTCATCCCTGGTCCGTTGAATCAACCCCGTGATGGCGTTGTTGGGGTCGGTAATCAGCAGCACGACGGAGGAGAAGGAAGTGGTTTTCACCACCCGCCCCACCACCCCGTCCGGGGTCATCACCCCCATCTCGACCCGCACCCCGTCCCGCTCGCCCTTGTCCAGGACGATACTCCGGTACCAGTTGGTCGCATCCCGACCGATCACCTGCGCCGCGATCGTCCTGGGGCTCAGCCGCTCCTTGAACTCAAGCAGCCTGGCCAGGCGCTGGCTGGCCGCCGCCATCTCCTGCAGCTCGACGTTCCGGCCCCGCAACTGCTGAATCTCCCGATGCAGGCGCCGGTTCTCTTCGGACACGCGGTGCAAGGAGACGTAGCCGTCCCAGAAGTTCCGCAGGCTGCGCTCCACCGCGGAGAAGGCCTCGAGGGGAAAAGACACGAGCTGGGCGAGCGGCTGGCCGACGCTCTGCAACAGGCCCCGGCTCTGTTTGGGAAGCAGGAAGACGACGGACAACAGCAGGATGAACAGCAGCAGCGCCACCCGCCTTGTCCCGGAAGTCGTACGAAACATGGCCATCCACGTACGGGATGGGAAGCCTTAGCGGGAGCTGCTACACTGCGACATCACCGAGACCTTGCGGAGCAAATCCAGTTCGTCGAGGATTTTGCCGACCCCCAGCACCACGGAGGTGAGCGGATCGTCCACCGTGATGATCGGCAGATTCGTCTCCTCTCGAAACCGCGTGTCCATGCCTTTCAGCAACGACCCGCCTCCGGTCAGCACGATGCCACGGTCGATGATGTCGCCAGCCAGCTCCGGGGGGGTGTTCTCCAGCGCCACCTTGATCGCGTTCACGATCGTCCCGATGGGCTCCTGAAGCGCTTCCCGAATCTCGGCATCATCCACCACGAGGGTGCGTGGGATGCCCGAGATCAAATCCCGCCCTTTGATCGTCATGGTCTTCTTTTCCTCGAACGGATAGGCCGACCCGATCTCCACCTTGATCCGCTCGGCCATGTGTTCTCCGATCAGGAGGTTGTACTTCTTCTTGACGTAGTTCATGATCGCATCGTCCATGCGATCGCCCGCCACCTTGACGGATTCGCTGTACACGATCCCGCCCAGAGAGATGACCGCGATATCGGTGGTCCCCCCTCCCACGTCCACCACCATGTTGCCGGACGGCTCCGTGATCGGAAGACCGGCCCCGATCGCGGCCGCCACGGGTTCCTCGATCAGATAGACTTCCCGGGCCCCCGCCAGCTCGGCCGAATCCCGTACGGCACGCTGTTCCACCTGGGTGATGCGGGACGGCACGCCGATGATGATGCGGGGCCGCACGAACGTGCTCCGGTTGTGCGCCTTGGTGATGAAATACTTCAGCATGCGCTCGGCCATCTCGAAGTCCGCGATCACGCCCTCTTTCATCGGCCGGATGGCCGTGATGTTGCCGGGGGTGCGACCGAGCATTTTTTTCGCTTCGGCGCCGACCGCCAAAACCTTCTCGCTCTTCTTTTCGACCGCCACCACGGAGGGCTCGTTCAGGACGATGCCCTTGCCCCGGACATAGACCAGGGTGGTCGCGGTCCCCAGATCAATGGCCAAGTCGTTCGAGAACCAGCCGAGGACGTCACCTGTTAGTCCCACCGTTCTCCCCCTTCGTCAACAACACTCAGAATCAGGGAAGCTTCCCTACTTAGTCCCGCAGATCCAACTGGCCCACATCCAGCACCTGCGTATGAGCGATTTCATCGCCCAGCCTGGCCCCCTGCTCGTTGCCAATGATCAGCAAGGTTTCAAACCCCGTGATCGCGATCGCCAAGAGCCACCCGACATAGGGCAGGGGAAAGAGCAGATAGGCCAGCGCCAGAGGCAAGTTTCGAATGATGGACTCCTTGAAGCCAGCAACCTCGTGGGTGCGGGGGATGGCGGTCTGCAGGCCGATCAGGCGCTTGCCGACGCTGCGCCCTCCGGAAAATCCGTCGGCGATCAGGAGGTAGCCCAACCCCGCCAGCCAGCCGACCGGAGGAACAAGCCGATCGGCCGCGGCCACGAGAATGAGATCGACGAACTTGGCGATGAAACGATTGAGGACGTGCGCCTTGGGATAGACCCCCAAATTCAAAGGGCTCGTCCCCTGCCCTTCCTCCGCCAAGCGCCCTCCTCACAATTATTGGACAAGTATAGCAAATTTCATGCTGGATCACAAATTTGCCAATCTATTCGCAAATTGACCAGGTCCCGCAAGCCCCCACCCACAGCCGGACATCTTCTTTCCGGTAAGGAACGCGTGATGGCGCCGAGCCAACGCCCCTTGCCTTTAGGGTCGCCCCTCAGTACAATCCAGTCCGTCACAGGAGAACCGGAATGATCAAGCTGATGCGCGACAGCGCCCACAAGTATCCCTGGCTGCTGAAATCCATCATGGGCACCCTGGCCATCGCGTTTGTGATCACGATGGGCTGGTGGGGGTTCGGCGAACAGGAATCGAACGCGGTCGCCTCGGTGGGGGACATGGCGATCACCCGCGACGAGTACCGGCGCAGCTTCGAAAACACCTACCGCTTCTACAAGGAAAACGTCCAAGGGGACTTCAAGGAAGAAACGCTGAAGCAGTTCGTCATCGACGGGCTGATCGAAAACAAGATCTGGCTCCTGGCCGCCAAGGACATGGGTTTGACCGTCAGTCCCGGCGAGCTGCGCGACAGCATCCTGCAACGCAAAGACTTCCAGCGGAACGGCGCGTTCGATCCGGACCTGTACCGCCGCATCCTCGCCGCCAACCACCTCACGCCCTCGCTCTTCGAATCGCTCTACGCCGTGGAGCTCTTGAGCCAGAAGGCCATGACCGTGGTGCGTGATTCCGTTTCCCTCACGCCGGCCGAGATCGCGGAAGCCCAGAGCCTCATGGCCCGCCAGACCGAAACCCAGTCCAGCGCGGGCTCCTCGGCCAACGACCGGATTCTCCAGGACTTCCTGTTCCAGAAACAGCAGCGCGCCCTGATGGCCTACAAAGAATCGATGAAGGCGCGCGTGCCCATCCAGATCCACAAAGAACTGCTTTAGCCCCGCGTCCAAAAGCCTCAACGTCCGAAAGTCGTCAAGTCTGGACGCGGGCGTTGTGACTTTACGACTTTCAAACCTGCAGGCTTTCAGGCTGTCATAAGATCAGCATCGCGTCGCCGTAGCTGTAGAACCGATACCGCTGCTTGATCGCCTCGCCATAGGCTTCCCGCAGCCGATCCAGCCCCGCGAAAGCCGACACCAGCATGAGGAGCGTCGTGCGGGGAAGGTGGAAGTTGGTCATCAGGGCGTCCACGGCCCGGAACCGATAGCCCGGGATGATGAACAAACCGGTCTCCCCCCGCTTCGGCTGCACCAGCCCGTTCCCGTCGACCGACGATTCCAAGGCACGGACCACGGTCGTACCGACCGCCACGATGCGCCGTCCCTCGGACTTGGCAAGCCGGATAGTCTCGGCTGTCTCTGGGGACACCTCGATGACCTCGGACGCCATGGGATGATCCTGAACCCGCTCCGTGCGCACGGGCCTGAACGTGGCCGGCCCGACATGAAGCGTCACGGTTGCCATCGGGATTCCCCGCTCGTGCAAGGCCGCGAGCAGCTTGTCCGTAAAATGCAGGCTGGCTGTCGGAGCCGCAATGGAGCCTTCGAGCCGGGCAAAGAGCGTTTGGTACCAGATCCGGTCCTGCTCCGTCGGCCCCCGCTTGATGTAGGGCGGCAAGGGCATCTGCCCGATGTCCTGGAGCATCTCACGGACCGGCTTCGGGCTCGCGATCTGCACGATCGTCCCCGACGCCCCTTGCCGAACGACTGTCGCAGAAGCCTCCTGCGCCAATTCAATGACCTGTCCCGGCGCCGCCTTCCCTTTGAGCAGAACCTCCCACTGGTTTCCGGCCAGCTCCCCGACCAGCACCATCTCGACCTTTCCGCCGCCCGGCCTCTTCCGACCGCTCAGTCGAGCCGGCAACACCTTCGTGTCATTGACCACGAGCAAGTCGCCCGGCTCGAGCAGGGACGGCAAATCGGCGACGTGCCGGTGGGAGCAGGCTCCGCCGGCGCGGGGCAGGACCAGGAGTCTGGCTCGATCGCGCGGTTCGACGGGTCGTTCGGCGATCAGCGAGGGGTCGAAGGGAAAGTCGAAATCGGAGAGCCGCATCAGGGAATGGAGGGAGCGACGGGAGCCACCAGGTGCAGGTCGTTGATGTCGGCCCCCGGGTAGTAATAACGCAAGATCGTGGTAAAGGGGTAGCCGAGGCTTGCCATCTCTTTGGCTCCCCACTGACAGAGCCCCACGGCATGACCGGCTCCCCGTCCGGAGAGGACGACGGTCTGCCCGACCGCTTCCACCTCGAACTGGGTGCTGGGGACGACGGAGTAGCCCACCACCCGTCGCAGGTCTTCGCCTCGCAGGATCAGCTCCCCCTTGGCGTGCAGCAGCCGGATCTTGGTGACCCGACCGGCCTGGCTGTAGGCAAAGGGCGTCAGGCTTGCGATGGCACCGACCATGATCCCCTGCCGCCTGAGGCCGTCTTCCAAATCCTGCAGCTTGAACGACGCCCGCCACTGGTAATAGGGGGAATTCTGGTCGAACGGGCAGTCCACACCTTTCAGGTACGGGAGATCCTTGGACCAGACGTTCATGGCATCCTCGGTCGGTCCCGCGGCGGTTGACGAGAAGGCGGCGAGGATCGGCGCATTCCCGTACGTCAGCACCAAGCCGCGCGTCGTCTCCACGGCCTGCTGGACCCGCTGATCCAGCCCCTGCCGGCCGCGATACACTTGGTCCTGGGTGCTGGCCACCACGTCGTACTCCCGTTCCTTGTTGGCGAAGCGCTGGTACAGCGCATAGGTCCTGGCCACCACCGCCTGGACCTTGAGGGCTTCTGGATGCCAGCCGGAATGCATCTCCGCGGGCACCACGCCTTTCACGTATTCTTCCAGGTCCACTTGATTGAGCACCGCCAGACCTTTTCCGCGGACCGTGATCTGGAGCACCCCGCTGACCGAGAAAGAGGCGGGATCGCTTGTCACGGTGAGAGCGCCTTCCCGTCCCCTCACGACCAGGTTCTCGCCCCTGAGCCTGGCTCCATTCACGACCAACTCGCTCCGGTCCGCCCCGATCGTGACCGTCAGGGGTCCCGGAAGCGCCTGCTCCTCACTGCCCAGTGAACGGACCACCAGCCCTCGATCAGCCGAGAGCACGATCCGTTGGGCATCCTGCATCAACAGGACGCGAATGGAGTCCCCCGCCAAGACCGGCGCAGCGAGGAACACCGTGGTCAGCAGGCTCCAAACTGTCAAGACGGGACGCATCATCGTTATCGTCGGGAAAGGAGGTACAGGAGCAGGCTTACGACCAGGCTGATCAGCAAGCTGGTCGCCAGAGGAAAATAAAACGTGACGTGGTCCCGCTTGATCAGGATGTCGCCGGGCAGCTTGCCGAGCCATCCAAATAACTGGCCGAAGAGGTTGCCAAACCCGCTGCTCAGAGCAGGCCACCTGCCGAGCACCGTCAGGAAGCCTCCCACGCCGGCCAGGACGAGGCCCACGAGGATCAAGACTTTGCCCAGCCCGCTCCAGTCCTCCATCAGAACACCAGAGCTCACCGCACCAGGAGCTCGGCGATCTGCACGGCGTTCAAGGCCGCTCCCTTCCTGAGGTTGTCGGCGACCACCCAGAGGTTGAGTCCCTTCGGAATCGACTCGTCCTCCCGGATCCGCCCGACATACACATCGTCCTTCCCGGCCGCATCCAGCGGCATGGGGTAAATGGCATGGGCCGGATCGTCGTAGAGTTGCACGCCGGGCGCCGTGGAGAGGATCGCACGGGCTTCGTTGGCCGTGAGCTTGCGCTCCGTCTCGATATTGACCGACTCCGAATGGCCGACATAGACCGGCACCCGCACCGTGGTGGCCGTGACCTGAATCGACGCGTCTCCCATGATCTTCCTGGTCTCATGGAGCATCTTCATCTCTTCCTTCGTATAGCCCGTCGGCAGGAATTCATCGATGTGCGGCAGGCAGTTGAAGGCGATCTGATGGGGATAGACCTTGGGCGCCGGCTGCTTGAAACTGAGGATGGCCTTGGACTCCTCCATCAACTCCTCCATCGCCTCCTTCCCGGTCCCCGAGACGGACTGGAACGTGGTCACGACAATCCGCTTGATGCGGGCCTGGTCGTGCAACGGCTTCAGCGCCACCACCATCTGAATCGTGGAACAGTTGGGGTTCGCGATGATGCCCCGGTGGGCGTTTACATCATGCGGGTTGACTTCCGGCACCACCAGGGGGACATCCTTGTCCATCCGCCAGGCGGCGCTGTTGTCGATGACGACCGCCCCGGCCTTGGCCGCAATCGGGGCGAACTCCTTGCTGACGTCGCTCCCGGCCGAAAAGAGGGCCAGGTCAACGCCCTCAAAAGAGTCCTTCGTCAGCTCCTGCACGGTGATCTCGCGGCCTTGAAAGGAGACGGTGCCCCCAGCCGAACGGGACGAGGCCAGGGGAAGGAGCTTGTCCACCGGGAACTTGCGCTCCTCCAGGACCTCGATCATCTCGGCCCCGACCGCCCCCGTCGCTCCGACGACCGCCACGTTGTACGATGATTTCTTCTTCAGCATCTACTCACCAGAAGGTAAATGGAGCCTCTCAACTTCTGCCTTTTACTTTTAACTTGCAATCACCCGGACCCGGTGGTTGAAGGTGTCCGCAATATAGACGTGGCCCCGTTGATCCACCGCCACCCCGAAGGGATAGTTCAAACTGCTCTCCTTCGGCTCCCCGCCGTCCCCCCCAAACCCGGCTCTGCCGTTGCCCGCCACCAGCGTGATGATTTTCTTGCGGTGGTCCCAGCGCCGGATCAAGTGGCTGTCCGAATCGGTGATCAGCAGGTGGCCCTCCCGGTCCAACGCAATCCCGTAGGGACGGGACAGGCTGGTGGAGAACTCGTTGGGGACGCCCTGGTACCGATAGTCCCCTCCATCCCCCGCCGCCGTGCTGATCACGCCCGTCTCCAGGTCCACCATCCGAATCCGCCCGTTAAACGTATCGGCGATATAGAGCTTGCCGTCGGCACTCAAGGCCAGACCGCTCGGTCCCGCGAGGCCCGCTTCGGTCGCCGGCACCCCGTCCCCCGTATAAGCAGCCTGGCCGGTCCCGGCCAGCGTCGTGATGATCCCCGTGGCCAGATCGACCTTGCGGACCCGGTTGTTGCTCTGGTCCGCGATGTACAAGGCGCCGCGCTGACGATCAACCGCCAGGGCCGAAGGCTCGTTCAGGCTCGCCGAGACAGCCGGCCCTCCGTCGCCGGAGCAGCGGTGCTGCCCCGTTCCGGCCAGCGTCGTGATGACGCCGGTCGCCGCCTCGACCTTCCGGACCCTGTGGTTCATGGTATCGGCAATGTAGAGGTTGCCTGCGTCGTCCGCCGCCACAGCCGACGGAAAATTCAAGGTGGCCTGGAGGGCCGGACCTCCGTCCCCTTGGAATCGTCCGGCTTTGGGTACGGTCCCGACCACGAACCGGACGGTCCCGCTCAGGTCCCCCAGTTGGGCGAACTTCTCCGGTCCCTGTTGCGCAGGACCGCCGAAGGGATCATCCTCAGCCTGATCGCGCGACGCCCCCCCCTCGACCGGCCGCGCCGTCTCAGCCGGGCCCGTTCCGCCGGCATGACCGGCAACGGTTGCGATCGTCCCGCTGGTCAGGTCCACCTTCCGGACTACGTGGTTCTCCGAGTCTGCGATGTAGAGGTGCCCGGCTCCGTCCAGCGCGATGCTCTTGGGTTCGTTCAGACAGGCCGCCACGGCCGCCCCCTCGTCGCCGGCGTACCCCGCTTCTCCGGTACCGGCCAGCGTTCCGATCGCACCGGACTTGGCACGAGCCAACATGGCCATCATCGACCTTGCTGAAAGTTCTTGAGGATCGCGTCCCCCATGTCTCTCGTCCCGACCAGCTTGCCCCCTTGGCTCTGGATGTCCCTGGTCCGATAGCCTTGCTCCAGGGTCTTGACGATCGCCTGCTCCACCGCTTCCGCTTCCTTGTCCAGGCGAAGCTGGTAGGCCAGCAACATGGCGGCGGAGGCGATCGTCGCAATGGGGTTGGCCAGGTTTTTCCCGGCAATGTCCGGCGCGCTTCCATGAATCGGCTCATACATGCCGGCCTTGGTGCCGATGCTGGCGGACGGGAGCATGCCGATGGACCCGGTCAGCATGGCCGCCTCGTCGCTGAGGATATCGCCGAACAGGTTCGTCGTCACCAGAACGTCGAACTGCTTCGGATTCCTGATGAGCTGCATCGCGCAGTTGTCCACGTACATGTGGGCCAGCTCGACGTCGGGGTAGCCCCGGTGGACCTCGATCACCACGCGCCGCCAGAGCTCGGAGGACTCCAGCACGTTGGCCTTGTCCACCGAGGTCACTTTGCGTCTGCGCTTGCGGGCCGCGTCGAACGCCACCTTGGCGATGCGCGTGATCTCCTTGGTCGTGTAGACTTCGGTATTGACGCCCCGCTCCCCTTCCGCGGTCTTCTCGATCCCCTTGGGCTTGCCGAAATAGATCCCTCCGGTCAATTCTCGCACCACCAGGAGATCGATGCCCTCGATCACCTCCCGCTTCAAAGTCGAGGCGTCGGCCAGCATGGGATAGAGCTTGGCGGGACGGAGGTTGGCAAAGAGCCCCAGTTGCTCCCGCAGCCCCAGCAAGGCCCGTTCGGGGCGCAGGCGATATTCCAGCCCTTCCCACTTGGGACCGCCCACCGCGCCCAGCAGGACGGCGTCGCTGTCCTTGGCCAGCGTCAGCGTCTCGTCCGGCAAAGGGACTCCGACCTTGTCGATCGCCTGTCCCCCGACCAGCCCTTCGACGAACTCGAACGTATGGTGAAACCGTTCGCCGACAGCCTTGAGCAGCTTGACCGCTTCCGGCACGATCTCCTGCCCGACTCCATCGCCGGCCAGGACCGCAATGTTTGCCCTCACTCCCTCCTCCACATCTCCGCGCCTCCCCTTCCCCGCGTCCCTCTCAGCGACGCGGGGACGCGGCGGCCTGCCCGCTGAACTCTACCCCGGCCCTACTGCCAAATCAAGCCGGCGCTCTTCGCCGGATCGAAGTGCTTGGAAGCCCAGAAAGCCAGCTTGTTCAGGGCGTTCAAGTAAGCCTTTGCCGAGGCCACGATGATATCCGTATCCGCTCCGTGGCCGCTCGTGGTCTTCCCCCCCTCTTCGATCCGGACCGACACCTCGCCCTGCGCTTCCGTCCCGCCCGTGATCGCCTCCACCGCATAACTCAGCAGGCGGCTCTTCGTCTTCGTCAAGGCAGCGATGGTCCGGTAGACGGCGTCCACCGGCCCGTCGCCCGTCCCGGTCTGCTTCACGATCCGCCCGTCGATCTCCAGTTCCACCTCGGCCGTGGGGAGCTTGTCGGTCCCGCTCTCCACGCGCAGGCGCTTGAGCAAGAACCGTTCCGGCACCTTGGCGATTTCCTCGGAGACGATGGCCTGAAGGTCCTCTTCGTAGACCTCCTTCTTCTGGTCCGCCAGCCGCTTGAACTGCTCGAACGCCCGGTTGAGCTCGTCATCGGACAGTTTGTAGCCCAATTCCTCCAGCTTCTGCCGGAAAGCGTGCCGGCCGGACAGCTTTCCCATGACCATCTTGCTCTTCAGCAACCCGATGGATTCGGGCCTCATGATCTCGTAGGTGCTCTTTTCCTTCAGCAGGCCGTCCTGGTGGATGCCGGACGTATGGGCAAAGGCGTTCGCCCCTACGATCGCCTTGTTGGGCTGGACCACCATGCCCGTGATCTTGCTCACGAGCCGGCTGGTTTTGGTGATCTCCTCGGTCCTGATCCCTGTGTCGGCCTGGTAGAAGTCTTTGCGGGTCCGGAGCCCCATGGCGATCTCCTCCAACGAGGCATTGCCCGCCCGCTCGCCGATCCCGTTGACCGTGCACTCCACCTGCCCGGCCCCTTCCAACACGGCGGCCAGGGAGTTGGCCACAGCCAGACCCAGGTCATTGTGGCAGTGAACCGAGATCACGGCCCGGTCGATGTGACGCACCTTCTCCCGGATTCCCCGGATCAAGCGCCCGAATTCCTGCGGCGTCGTATAGCCCACCGTGTCGGGAATGTTCAGGGTGCCGGCGCCGGCCTCGATCACCGCCTGCAGCACTTCGTGCATGAAGCCGGGGTCGGAGCGGGTGGCGTCCATGGGGGAGAACTCCACGTCCTCCACGTAGCTGCGAGCCAGCGCCACCATCTCCACCGCCTTTTTCAAGGCTTCGTCCCTGGTCATCCGGAACTGGTGCTTGAGGTGGATGTCCGAGGTCGAGAGAAAGGTATGGATGCGGACCTTGGGCGCTCCCTTCAAGGCCTCCCAGGCGCGGGTGATGTCTTCCGGCCTGGCCCTGGCCAGGCTGCAGACCGTCGGCCCCGCTACCTCCTGGGCGATCCGGCGGACCGCTTCGAAATCGCCGGGCGAGCTGTAGGCAAACCCGGCCTCGATAATATCGACCCCCAGCCTGGCGAGCTGCTTGGCGATCATGACTTTTTCCTCGACGTTCATGCTCGCGCCGGGTGACTGCTCCCCGTCCCGCAAGGTGGTATCAAAGATCCGGATCATGCGCGTCATGGTTCACCTCTCTTCCCATCACAACCCACAGTTGCGGCTGGCTGGACGCCCCTCACTGTGCGCGTCATCACCCATTGCATATTCGAGCAATGGGTTCCCGGGGCCTTCTGAGGCCGCGCGGTGCGCAAGCACAGGGACCAGCCCGACGACCCCATAAACAAAAAAGCCTTCATCCCACCCAGGGACGAAGGCTCACGCGCTCCGTGGTACCACCCTGATTCAGTGCCGGCTTCGGCGCGAAGCTCAGACACCCTTCATTGGGACCCATTTCGGGGGTCAGGCGGGGCCCATTACCACCTCCTTCGCGGAGGCTTCACGGGTCCGGCTCCGAGGCGAGTTCAGCGTCCGACGGGCTGGCTTGCACCATGTCCTCTCTTGCGAGGAGGACGCCGCCAGCTCTCTTGCGACCGTCGGAACCGCCTACTACTCCTCTTCTCAGCCGCTTTACTCCCTGGATTCTAGCACGGGCGGCTCGGAACCGGCAACTCCGCGCCGACCGAAGGCCTTGGCAAAGAAGTTCACACCCTTTTCAACAGGGCCCAGGGCCGCGTAGCCGGCAAAGACCACGAACAGCATCAGATGAGGCCAGGCCGCCACAAGCATCAGTGCCAGGATCGCCCAGACGAGATAATTGAAGTGCAGCCCTCGCTTGAACTTGAGGTCCTTGAAGCTCCGGTACTTGACCGTGCTGACCATGAGGAAGGCCAGCGCCAGGGTCATGATTAAGATCAGCAGGGGCTTGACCTCCGCTCCCATGCGGACGATGTGGTGGTCGAAGATCACCAGGGTCGCGATGACGCTGGCCGCGGCCGGGATCGGCAGACCGGTGAAATACTTGCTCTCCGAGGTCGCCGACATGACGTTGTACCGGGCAAGGCGCAGGGCCCCGCAGGCGACGAAGGCGAACATGACTGCGGACCCCACCATGCCGTGGGAGCTGAGCGCCCAGGAGTAAATCAGCAGGCCCGGCGCCACACCGAAGGAGACCAGATCGGCCAGGGAGTCGTACTCCACCCCGAACTGGCTGGTGCTGTTCGTCCAGCGGGCCGATTTCCCGTCGAGCATGTCGAAGACCAACGCGACCATGACGGCCACGGCGGCCGCCACGTAGTTGGCGTTGAAGACGGCCAGGATCGAAAAGAGCCCGCTGAAAAGGTTCCCGGTCGTCAACAGATTGGGAATCAAGTAGACGCCCCGTCTGCGCTTGGATTCCTTGCCGACCAGCTTGCCCTCTTTCATGAAGGTGCGCATCACGCCTCCATACCAAGCTTGCTTGAGCCGCTCACTTCGATCAAATGTGAGCGGATAGTTATTTTGCTTCCAGTAGGCCTAAATTCTTCAAGCTTGCTTGAACCGCCATACCAAACTTCGTTTGAACCGCCCCCTTCGATCACATGGGGGCGGAGAGGTCTTTTGCCTCCAGTGAGTCCCGATCAAATCGGGCGGACAGTTACTTTGCCTCTAGTGAAATATCCGTCAGCTCGGCCAGGACGGTTTCCCCACCCTTGACACGGTCCCCGACCTTCACCTTCACGGTTGCGATCAGTGGAAGAAACAGGTCCATTCGAGACCCGAACCGGATCAATCCGTACCGTTCCCCGCGGCTCACTTGCTCGCCCGGTCTGGCCCAACAGACGATCCGGCGCGCGATCAACCCCGCCACCTGCACGCAGAGCACCTTGCGTCCCTGCGGAGTCCGGATCATGAGCGCGTTCTGCTCGTTCCGCAGGGTCGCCTCAGGCCGGTTGGCCGCCACGAACCGGCCCGGCTGATAGGTGATGTCTTCGACGGTCCCGTCACAGGGGACTCGGTTCACGTGGACATCGAACACGTTCAGGAAGATGCTGATCCTGGTCCCCTGGTCTTTCAGGAACCGCGGTTCGTATTCATGTTCGATCGCGATGACCCGACCGTCCCCCGGCGCCACCACGGTGCCTTCGATCCGGGGTGCGATCCGCTTGGGGTTGCGAAAGAACCAGGCCGTGAAGAGGGTTGCGGCCCCCAGGAGCCACATCGGCCCGGTCCAGCCCAGGGTCCCAGCCAACGCAGCCGCCCCGCCGGTCCCGGCCACGAACGGAAGCCCCTCTCTGACAATGGGGATGCCGACTGCGCGATCTGCCATCACTCAAAGCCGCCAGCTATCAGCCATCAGCACGCCGCTCTTCCGAAGCTGACCGCTGAAAGCTGATTGCCGTAAGCCTCCTCAGTTTTTCGTCTTGTCCACGAGCTTGCCCTTCTTCAGCCAGGGCATCATCGCGCGCAGCTTCGCGCCGACCTCCTCAATCGGATGAGCCTCCCCCTTCGCGAGCAGGGCGTTATAGACCGGGCGGTTGGCCTGATTTTCCAGCACCCACTCCCGGGCGAACCGGCCGCTCTGGATCTCCTCGAGGATTTTCTGCATCTCTCGCTTGGTCTCATCGGTGATGATGCGGGGGCCTCTCGTCACATCCCCGTACTTGGCGGTCGTGCTGATCGAGTAGCGCATGTTCGCGATCCCGCCTTCGTAGATCAGGTCCACGATGAGCTTGACCTCGTGCAGGCACTCGAAGTAGGCCATCTCCGGGGAGTACCCGGCCTTCACCAGCGTCTCGTAGCCGGCCTGGATCAACGCCGTAAGCCCCCCGCAGAGGACGACCTGCTCGCCGAACAGGTCGGTTTCGGTCTCCTCCCGGAACGTGGTCTCGATGATCCCCGCCCGTCCCCCGCCGATCGCGCTGGCATAGGCCAGGCCGACGGCCCTCGTATTGCCGGCGGGGTCCTGGTGGATCGCCAGCAGCACGGGCACCCCGCTGCCTTTCGTATATTCCGAGCGGACCAGGTGACCGGGCCCCTTCGGCGCCACCATGAACACGTTGATCCCGGCCGGAGGCACGATCTGCCCGAAATGGATGTTGAAGCCGTGCCCGAAGGCGAGGTAGGCGCCGTTCTTCAGATGCGGCGCGATCTCGTGCTTGTAGATGGACGCCTGGGCCTCATCCGGCGCCAGGATCATCACCACGTCGGCGCTTTTAACCGCGTCGGCGACGGGCATGACTTTGAGCCCGCTCGCCTCGGCCTTGCGCCAGGAGGCGCCTTCCCTGAGCCCGACGACGACGTTGACCCCGCTCTCTTTGAGGTTGAGGGCGTGGGCATGGCCCTGGCTGCCGTAGCCGATGACGGCCACGGTCCTGCTGCGGATCTGCTGTTGATCGGCATCCTGATCGTAGTAAATTTTCATCGAAGACTCCCGGGTGAATGGTACCGAGCCAGGGCCCGGCTGACCGGCTGAATGGGGCGATCCGGAGCGGAGCGCTCGGTCACTCTTTGGCGACGCGCTTCGGCTGGACGGCCGCGGGGCGGATCGGCTCCCGCGCGATCGCGACGCGGCCGGTCCTGGCCAGTTCCTTGATGCCCAGCGGCTGCAGCAAATTGATGATCGCTTCGATCTTGTCGACGTCGCCCGTGATCTCGATCGTGTAGGTGGTGGGGGTGGAGTCGATCACGCTGGCGCGGAAAATGTCCGCGATCCGCAGCGCCTCGGCCCGATCCTCCGGCTTCGTGTGCACCTTGATGAGCGCCGTTTCACGCTCGACGAACTCGCTTTCGTTGAGGTCCACCACTTTGATCACGTCGATCAGCTTGTTGAGCTGCTTGACGATCTGCTCGATGATCCGGTCGTCGCCCTTGGTCACGATCGTCATCATGGACATGGAAGGGTCGAGGGTCGGGGCCACCGAAAGGCTCTCGATGTTGAAGCCGCGCCCGCTGAAGAGCCCGGCCACCCGCGACAGGACCCCGAACTTGTTCTCGACGATGACCGAGATGATGTGTTCCATGATTTACCGAGGAGCTAATGGCTTATAGCTGATGGCCGGAGCCGAATCTTCCCTCCGAGCCATACGCTCTTTTCAAGCCGTCAGCACCGTGTCCTTGTCTTCGCCCGCCACTTTCACGCCCGCCTGTTTCTTTTTGAGCTCCGGCGGATCGGCCAGGATCATCTCGTGGTTGCAGCCGCCGGCCGGAATCATGGGATAGCAGTTTTCGTACTGGTCCACCGGCACGTCCACCAGGACCGGCTTGTTGACGGCCAGGGCTTCCTTAATCACGTCGTCGATCTCCGACACCTTGGTCGCCCGCAGCCCGACGGCTCCGTAGGCTTCCGCCAGCTTGATGAAGTCGGGCGTCGCGTCCAGATAGCTGGAGGCGTAGCGGCCCTCGTAAAAGAGGTCCTGCCACTGACGCACCATGCCGTGGAACCGGTTGTTGACGATGATGACCTTGACCGGCAGTTTGCTCACCACCGCCGTGGCCAGCTCCTGGGTGTTCATCTGGAAGCTGCCGTCCCCCGCGATACAGAGCACGAGCTTGTCCGGGAAGGCGGCCTGGGCCCCCATGGCGGCCGGGAATCCGAACCCCATCGTGCCCAACCCGCCGGAGGTCAGCCACCGGCGAGGCTTGGCCAGCTTGAAGTACTGGGCCGACCACATCTGGTGTTGCCCGACGTCCGTGGCCACGATCGGGTCCCGGTCCTTGGTCAGCTCATACACCCGTTTGATGATGTGTTGCGGCTTGATGGCCCCCTGCGGGTCCTGCTCGTAGGCCAGGGGATGAGCCTTCCGCCATTCGTTGACCTGGTCCAGCCAGGGTTTCCGCAGTTCCTTCTGCTCGCCGTTCACCGTCGCTTTCAGGATCTGGTTCAACTCCCGCAGCACGCGCTTGCAATCGCCGACGATCGGAACATCCACGTTGACGTTCTTCCTGATGGAGGTCGGATCGATGTCGATGTGGATGACCTTGGCGTGGGGACAGAACTCGGACACCTTGCCGGTCACCCGGTCGTCGAAGCGCGCCCCCACCGCGATCACCAGGTCGGAATAGTGGACCGCCATGTTGGCCCAGTACGTGCCGTGCATCCCCATCATGCCCATCGAGAGGGGATGTTCGCCGGGGAAGGCCCCCAGGGCCATGAGCGTCATGTCCACGGGAATCTGACAGAGTTCCGCCAGCTCGAGGAGCTCCTCGGAGGCCCCGGAGAAGATCACCCCGCCGCCCACGTAGAGGACCGGCTTCTTGGCCTTGGTGATCGCTTCGGCCGCCTGCTTGATCTGCCACTTGTTGCCGTCGTAGGTCGGATTGTAGCCCCTGATCGACACGGACCCGGGGTATTTGAAATCCGTCTTGTTCATGGAGACGTCTTTCGGAATGTCCACGAGCACGGGACCGGGCCGACCGGTGGTGGCGACGTAGAAGGCTTCCTTGATCGTCACAGCCAGATCGTTGACGTCCTTTACGAGGAAGTTGTACTTCGTGCAAGGGCGGCTGAGGCCGATGTTGTCGGCCTCCTGAAAAGCATCGTTCCCGATCAGGTTGGTCGGCACCTGGCCGGTAAAGCAGACGAGCGGGACCGAATCCATGTAGGCATCGGCCAGGGCCGTCACGACGTTGGTCATGCCGGGCCCCGAGGTCACCAGTGCCACGCCCGGCTTGCCCGTCGCCTTGGCATAGCCCTCGGCCATGTGGCCGGCCCCCTGCTCATGGCGGGTCAGGATCACTTGCACGTCCTTCTGCTGATGCAGGACATCGAAGATTTTCAGGACGACTCCGCCCGGCAGAGCAAAGAGGGTCTTGACCCCTTCTCGCTTGAGACACTCTAGGAAGATCTCTGCGCCTGTGAGTTTCATCGCACCACCCTCACCTCTATGGGCCGACCTCCGGGCCAATCGGGAAACAACCCTTCCTCGGGCCGTTTCCGACCTCCTCGGTCGCTCCACACCATACAAATCCTGCTGAAAAACAAAAGGAAAAGAGTTTGTAATAGTAGCATCCACTAGCAGGCAAGTCAACAGGAATCACCCGATGAACACCGCTCGGCGGTCACTCGGCGCGCCGGATTCTTGCTCAACGCCCTCATCGTCCCTTCGGTTGTAGGAAAGGCCCTGAATCAGATAGGCTAGAGCCGTCACACTGGACCTACGATGGCTCAAGAACAGCCCGCAGACATGGCACAAGAAGAATGTATCCAGGTCACGATCCTGTCACGGCAGGGGTGCCATCTCTGCGAAGTGGTCGCCAAGATGGCCCGCCGGCTCCGGCAGGACATGCCATTTCGCCTGAGCCAGGTGGACATTGACGAAGATGAACTGCTCTCCGCTCGCTATGGCTCCCGGATTCCGGTCGTATTGATCGACCAGGTGGAGCGACTCTCGGGAAAGGTGATGGAGCGGGACCTGCGACGAGCGATCAAAAGAGCGCGCTGGAGAAGACCTATAAGCCGGATTCTGTCCCGTCTCGGCCTCGGCTCGAGCCCGCGACGGGGATGATCATTTCTCTGGGACCCGGGTTACCCCGGGCCTCGTGCGACCTACCCGAGGACTCGGCTGGGCCAGCCGTTCCGAGACTCCCATATGGTCGAGCCTCGGATGTCCTCCTATTTGGTCTTGCTCCGGGCGACGCTTACCGTGCCGTCTGTGTCACCACAAACGCGGTGGGCTCTTACCCCGCCGTTTCACCCTTGCCTGA
>CAZKHY010000010.1:34195-40309 GCA_964552455.1 uncultured Nitrospira sp.
GGCCATCGGCGGTCTGTTCTCTGTGGCGCCGGTGTCGGATCGCTCCGCCTGGGGGTTACCCAGCGCCCTGCCCTGTGGAGTCCAGACTTTCCTCCGGCGGCTTGCGCCGCCGGCGATCACCCGGTCTTCTCTAACGCGCCCGTTCAGTATAATCGCTGAACCCTTCCGACGCAAGCCGCGCCATCCGCACAGCCAAGCCGCCAGCCGATTGACCGGCTCAATGACCTCTGCTAGAGTACGCCCCCCGTCGGCCAACATCCCCTTGCCGTCACCTTCACCGGAGCCCGTCCCCGTGGCAACCGAACAGTCGGAACGAGACAGAAGCAGGATCGGCATCGACGAATCCGGCAAGGGGGACTACTTCGGCCCTTTGGTCATCGCCGCCGCCTTCGTCACCCCCGAGACGGAACCGGACCTTCGGCTGATGGAGGTGCGGGACAGCAAAAAGATTTCCGACAACCGTGTCCTGGAACTGGCCCGGGACATCCGTCAGGTCTGCCCGCACAGCATCGTCGCCATCGGCCCTCAGCGCTACAACGAACTCTATGCCAAGATCAGAAACCTGAACCGGCTGCTGGCCTGGGGCCATGCGCGCGCGCTGGAGAACCTGCTGGAGCGGACCGACTGCCATCTGGCCATCTCGGATCAGTTCGGCGACGAGCGCTACATCCTGAACGCCCTGCAGGAGAAGGGGAAGCGCGTGCGGCTGGTGCAGAGGCCGAAGGCGGAGAGCGACCTGGCGGTGGCGGCCGCCTCGATCCTGGCCCGTGCGGAATTCCTGACGAGGCTCAAGCGTCTCGCGGACGAAATCGGCCTGCCGCTTCCCAAAGGAGCCTCGTCGCAGGTCGAACTGGCGGCGCGGATGGTGGTGAAAAAGCACGGGCAGGAAGGATTGAACAGGGTCGCCAAACTGCACTTCAAGACGACCCAGGCGGTCCTGGCCGAGGCCTGAGGGCTAGACCGTTTCCTCCACGTCGTCTTCTTCCAGTGAGACGCGGGCGGTGGTCGTCGCACTGACCGGCTCCCCTTCCCAATAGAGAATCCGCTGACAGTAGGAGCAGGTCTGTAAATCTTCCGAACGCTTCACTTCGGCGACCAACTGCGGGGGCAGTTGCAACCGGCACCCGGAACAAGTCCCGTTCCGGACCGGCGCCAGCGCGAGATCCTTCCTGGTGGCCTTGAGCTTGTTGTAGCGGTCCAGAAGGCGCCGGTCCAGCTTGGCGGCCAGTTCCCCCTGCTTCTGCTCCAGTTGCGCCAGTTCCGACAGGAGGC
The DNA here is from genome assembly GCA_964552455.1 of uncultured Nitrospira sp. Lineage (GTDB taxonomy): Bacteria > Nitrospirota > Nitrospiria > Nitrospirales > Nitrospiraceae > VGXG01. Next base: position 35,468 of record CAZKHY010000010.1, read on the forward strand.
CTGACACCGAAGCCTCGAGCCGCTGCTTTTCCTGCGTGAAGAGCCGTTCCGCCTCGGCCGCCTGAGCCTTGGCCTGCTTGGCCTCCTGCTGTTTGGCCTCGATCCGCTCCATCAGGACCAGGATCTGCTCCTCGATCTCGCCTTTTCGCTTGTTCGCCATCTCGATCTCGAACAGGCGGGCCTGGTACTCTTTGTTCGTCTTGAGCTCCGTCACGCCAGCCTTGAGCTTCTCAACCTGCGCCTCGTGGGTTTCCAGGTCGCGCTCGCGCTCGCGGCGCTCCTTGAGGAGCTGATCGACGGCGGCCGTGGCGTCCTTCAAACGGCTGGCGGCTTCGCGGAAGGGGGCTTCGGCTGCTTCGACGAGTTCCGGGGTCTTTCGCTGTTGTTCTTTAATCTCCGCGATCCGGAGATCGAGGGCCTGCAGTTCGACGAGTGGTTGAAGCTGGGGGTTCAACAGTGCCTCTGGCTAGACTGAAGGATGGACATTGCCAGACACCTCACGACAACCGATACCGTAGCACAAGCCTCGTTGCTCTTTCAAGCAAAGTTCAAGCCCCCTCCTGATCGAACGCGGCGGTTCAACCGAAGGTCGGATATGGTGGGCCCACCAGGACTCGAACCTGGGACCAACTGATTATGAGCGCCGAAACTGCGGTTTTGTCGAAGGGCGCGCTGTTGCGACAGTTTCCCCGTTTTATGTTTTCAATCGCGACGTTGCCGACATTCTATAGATTCTACCAATTCGAACCCATCCCGTCTTTTGTGAGGATTTTCAGCACAATTTTAGCACAGCGCCATGGGGTGAACCCCTCCGTTGAGACACTCTGAATGAGCACAGGTGGTGTTCACGGGGTTTGCTTTTCTTAACGCCGCCCCTTTCCACTGGCCACAAACGCGAAACAACCTGTCTAAATCAACGTGGGGCAACACACCCGGTCAGCCAAACACGAGCAGTACGATGAGGCCGAGCAGGATGCGATAGTAGGCAAAGACACGCAGCATATGTGTCTTCAGGAAGGCCAGGAATGCCGAGATGACGGCCCACCCGACCAGGAAAGAGACCACCAGCCCCAGGGCCAGCGCCAGGACATCCGCGCTCGTCAGTAAGTCTCGCGCCTCGACCGTCTGATAAATCGTGGCCGTGAGCATGGTGGGCACGGCCAACAGGAACGAGTATTCCGTGGCGATGCGTCGATGCATTCCGGCGAGCAAGCCCGCCACGATCGTCGCGCCCGGGCGGGAGACGCCGGGGATCAACGACACGCATTGCGCAAGCCCGATCCAGATTGCGGTCATAAAATTCACGTGGGTGAGCTCGGTGATGCGGGGTTGCTTCGGCTTGGCCTCGACCGCCAGGATCACCAGCCCGCCCACGATCAGCGCCGCCCCGACGGTGACCGGATTAAACAGGTGGGCCTGGATCCATTCTCGCGCCAACAGGCCGACAACCGCAGCTGGCACGAAGGCGATAGAGAGCCCCAGGAGGAACCAGAGGTTGGGGTGTGAGGTGGATGAGCGGTATAGGAGGTAATCCCACCCTTCCTCCATGGACAACTCGCTGGCTCCCTTCGACCTCCGAATAAGGTCCCGGAAGGAGACTCGCTCGCGCGCGGCGTGCGTGAGGATTGAGGCGATCTGGCTCCGTTCGTACACGAGAACTGCCAGGATTGCCCCGAGCTGAATCGCCATCTCCACGTTCACCGCGATCGCGCCCGTGAAGCCTAGCCAATGCCCGAGGATGATCAGGTGCCCCGTGGAGGACACGGGGAGGAACTCCGTGAGCCCTTCCACCAGCCCTAGCAGCGCCGCGAGTCCGGGACCCCACTCAGACATTCCTGCTCCTGGTCAGGTGCCGCCTCAATTGAAACCGCCGCCATCCGTTCTTAATCAAGAGGGTCAGGCGGCGGCGCAATGTATCGGGCGCGAAAGCGATGCCCGCACTGATCGCAGATGAAGGGATAGCGGCTGAAGAGGAAGCTCCAAAGCCGGTCCCAGATGTGCCGATGTAGCCGGGAGAGGTGATGACTCCCGCATTGGGGGCAAAGGATCATACGTCTCCGTCAGGGTACCGCCCTACTTAATTTTTGAACAGGTCGTGGCTGGTTGTCGGCAATCGCGATGTTGCCGACATTCTATAGGTTCTACTAATTCAAACCAATCCCGTCTTTTGTGAGGAGTTTTAGCACAATTTTAGCACATCTCCATGGGGTGCTGATTATTCGAGGGCGGGACTTTGAATGACCACTGATCTGAGAATCAGCGGACCGCGCTTCATTCCGCTCTTTAGTATGGTCAATTCACCAAAAGGAAATAAGAAGCGGCTCTCGGCAATCAGGCATGCCAAAGGGTGTTCGATAGATCGACCTTTGAATTTACAAGCCCGTAACAAAGCGTTAACCAAACAGACATTTTCCTGCTCTTAAGTGTCTCATCGAGATTCGAAACGCATATCGGATATAGCTTCCAGCTGTGGGAGAGATTGTGCGGGAAGCGATCTAGTTGCAATTAGGCAAAGGGTCAGGCAAAAAGTATTTCTGTCTACATGTGCGACTAGGGGGTTATACCTTCCTATCTTCTTTTCCCACGATAGCGGTTGCCCTCCCTTGCATTTCCCAATTGGCAATTCCGATGGCCTTTCACACGTATAAACGGTCACTCTCGAACTTCCTCTGATTACATTAATGTCAACAAGAGTCTTCTGCGTCCTTCTTCCCATACTGGTTTGTATGCTCAGTTCTGAAGCAGCTGGGGCACAGACTGCACTTGGTCATCCAGGTTCAGATAACCCCGGCGGACAGTTGCAAACAGTGACGAGGGAGGTAGGCGCTCTTTTAGAAGAAAAGGAAGGGAGAATTATTGCCAAGCAGGAACCGGACCTCGCCTCTTTCTTTCAAAGGGACAATCTCACTTTTATTCCTCTCCCCGCCTTTGCCTACAACCGCAATGAAGGCTACTGGGTTGGAGGACTCGTGTCTATCCTGAAAGCCAACGCCCAACAAGAAATCGATGACATTTTTGCCCCCCAATACCTCTATAACCGGTATGTGGGCCAAAGCGTGACCATGAATTATTATGGCTACCGCTCAGAGACAGTCCAGTATCACGCCGTGGCCTCCTACGCTGAAAAGGTCCAAAAAAGCATAGACCTCTCCTACAAGAATTTGGGGGCCGGAGGGGGGCGTTATATTGTGGGGGCTGATGTCAATTGGTTCAAGAATCCTTTCGCCAGATTTTTCGGCTTCGGGAATAACTCCAAACTGTACAATGAAACCGACTACACTGCCCGGGAAGCGAATGCTAAGCTCTCCGCAGGGATTAACCTCGGCCCGGACTTGTCGATCCTTTTGACAGGACGGTATCGCGACGTGCGGCTGGAAAATGGGATTATCAACACGCTGCCCCAGACAACGGTTCGCTTTTCGCGAGTGCCTGGCGTTGAAGGGGCGCAGATTTTCGGGGGCAGGCTCACCTTCCTGTACGATACACGGGATTCAGTCCTCACGCCGCTCAAAGGAAGCTACGTCAACTTCTCAAGCGAGATGAATACGAATCTTCTCCATGATGAACCCAACCGATGGTTGCGTTTCACGTTGGACGCCCGGCATTTGCTGCCCCATGATTCCGGCCGCAAGGTGTTTGTCGCCCGCTTTCTGGCCGACGGGGTCATGAGAACCGATAAATCTCCGCTTCGCGCAATCCCCTTTTACGAGCGACCGATGCTCGGCGGTGAGAGTACCCTTCGAGCGTTCGGCTTAAACCGGTATATCGGTGACTCGGCGCTTCTTCTCAACATGGAAGAGCGAATCCAAATCGTGGAGAAAGACTTCGTGGGGCACAAAGTTGAACTAGAGGGCGCCCCATTTCTAGACGTCGGTCGTGTCCAGCGACTGGATCGAACCGGGCTGACATTCAATAAATGGCAAGTGAATCCGGGGATCGGATTCCGTGCGCTGGCACGGCCCAATGTGGTGGGGCGGTTGGATCTCGCCTATGGGCGCGATGGCGGAAACGCCTATGTCGGACTCGATTACCCGTTTTAATTCGGCGCGGATCGAAAGGATCTCACACTTGAGCTGTAATACAAAGCCGGATCTGAGCGGCCTGAGCTTAGCCTAGGCAAAGTTTGCCTACTCTATGCAGACGTTGCCACATACCTTCACCGTCCCCTCCTCGGAAATCTTCTAAATCCAATGTCTTCGCATCCTCAGTCCTGTGGCTGGCTGTCGGCATAGGACGTGCTTGCTTAATTTCAGTCGCTGAAATCCGCGATCTGCGGCTAACCCGTGGGGATATTACTCTGATCGTTTATTGTCAAACCCACTGGGGACAACGCTTCTAGAGAAGGAGGCCTTCCTATGTTTATCGCAAACACCTTCACCAGTCTTTTCAATCGCGGGTCCATGAGTATCCACGCCCCATCAAGCCACCCCCCCGTGAAGCCTGTCGGTCAACAGGCGAAACCAACATCCGCGCCTGGGACTTCGCAGACCAAGCCGACCGACACCGTGAAACTGTCCTCTGAGGCTCTGGCTCAGACCGTGAAGCCCCCGGCGACCATGTCAAGCACTGCCGCTAGCCCGTCTGACCCTGGCAATCATTGTGTGTGCGACTCGCCTGCCACAGGTATGCAGCTGGATCGACACGATATCCAGGTGGATGGGCACAATACTCAGCATGACGCGTCGGACGGGGACGATGACGGGGAAAACGACGAAGAAGGAACCGTAGGGGAAGCCGAAAACGTAGGTGGCCGAGCAATCAAAGATGGGCCGACGCAGGCACTGGATCTACACGCGAGCATAGGTGAACACAACAGCCAGTCCGGTCAACAAGCTTCCCAAG
>CAZKHY010000011.1:0-39747 GCA_964552455.1 uncultured Nitrospira sp.
TGCAACTGGCGTCGATTACGATGCTGCTCAAGCAATTTTGAGATAGGTTCTAGATATTTTTAGTAACAGAAGGGTATCGTGTCCATCGATTCCGCCACTCTGGGACTCTTACTCGGCCAACCTGGTGAATGCAGGCTGACCCTCTCGGGGAGCAATCTCCTTTTATCTCCTTATAACGGGAACCGAATCAACATCAACGGCACATTGTTTACCATACCCGCCGCTGGGATTACGCTCGCGCCCACGGGAGCCACGGTTAACACCACGTATTATATCTACTTGTATAATAATGCAGGGACTCTCGCACTTGAGCAAAGTACAACCGGCCATGAAACCGACTCCAATAGTGGCAATGAGATCAAGAGTGGCGATGCCACTCGTACCTTGGTCGGCATGGCGCGCGCAGTTAGTGGCCCATCGTGGGTTGATAGCTCCACTCAGAGATTTGTGCGGTCTTGGTTTAATCCCGTAACGGGGTGTGGGCAAACCTTCTTCACTGCTCCTCGCACGACAACTTCAAACACATTTGTGGAGGTAGACTCCGAAATACGCTTTGAGTTCGTGGTTTTTGCCGGCGAGGTGGTCCATGTAACAGCCTGTGGGGATGTGCGAAACGACACGGTAAGTCAAAATACTGGAACAGCCATTGGCTTCGACGGAACTACGCCTGAAGAAGGTTCTATGCTTCCGGCCGCATCAATCTCAAATGCTCGAATGGCAACCAGTGTCACAACCGTTAAGGCAGGATTGTCAGAGGGCTATCACTACGCGACCATTCTTGGCCGGACAGACACAACAACGGCAACGGCGACTTGGCATGGGAGCACAACTGTCGCTAATCGGTTCTCGCTGCAGGCTGCCATCTTGAGACAATGAATGCTGATCATGTTCTTAGATGTCTCATTCTCTATGACGGAGCTAGTCTTATCCTTGAGGCAGACTGACGGCCTGATCGCCTGAAGATCAATGCACACTGATCCTGGACGGAGATGCGTCTACTCGTATCACATTATGAGTTCACGATGAGCAAAGCGTTCCACGATGATGACCTTGTGAGCGTCTTGAAACAAGACGGGGTGGGAGCGGTGGACGCCTTTAGTTCGATCAATTTGCCGCATACGTCGCTGCGGCAGATTAAGAAGCGAATGGGCAAGCCGCCGTGGGCGACCAGAATCATTTATAACGAAATCTTCGGCGGGGTCCTGATCTGCCAAAATCCAGGCGAAGGCAACCGACTGCACTTCCATTCTGATGCCGACGAGTGCTGGGTGATCCTGGAGGGTGAGTGGGAATGGTTCATTGAGGGCGAGGGAACGAAAAAAGTCAAAAAGGGCGACATCGTCGTTGTCAAGAAAGGCACGAAACATCTGATTAAGTGCGTCGGCAAGCGGCCTGCGATCAGGCTGGCGATTACAAAACCGGACGTCGATCACATCTATGCCGATGGAACCCGATGAACAGGGAGTTTTCGGGCAAGGTGGTCATTGTAATGGGCGCCAGCCGGGGCATCGGCGCGGCCACCGCGGCCCTGTTTGCTGAGCGCGGGGCGGCGGTGATCCTCGCCTCTCGATCGGGCGGTCCCGATCTTGCCGATGAATTGACAAAGAAGGGCTTGTCCGCCGAGAGCCGCCGCGTCGATGCCCGCCGGGAACAGGACGTCAACGACATGGTTCGTCGCATCATCAGCCGGTTCGGCCGCATCGACGTCCTTGTCAATTCACAGGCGATCAATCAATGTCGCGCCTTGGAGGCCATAACGCTGCGCGACTGGCGCAACGTTATCGAAACGAATCTAACAAGCATGTTTCTGACGTGCAAGGCTTGCCTCCCGCATATGAAAAAGAGACGGACGGGGAAAATCATCAACATCGCTTCGGTGGCTGCACGGAATCGGAGTCCAGTGAGTGGTATCCATTATGTTGCGTCGAAGACCGCGGTGCTCGGCTTCACGCGGCAACTGGCGTTTGAAGTCGCGCCATTCGGCATCAACGTCAATGCTGTTTGCCCCGGCCAGACATTAACGCCCATGCTGCTGGAGTCAATGACCCCTGCCCAGCGGAAGAGGCTGGCCGGCAGTATTCCGCTCGGAAGGATCGCCGACCCTCAAGAGCAAGCCGCCGTGATTGCGTTTCTTGCCTCCGACGCCGCGAGGTACATGAGCGGCGCCGTTGTTGATGTCAACGGGGGCCAGATATGAAGGCGCAGGACGACGGTCCGATCGTCGCCATTATGCTGGGACGAAAGGGAAGCGTCAGTCTTCCGGGGAAAAATACCCTCTCAATTCTCGGTCGGAGTGCGCTGATGTATCCCCTGCTGGCCGCGAAGCATGCTCGATCCGTCGAGCGGCTCTACGTCTCCACCGACGATCCGGCAATCGCAGACCTCTCCAGCGGCTTCGGAGCCGAAGTGATCGAGCGTCCACCGGAACTCTGTACGAAGGAGGCCTTGTTTGAGGACGCCCTCGTGCATGGGTACCACGAGATCAAGCGACGCCTGGGCGTCCGACCAAAATATCTGGTTACTCTGATGTGTAATGCCTGCACGATAACCGCCCAATTCATTGATCAGGCCGTCGAAATTCTTGATACCGATGCAACGGCCGATTCAGCGGTGACCGTTTCGTGCTACAACATGTGGAGTCCGCTCCGGGCCCGCAGACTCACCGCAGAGGGATATCTGAACCCCATGGTGCCGTTCGAGGTGTTTGGAGACCCACGAACCCTGAATTGTGATCGCGGCTCACAGGGGGACGTCTACTTTGCGGATATGAGCCTCTCCGTTTCAAGGTCCGGATGTCTCGAGAACATCAATGAGGGGCTGCTGCCTCAAAAGTGGATGGGAAGAAAGATCAGACCGGTTTTGAATTGGGCCGGCTGCGATATCGATTACGAATGGCAGGTCCCTGCCGTCGAATTTTGGTTGAAGGCGCACGGGTTCAGCCCGGAAACGACTCCGTACGATAAAGAAATGACGGACAGATGAAAACGACTCCCACCGTTTGGCTGGCTGACCTCACCCATACGCAACAGGTCATTACATCGGATGTGATGCCTGCCGCTATAGGCAATATCGCTACGTTTTCGGAAGCACAGCTTAAGCTTCCAAGGCGGATTCGCCTGTTTAAGTACCCGGAGCGCTTGGCGGCAGCCCTGGAAAACGAAGTCCCCGATGTCATTGGTTTCAGCAACTACGTGTGGAATTTCCGTCTCTCCTATAAGTTTGCTCAGACCATCAAAAAGCTGAATCCAAAAACCGTCGTTGTCTTCGGAGGGCCGAACTATCCGACAGTACCCCGTGAGCAGGAAGAGTTTCTCCGATGCTACCCCGTGATGGACTTCTACATCATTAAGGAAGGTGAAGTCGCCTTCGCCGGACTTCTTAGTCGCTTGATGGACTGCGATCTTGATGCTGACACGGTGAAGTCCGGCCCCTCGCTCCCTTCCGTCCATTGCCTGAAGTTGAATGGGACGGCAAATCTACACCCTGAAGCCGAGAGGCTCAAGGACTTGACGGTCATTCCTTCTCCTTATACGACAGGCCACCTGGATGAATTTTTTGATGGAAAACTCATCCCGATTTTGCAGACCAATCGCGGATGTCCTTTTCTTTGCACATTTTGCGTGGAGGGAGGAACCTACTACAACAAGGTGTATCGGAATTCTGGGGAAAAGATTTCTGAAGAAATTGACTATATCGGTCGCAAAATGGCCGAGCGACGCGGCAAAGGTGGGCGCAATGACCTCTACATCTCCGACTCTAATTTCGGCATGTACAAGCAAGACCTCGAAACGTGCAAGGCCTTAGCGCTGTCGATGGAGCGGTATGGGTGGCCCGAGTACATCAATACGACGACTGGAAAGAATGCAAAGGAGCGAGTGCTGGAAGCCGCAAAACTTGTAAAGGGTGCGCTTCGGCTGTCTGGCTCCGTGCAGTCCTTGGACCCGCACGTACTGAGGAACATCAAGCGAGACAATATTTCTGAGGAGCAAATCCTCGACCTGGCGATGCGCTCGAGTGAAATTGGGGCCAATTCCTATAGCGAGATCATTCTAGGGCTGCCCGGTGATTCGAAAGAATCCCATTATAACTCTATTCGGACTATCGTGAACGCTGGATTTAACAATGTTCTGACATGGCAGCTCATGATCTTACCAGGCTCGGAACTCTGTACTGCAGAGACTAGGCGCAAGTATGGGATGGTCACCAAGTATCGGGTTCTACCTCGCTGTTACGGCACATTCAGCGTTCGTGGAGAACCTGTGGTGGCATCAGAGATTGAAGAAGTCTGCGTTGCCAGCAATACTCTTCCATTTGAAGACTACCTGACGTGCCGCCGGCTCCACTTAGTTATCGCTATCTTTTACAACGACACCGTCTTTGGCGCACTGCTGCGGTTCCTAAAGCTCTTGGGCGTCGAATCGTTCGAATGGCTGAAGATGATGGCGGGTTATCCGGTAATTGGCAGGTTAAGTGAAGTATTCGAGAGCTTTGAACGCGAGACGAGGGCCGAGCTCTATGAAAATTTCGAGGAGCTCGCCGTCATAGCCGATCGTGAGGAGAATGTTCGTCGTTACATCAACGGAGAGGCTGGCAACAACGTTCTCTACTTGCATCGCGCCATGGCTCTCACGCAGTACACGCAAGAGTTGGCTGATTTTGCAGGTGAGACCGTGAGGGCATTGTTGTGCGAAAAAGGCCATCTTACGCCAGACCGTGAGAACTTCGTTCAGGATGTCCTGGTTTATATGACGCATCGGCTCAAGAATATCTTTTCCGACCGGCAAGTCCCGGTCCGCGCGGCATTGCAGTACGATGTGCCGGCCTTTGAGCAGGCTCCCGCTCCAAGATCGATTGATGCCTATGCACATCGGTTGCCGAAACAATATTCATTTGTTCTAAGTTCCGATCAGGAAGAAACCCTCTCACGCTATCAGAATATCTATGGAAACTCTCTTGTGGGAACGGCTCGCATCCTCATGAAACTGTACGTCGGCAAGCTCTTCCGTCGCGCCATGTTAGATGAGAACCAGGAGGAACTGGCAAGGGACAGCCGCGAAAAGTACCTCATCTCTGGCTTACAAGACTCGTTATCATAGGTTGCGCAAGCGGCGCTTTGCAGTAAGGCGCAGTCTCGTCATCCTCTCTTCCTCGTGGGAAGTAACTGACGCTCATATTCTGATCTGTGGCAGCAACCACCGAAAGCGCTCCGCTTTCCCGGGCGCCGCCGCCTCGCGGGTTCGATAGAACAAAATGCTTTTCGAGACGAAGGTAAAGAGCGTGGATGTCTTAAAGTCTAGGCTTCCGGGATCGATACGAAGCACCATCCGCACCCTTCGAGATTATTTCCATTACCGCCCGATGCCAGGGTTCAGGGTGCGAGAGGTGGTAAAGGGACCATTTTCGTCGATCGAGACGTCCGAAACGCTCCAGCGAGACGGCATTTGCATTTTGGTGAATTATCTCAACCCGGAGGAGTTGGCCGTCTATCGGGCTGCAGTGATTTCGATTCTTGATGGTTTAGAAGGGACCGAATGTGAAGATGCCAAAGGCAAGTTCAACTACAATAATATCGACTTCACGCGCTATCCTCTTTTCCTAGACTTGATACTCGACGAGCTCATCCTGGCAGCTTTCGAGGCGTATTACGCCAGGCCAATTTATCTCGCGCTGACGCAAATTCAGCGGCTCAATCCCATCGAGCCCTACGAAGAGAGGGCATTCCGTTGGCATCACGACAGCAAGGGCAAGTACGTCAAGGCAATGTGGCTGTTCAGCGACGTGCCGCCGACCGGACAGCGGATGTCCTACGTCATCGGGTCTCACACAGTGAAGCATCCCTGGACGACGTACGAGGAGACCCGCTTTACTGACGAGCAGGCCAGAGCCTATGGCGAAGTGCTCGAGTGCGCCGCGCCGGCCGGCTCGGTCATTCTCTTCGACACCAATGGCATCCATCGTGGGAATCGGAATCAAGGACCACGACGAGACACAATGTTCGGCGTCTATTCGGCGGGTCGTTACCTTCATGGCTGTCGATTCGATCTCGATCAGCTCACGCATTTGACTGACTGCCAGCGCGGGATATTGAAGCGCAGCAGAACTGCCAGCAAGGGCTATGCGAGCGCAATGGAGCCAAGCAAGGCGCCGACGGATGGACGATGAGTAAGGTGCGGGTCATCAATGTCTGGCATGTGGGGGCCTGGAATCGCAACGTGGGGGATTGGGCTCTTGCGTATCAAATGCACCGGTTGTTGAATGAGCAAGCCCATGGGCGGGATCTCCATCTCAAGTTTTATCTGGTTGACAGTCAGCGAACGTTGTTTCATCCCGCTCTGGTGGATCAGATCAACGAGGAGGCGGATCTTGTCCTGATCGGCGGCGGAGGGCTGATCTTCTTTCGGCCGGAGGACAAGAGTCTGTCTGGCTGGTCCTTCAATATCGCTCCATCTGAGCTGGAGCGGATTCGGCCCCCCATCGTCGTGTACGGCGTCGGGTACAACAAGTTTCGCTACGATCAGAACGACTTTCCGGAGATGACCGGGCCCCATCTTCGTCAACTCCAATCCAAGGCGAAGCTGTTTTCCGTGAGGAACCACGGAACCAGACAAATTCTCATAGACCAGTTCGGGTTGAATGCGCAGAACATTGAAGTGATTCCGGATGCCGGGATGTGCCTGTACGACCGTCCCATTGACATTCCAGTCCGCAGCCGGACCAAACCAGTCGTCGCCGTTAACTGGGCGGGGGACCGCCCACTCTTCCGCTATCCGCAGCCGCACGAGGATCATGCGCGGCACTTTCTGCGGACCGTGAAAGCGGCGCTGCTGCACTGCGTCGAGGAGCTCGGGGCGCAAATCATGTTCTTGCCGCATCTGCTGCACGTGGACTCCGATATCTATGGTGAGTTTTCCGCAGACTTCCCCAGAGGGAGCATTTTCAGCACCCATGTGGAACTGCCGTTTCTGTATCCTCCACCCGGCGAGATGTTGTATCCGCACGTGCCGTTTTTCACGAACCTTTATCATCAGGCCGATGTGGTGCTCGGCATGCGGTTTCACGCGTGCGTGCTGGCTTTTGGTGCGGAGACCAGATTTATTCCGCTGGGAAGCCATCCGAAGCTGCAGTATTTCATGCAGGACGTGGCCGTGCCCGACTACGGCATCGCGCTCGTGGATCGCCAGGAAGATACCGCGGCCAGAGTCTTTGAGAAAATCCGCTCCTGTCTGCGTGACGAGAAATACGGCGAGTGTCTGAAGAGATCCTTAACCACGCAGCTTCAGCTCCTGCGCGCGTTTAACGAGCAGCTCCTGGACGTGCTGACGTGAGGACGTAGGAGAAAGAGCGCGCTATGGTCAAGAGCAAGTTTGAGCCGCTCTCGTACGATCTGATGGTGAATACGCCGGAATCGAACGTGATTCTGGGCAAACTCATCAACGGCGATATCAAGATCCTGCGACTCTTCCAGTGCGACGGCGCCCTTTTCGAGAAGCTGCAGGAAGAGGTCATGGCCCTCGTGACCGGGCACGGCGGCCAGGCTCTTAACGAAGGGCATCCCACGTTCGACTATATTGCCAAGTGGGATCCCACGTGGAAGCCGAAGGCCGGAACGATCTTTCAATATAGCCTGTTCAACTCCAAGCAAGATTTCCTGTTCTTTGAAGAGGACCACCATTGGTTTCCGGGACGCCGGTTTCATCCGGCGCTCAGATACGTTCCGGAGTTCTTTCGACGATATTTTCTGGATTCCGAACTCCAGAACGTCCGCATTCAAGCCATCGCCGGAGGCGGAGATCTGGGTCAGCATCGCGAACGGTTGATCGCGATTCCGAACCGGGAGCATCACTACAAACTGCGGTTCCATCTGCCCATCGTCACCAATCCGGGGGTCAAGTTCGTCATGGACGGGCAGTCCTACGCCATGGCTGCGGGGTGGGTCTACCTGTTCAACCAATGGTGTATGCACGGGGTCGCGAATGAGAGTACGGAGCTCAGGGTCCACCTCTACTGGGATTTTTATCTGAACGACTACATCGTCAACGAGCTGATTGGGCCGGCCCTGCAAGCGGCAACCCGTCCTGCTGAATTAGGATGAGCCGGCGCGTGGTGGCCATCATCCCGGCCAAGGGGTACTCGCGCCGGGTTCCCAACAAAAACATGCGTCTGTTCAATGGGAAGCCGCTGGTGTTTTATACGATTGAGCAGGCGCTGAAAAGCCGTCTCATCGACGAACTGTATGTCTCGACGGATCAGCCGGCGATCAAAGCCTATTGTGAAAGCTGCGGAGCGAGGGTCCCCTTTCTACGACCGGCTGAGCTCTGTCGCGATGATGTGCACGGTTCCGTGCCCATCCTCCACATGTTGGAAAAGCTCGGTGGCGCGGCGAAGTATGGCTACTGCGTGCAATTGCTGCCGACCAGCCCCTTGAAAAGGGCTCACACCATCGATGCGGTGATTCAACTGTCAATGGCGCGCCATACGAATGTCCTGTCGGTGACACCCTCCGGCAAGACCATCTTTCATTGCAGGACGATTTCTCCCGAGGGGATTTTATCCACGATCACTGAGGAGTCGAAGGGGACGTACAATTTCCAGAGCGGAGACACTCCCGAAGTGATGTATCTGAACGGAGCGGTCTATTGCGCGCCCGTGCAGGAGCTTCTGCTTCACAGAACGTTCCAGTACGGCACGCCAGTGGGGTACCCTATGTCCCAGATCGAGGCGCTCGACATTGACACGGAAACGGATTTCGTCATTGCGGAAAGGCTGGTCAACCTCATTGAACAGCGCTGATGAGTGTACCACTTTCGGAGCAGGAGAGGGCTGCGTTGATGTTGAGCAAGAAACGTGTGCTGGTTTTGATAGACCAAGTCACCCGTGATGCGTTTGGCCAACTTCTGGTGGCCCATTATTTGAGGAGTAAAGGCGCCAAGGTTTATCTTGCGAACCAGGGAACGTTTATCTCTGCTTGCGACCGATATCGGCCCGACGTCGTCTTTGCCTCGTGGTTGTACACGGGCGTGCTCATGGAGCATTTGGAGCGCATCCGCTTCCGAACGCAGATCGTCTTGATCGATCAAGAGGCTGCCAAAATAGGAGAAAAGCCATTCAAACGCTCGTTCAGGAATTTTGACGGGGCAAAGGCCAAGTGGGGGCGTCTTGCAAAAAGGATCTGCGTGTGGGGGGCCCTCCAGGCGCGCTGGCTGCTCGAACTCGGCGTGGCCAAAGAAGAGCAACTCGTCGTGACCGGCTCAGCCAAACTGGATCCTTATCTGTTCCCCCGAGAATCGCCACCTGGAAGCGACGGCCATATTGGCTTCACGTTTCGATATGACTCCTTGACCTCTTCGCCGATGGCCATCATGGAGGGTTTGTTTGACTTTTCCATGGAGAGCCAACCAAGGCCTGGCTATCCGCTTGGCACGCAGCACGAGGATCGCATCTGGCATGTGGTGGCTTCGGCAAGGCACATGTTCAAACTCATCGCCGCGGCTTCGAAGAAGTTTGACAAGAAGATCGTCGTGCGTCCGGGTCCATGGGAACGTTCCAGCGCGTATCAGTTCCTCTCGTGTCGCATTCCCCAGGTCGCCATTGAGCCTTGGGAAGTCCAGCATGAGTACATCCGGAACGCCCATGTGGTGGTGGATGAAAGCAGCAGCTTAGGGGTTGAGGCATTAGTGGCTGGCGTGCCCGTGATTTCGATCCAAAGACTGATTCCCAGGATCGAAGACCATATCGCCGGGGAGGGGGGCGGCTTATATCATGCGCCCTACATGCGATATTACTGGAAACCGACGACCATCGAGGAAGCCGTCGAGTGGATCGAGAAAGCCTTGTGCGGCGGGTTGGCTGCGACCCCTTGCGGGGACGGGCTCGACGACTATTTGAGGGACATTCACTCCTGGCCGAGGACCAGGCCTGCCGCGTTCGAGATAGGCGATGTGATTCTGGAGTTGTTAGATGTACCCATGGATGCTGACCGCGAGGATGAACCGCCGCCCGAGACAGCCAACATCGGCTGGAAACGCTGGGTCTGCCGTCACGTTCCCGGCACGGCCGATCTTGCCAAGGCGCGGGCGTTCCTCGCCACCTTGTGCTCTCATGACCGAGAACATTTGAAGCGCTATCATTACTTCCGCTGGCTCTACCCGCATCACCAGAGGGTCGCCGAGACCTTCGCCGCGTTGCAGAAACGGTACGATCGTGCGGTCTCTTGAACGCCCCTCGGCATCCCCCCGAGGTGAGTCTTGCGTCGCGAAGGAAAGCACTCACTCGTTCCCATTTCCCGGGGCGGCAAGGGGCTGATCTATGGCGCGGCACATTGCAGCATTGATATGCGGTCGCCTTGACGACAATCGTTTCCCGGGCCGCAATACCTTCCCGCTGCTCGGACGACCCATGATGGTCTATCCGATCTTGGCTGCGCAAAATTCACAGTACGTTGATCGCGTGTTTCTGACAACTGATGCGCCTGCCATCGCTCGCGTTGCTCGCCACAGGGGAGTTGAGCTTGTTGAGCGGCCTCAGGAGCTTCGCGGGCAATCGGTGACTTTGGACAAAATTGTCGTGCATGGCTTCGATGCCGTCACCAAGGCGCTTGGAGAAGAACCAGAAGCCCTGGTGGTGTTGCTCTGCAATGCGCCAACGGTCACCGGGGAACTCGTCGACAAGGGGTTGGAACTCCTCTTGCAGGACGAATCCTTGGATGCGGTGATGTCCGTCTCGATGCGAAATGAATACCATCCCCGTTTGGCCTTGCAGCTCGCTGATGGAGGGCTTCTGACGTCCGTGATCCGGGAGGGGGACCCGATCGTTTCGCTTCCCGAGATCTACTTCCCTGACTCTCTGCTCTGGGTGATGAGGCCGGGCAAGGTGTTCGACGCTGAGGTCGCGCGAACGCTCGAGCCAAACTGCCTCGTCAACTGCGCCGCATCGCGGGTTCTGCCGTTGATTCACGAAGGCTATGGGGACGTGGACTACGAATGGCAAATTCCCGCGATCGAAGAGTGGTTGCGCCGACAAGGCTTCTCGGACGAGGCCACGCCGTATGATCGTCGTCCGGATGACGTGACTGCGGTCGGCCGCGACCTGGTCCCGGGTCCCGCCCGCACGCCTCAAGGGGGGCCCGGCCGCCGTGTGTTGATCACGACGGTCCCGTTTGCAGAAGCTGACCACGGTCCCTTGCAGTTGTTGGAACGTGCAGGCGTGGACTATGTCATCAATCCCTTGGGCCGCAAGCTTCGCGAGGGAGAGTTGGTTGACCTGATTCGTGACGTTGATGTGCTGATCGCCGGGACTGAGCCTATTACGGCCGCTGTCTTGGATCGGGCGCCCCAGCTTCGGTTGATCTCACGGGTCGGCATCGGGTTGGATAGCGTTGACTTGCTGGCGGCCCGTGAACGAGGGATTTTGGTTTCCTATACGCCTGAAGCGCCGGCGCCGGCTGTTGCGGAGCTCACGATCGGGCTCATGCTGTCGGCCTTGCGGTTCATTCCTCAGGCCGACCGAGGCGTGCGCAACGGTGTGTGGCATCGGCATATGGGAGGGCGGCTTTCGGAAAAGACGGTCGGCGTGATCGGTGTTGGGCGCGTGGGGATGCGTGTGATCCGACACTTGCTCGGCTTCGGACCGACGATCCTGGTGAACGATTTGGCACCTGACCGTGAATTCGGATCCGAGCATGTGATCCGGTGGACCGACAAAGACACGATCTACCGAGAAGCGGATATCATTACCTTGCACCTTCCTCTGACTAGCCTTACGCAGAACCTCATCGGGCGGCGCGAACTGAGCGTCATGAAACCTCATGCGATTCTGATCAATACCTCCCGCGGCCACATCGTTGACGAGCACTGTCTCGCTGAGGCCCTTCGAAATCATCGTTTGGGCGCGGCCGCATTGGACGTCTTTCAACAAGAACCGTACGCGGGTCCCCTCACGACCGTTGAAAATTGCGTTCTCACCTGCCACATGGGCTCCATGACAAGGGACTGCCGAGCCCGTATGGAGACGGAAGCGACCGAAGAGGTGATACGGTTCTTGAATAACCAGCCGCTGCGTCAGCCTGTGCCCGAAGATGAATATCGTGTGAGACGTTGACGAGCGATCCCCGACATGAAGACTTCGCAAGATAAGCCATCTTCCCATGCGCAAGATTCTCGGCCGCCCAGCCTTGACAACCGTGGGCCCTTCAGGTGGAGGGGCAATCCGATTCGCCGAGTGGTGGCTCCGGGAGCAGGGGTTCACAGAGGACAAAGTGCCGTTTTGAGCACTGGGTACTACGGGGAACTCGCAAGAGCACTCCCTCGATGTGGTTGCGTGGGGGTTGCGTGTTGAAGGGCGTGGCGCTCGATTTTGACGGGGTGATCCTCGAATCCATTCAGGTGAAGGCACGAGCCTTCCGTGTGTTGTTTCAGGACTATCCTGATCACATCGAGCAGATCCTCAGGCTTCACCTGGATAAAGGCGGCATGTCTCGATTTGAGAAATTTCGGATCATTTATCGCGACTATCTCAAGAAGTCTTTGGATGAACGGGAAAGCGAGCGGTTGAGCAGAGAATTTTCCGAACTGATCACCCGCGAGATGCTTGCTTGCCCATACGTCCCAGGTGCGATCGAGTTTTTGAGGCGGCGGGCCACGAGCTTGCCTCTCTTTATCGTCTCGGGCGCTCCGGAGGAAGAGCTTCGGGCAATCGTCTCGCGGCGAAACTTGGCAGACTATTTCAATGGCCTCTATGGCTCGCCTCGTTTGAAACCGCGCCTCCTTTCTGAAATCCTGGACGGCAATGGCTGGAGCCCTCAGGAAATGGTCATGGTTGGGGACTCGATTATTGATTTCGAGGCTGCAGACTCCTTGGGTATCCCATTTATTGGCCGCGTTGCTTGGGGGGCGGTGAATCCCTTCCCGCCACGTGTTCGTTGGATCGTGACTGACATGGACGAGCTGGACAAGCGGTGGCCAAGCTTCCTTGACCAATTCAATAGGCAGGACTGTGTTGATGACTACTGCTGATGCAGGGGCTGCACAGGAGCAGAAACGGGTGCAGAGAAGGACGAGGTTAATCATCTGTCCGGTTGGGGCAGTGGCTCGCCTTCAGCTCGACAATATGTCCGGTGTGCCATGGTTGTATTTGGGGAAGGACCTTGAAAAGCGAGAGGCTGTGGGGCGGCGGCTTGGAGAGAAGGGGTTGCTGGATCTAGGGGGGCGGCTCCATGAGGCAGCGGAAACCCTTCGGCAACCATTTCTCGACTTTATTGCAGCTCTCGGGCGGATCCAAGAGGATCGTTTCGGGTGGTGGGCTAGTACGTGCTCGTGGAAGGAGGCCGGGGCATCCGATTTGTTCTTGCTGGTCTGCTATCAGCATATGGTCACCTGTCTGGAAAGAGCCCGCCAAGTTAATGAGCCGCCGCTTGTTTTAGTGATTGAGGACCCTTGGTTGTTGAGGCAACTCAAAGAAGCATTGACCGGGAAGGGCGGGGTTGAGTTTCACGGAACTGCGCCCTTATGGCCATTATGTCTACAAGCGATGGCCCTAGGTCTAGTGGCCCGGGTCGTCTGGGCGCTACGTTTAGCCAAGAACTACCTGCTACAGGCATGGTTCTGGACCTGTCAGGAGCCTGCCATCCCGCCGAGACTTAAGGTCGGCATTTACAGCCCGCCCCAAGCTCGGAGCCTCGCCAAACCCGATGGATGGATAGATCCCTATCTTGGTAATTTGAGCGCCTTGCTGGAGAAAGCGGGATATACCGTGCTCCGGTTCTGCCCGCCAGAGATGGGAGGGTTTGAGCGGGCTCTGGGCCAGCGGTCTCAGTATTTCAGACCCTTGATTCTCTCTATCACCGTCAGTGGTGTACTTCGGGCGCTCTTTGCGACGTGGCGCCCCAGGTGGCCCTCGCCGTCTGAGGTGGCAGGGCAACCGGTTCATTGGCTGCTGCGCCGGGAATGGTGGAAGGACCGATGGCGGTCGTCGTACTTCCTTTTTCGAGTGTTTTCCCAGTGTATGTTGAAACTCCTGGAATCCGAGCAGTTCGCCGCGTTGATTTACCCCTATGAGAACCAACCTTGGGAAAAACTGCTCGTGCTGAACGCCCGCTCTTGTGGTGTCGGGACGATCGGGTACTATCACAGCGCTGGCCTGGCCAGATTTACGCTTTCTTTCTTTCATGGTGCAGGCGAAAGTGACTATCATCCCCTTCCAGACCTGATCGTGACATCAGGTTCGTACGCCCAGGAACTATTGAGAACGGGGGGGACGCCTTCTGATCGCTTAGTGATGGGCGGAAGTCTCCGGTTTCAATACTTGCTGACCGACGACGAGCCGGTGCCCATTGCCTCTTCGGGTGAAACGGTTAAAGTGCTCGTGGCGTTGCCTCTGGATGGCACCTTGGCTCGGCATCTGCTCCACGCGCTCCGACGGGCATTCCCAGACGGAGGGCGGGCCGAAGGCATTGAGTTTTCGGTCAAGCTCCATCCCGTCGGTTCCATCACAGAAAAGTCCATCCAATGGCCGGCCGCCGTCCTTCCCGGGCGTTTTGTGGACGTGCTACGTCCTTGTCACATCGTGATCTATTCCGGAAGTTCGACCGGCCTAGAAGCGCTCGCGTTGAGACGTCGCGTGATCCGGTACCGATCCGAGCTGCTGTTAGACTTGGATGTCGCAGCCTTGATAGGGGGGCACGACATTGTCGATTGCAGCGACCATGACCTGCGAACCACGCTCCTGTCTGTAGCCAGGACGCCTGCGCCAAGCTCAGAAAAAGAATGGAGTGAAAGCCTCAAGCGAATCTTTTCCCCTGTGAAGGAGAGCGTGTGGCTTGAGTGCATCGACCGGCTGACCCGCCAGCGTACCAAAGACCAAAACGGGAGAGCCACGAACGTGTGAACGGTCCTCTTGAGGTCAGAAGTGTCTGGCAGAGTCGCGGGAGAGTCTCGCGTATTTGATCATGGGAATGTGGAAAACAATTAAACGCCATCCGCTCCGCCGACTGATCCAACGGCAAACGGTGGATAATCCGTTACTGCAAGCCTTCGGGCCTGGCCGATTTCTTATGGATCAACTCATCCGGTACCGTACACGCTCCTCAAGAAACAAGCCGTCCTTGATCATCATCGAGAACACCAATTTCTGCAATGCCACTTGCATTATGTGCCCACACACCCGTGGATTCCTACGACGAAAACAATTCTTGGAAGAAGACCTGTATCGGAAGGTGATCGTCGAAATGGTTCGTGAAGGCATTCCACGGTTGCAACTCAACGGTACAGGAGAACCGTTGCTGGATAAGCGCTTGCCGCAATGGATCAAGATGGCCAAGAAAATAGGAGTGCCGCACGTATATTTGTACACAAACGCCTCCCTTTTGACCGAAACGAAGAGCGAGGAGATTCTCGATTCCGGTCTCGACGAAATGAGGATCTCATTCGATGGTCTGACCCAGAGCGAGTTCGAACGCATTCGGGTCGGTTTAGACTACGATGCGGTCAGTTCGAATATCGTCGGATTCCTGAGAATGAAAAGGCTTCTTAAACACAAGAAGCCCTTCGTGTACGTCACCGGCTATGTCCGGAGTACAGGGTCGGAACTGGAAAGCTGTCCGATCTACAACGATCTCGCGGCACTGGCGGATGACCTCGACATCGTTTCCTATAATGAAGGTGTGCATGATTGGGGAGGAACCTTGCCAGTCGAGTCGTCTTTCGCTTCTCAGGCCAGTGCCTATAACCAAGTGCCCTGTCGTCGCTTATGGGAGGAGTTCAACGTCCATTCCGACGGCATTGTCGCGGCTTGCTGTGTGGATCACGAAGGAGCGCTGCAGATGGGCAATATCCGTGCGTCCTCCATCATGGAAATCTGGAACGGGGAGCCGTTTACACGACTGAGAGGGCTGCACCTGAAAAGGCGACTTGCTGAGATTTCTCTGTGCCGTAGTTGCTCGGAACGTCCCTCATGGCTGACCCCGGAACGACAATGAAGTCACGACAGCGCCTCCGCGTACTGGTTCATCCTTTTTTGCTTATCTTCTGATGGGTTCTCCACCCTTATTCTCGGTCATCGTTCCCGTCTATCAAGGTGAGGCCTTTCTTAATCGGAGCCTTGAATGTGTAGGCCGGCAGACATTCGAAGACTGGGAGCTTCTTGTCGTTGACAATGGATCGACCGACGGAACGGTCGCGCTTGCAAGGGCGTGGGAGTCGAGAAATTGGCACCGGCGCTTTCGCCTCCTCGTGGAACCTTTTAGGGGCCCCGGTGCTGCGAGAAACGCGGGGATCATGGCTGCAGAGGGGGAGTGGATCGCCTTCTTGGACGCCGACGACGTTTGGTATCCCGCGAAGCTTGAGAGGGTCGCGGAGATCATCAGGAAAGACCCGGCTTGTGATCTGGTATGTCACGATGAGTTGGTGGTGTCGCCAGACGGGTACCAACGACTGGTGGAGCATCACCGACATTACAAGCCGGAGGTCTCGCTGTTCATGCAATTGTATGACGTGAATTTTCTGTCGCCATCGGCTGTATCCGCGCGCCGGCTGTGCCTGCTCAAATCCGGGCTGTTTGATGCCTCGCTTCTGTGCTGGGAAGATCATGATCTGTGGCTGCGTTTAGCAGATCGGGTAAGACCCTGTTTTATTCCAGAAGTTCTGGGAGAGTATACGGAGCGAGAAGGCAGCATCATTCACAATTTTCGCGAGGCATTCGTCTGCAATCTTCGAGTCAGGAAACGGCACTTCCAGGAATTTGCGAGGTTCTCCAACTATCCGTATCTACGCTTTACGTGGAAGACATTCCGGAACTACTTGGGAATAGCCAAGGCGTGTCTCGTTAGAGGCAAATTTAAGGAGTTGGCCCAGCTCACGGCCGATTCCCTGTTGATGGAAGGTCTCCGTCCGCGGTCATAGGCCTTCGCTGTCGGCCTACTGACCTATCCCTGCTGATCCCAGTAGGTCGTGTGGATTGTCTGACTCGCCTCTAGGTGGCATGCTAGCATTACTGAGTGGCGTGAATTGTGAGCCATGGAAGCGGTGGATGTTGACCGAGTTAGAGCCGACGTTACTTAGCATCTACACTGCGCGCTGTCGCAGTGGGGATAGTACGGATCTGGAAAAGATCCTGCCGCCGGATCGGACACGATTCTATGGCTATGCGCGTCAAGCGCTTGCCGAAGCACTGCGCCGGGCAGGCCTGCATGCGGAAGACGAGGTTCTCTTGCCGGGCTTTCTCTGTGGAGGGGTGTTGGGTAGCCTGGCGGTTGTGGGGGCGATCCCCAGGTTTTACGGGGTTGATGAGCTGCTGCATGCGGACGTGGCATCGTGGGGTCAGATAGCTACCAAGAACGTGCGGGCTGTCGTCGCGGTCAACTACTTCGGTTTCCCGCAGCCGCTTGACCAGATTCGCGAATGGTGCCGGGCGCATGGCGCGACGCTTATCGAGGATAACGCGCACGGCTTTCTCAGCGCAAATAACGAAGTGCCGCTTGGCCGGCGTGGTGACCTCGGCGTGTTCAGCCTGCGGAAGACGTTGCCCCTTCCCAACGGCGGAGCGATGGTGGACAACCGTCACGAGCCGATGAATGGCAATGGATTTTCGTTCCGAGGGGTGTGCCACGGAGCCGAGTGGCGCTATCGGTCAAAAGCTGCGCTCAAACGGTTGATCGAACTGGGAGGCCTGCCGAGTGCGCGCGCCTTCATCTCCGGCATTCGACTGGTTCGGTTAATCGCGACCGGATCAGCTCTGCCGGTTTCACCGCTTGATCGGGAGGCGGTAATCCCCCAAGAAGCGTTTGCGCCTCTGACCATGCGGTTGCTAAGCCGCTGCGACTTTTCCTATGAGCGGCAGCGCCGTCGGGATCTATACCGTTTGTGGGTTGGACTATTCGAAGGCGAGTCCGATATACGACCCCTCTTCTCTCATCTCCCAGATGGAGTTGTGCCCCAGGGATTCCCGTTCCTCTATATGGGAGACGATCCGGCTGGTTTCCGACGGATTTGGTGGCGGCGTGGCGTCCCTATTATTTCTTGGCCAGACTATCTGCCGATGGCCGTCCAGTGTGATGCACCAGACCATTACCGTCGAATTATGCTCGTCCAGTTCTTGTGGTGAAGAGACAAATCAAGGGGGCGAGGGCGACATGGTGTTCGGCAGGAGGCTGTGGTTAAGCTGCCCCGGAGGACTGAAGAGACGACATGTCCTTAAAGATAGAGACGTTCAGGGTTCTTGAGTCTGATGTCGAGAGGCGCTGGCTCGACAAGTGGAACTCCTGGCCGACGGGCCACGTTTTTAACCATCCGCACTGGTTTCGAGTGATCCGGCAAGCTCTGCCCAACCGGTGCAGTCTGGTGATCAGTGCGACTTCCGAAGGCCGTGACATTCTCTTTATGTCCGTCGAAGAGTCGAATCACGGGCTTCAATTAGCCGGCTCGCCATATCTGGACAAAGGATCCATTCTCTGGGACCCTGAACTCTCCGCCGACGAGTGGAATCAATTCGTGTCGGCCCTTCTGGACCGATTTCGCTGGCTTTGTTTTCAAGAAATCAGTCCTGTTGCCCATTGGTTGGCTAATCCGACATCAGCAAGAGCGTGGACTGCGATAAAGTATTCTTCGGCTAACCCCTGGTTTTCAGTTGATTCGCCAAGGCTGTCGCATAAACAGTCTAAGGAGTTGCGACGCCTGACGAGGGTTCTGGAAAAACAGGGAGTGGTGGAGTTCTCGCTAAAGAATTTCTCGACAGATGACATGGAAACTATGAGGGCGATCGAGGGATACAGTACGAAGGTCGAACGTAAGAGAGCTGTCCTATCAGATTCCGAATATCGTTACTGGCTACTGGCTTTCATAGAGAATTTTCGAGATAGCTGCTGGATCGCGCTCTTGTCATTGAACGGTCGGCCGATTGTCCATTACGCAGGGGTGTGCTACAAAGCGCGCCTCCATAGTTTCCACACGGCATTCCTGAAGGAGTATGCGAGGTTTTCTCCGGGCAACGTTCTGGTATTCAATATCCTGCCTCTATTACAAAGCCATGGAATCAAGGAGATCGATTATGGGCGAGGACAGAGCGTTATGAAAGCGAGGTTTGCGGGGGGCAACAACGTCCCGCAGTGGACTCTGTACTACTTCAACAAGGATTGGTTCGGCTTAGTGGTGCGCGCCCGCATGGAAATGGTGTGGGGACTCATTGCAGTAGGTCGGCTGTTGAGAAGAGTCGCGGGGCCGTGCATCAGCCCGATATTGGATCGGTTGGTCGTCAGAAGATAACTCCTCTTCCTCCCTAATGTAAGTGGAAGTCGAAGCGAAGACTTGCTGGAATGCGCGATGGGAGTCGCGGCCAAACTGGCCCAGGTACACTGTATGAGCTGCGCCGCGCGACGGTTGCCTCTGTGCCGATGAATTTGAAGCGGACGTCCGCCGAAACCATCTCGGGGCTTTTTGCTTTGGGCAGAATGATGTCGGGATGCCGTTGCGGGTTCCGCATCTTACTGTACCATGCCGTAGGGTCACGTCTTGCCCGTGACACTTACGGGATCAGCATTGATCCGGCTTTATTTGAACAGCACATGGTCATTTTAGCGGAGAGTAAAGGGGTGAACCTTGTGGGTCTCAATGAAGGACAGCTATTCAACGCACCTCTCCGCGTGGCGGTCACGTTCGATGACGGGTACAAAGACAACCTCTATACGGCGGCGCCCATTCTGCTGAAATACAAGATACCGTTTACGGTCTTTGCCACCGCTTCGTTTATCCAGCGCGGCTCCACAGACTATCTGACCCCGTTTGAACTCAAGGAACTGGACGCTCTGCCGGGTGTTACCATAGGGTCTCATGGCGCCACCCATGTTCCCCTTGCAGAGTGCGGCGATTCAACCCTATGGGAAGAAGTGGACGGGAGTCGACGTTACCTTGAAGGTGTGCTGGGGAAGCCGGTGAAGGCCATCTCGTATCCTCATGGCTCGGTGAATCGTAGGGTAGTCCATGTGGCTAGGCTAGCCGGTTTTACTTCGGGCCTGTGCAGTCGTTTCGATATCAATGATCAAAGCCGAGATCCCCTTCTGTTGTGCAGAACGGAAGTGGTTGCTGCAGATTCGGAAAGAGTTTTTCGGCAGAAGATCCAAGGTGCCTGGGATTGGCTCCGGTGGCGTAGCAAGGACCCGGTTACCATGGCCTAGCTAGCCCCGGGTACAAGATCCTTCAAAACGTGAGGAACTGCACGCCCAGGCGTATGACCGAGGGTTTTCTATAATCTGATGTCACACCAAACCCATAATATTGTCTGCATCTCGACGATTGACTGGGATTTCATCTGGCAGGGGCACCAGGAGATCATGTCATCGTTGGCTCGGTCTGGTAACCGTGTTCTCTTCATTGAGAATACGGGGGTCAGAAGACCAACTCTGAAGGATCTGCCGCGTCTCAGAAAACGGATTGCCAACTGGAGAATCGGTATCCGAGGAATCCGGCGCGTCATGGATAACCTCTACGTTTACTCGCCCCTCGTGCTCCCGTTTCCGTATTCCAGAGTCGCGCGCATGATCAATCGCATGATCATGATCCTGACCCTCAGGAGTTGGGCAAAAACCATGCGTTTTGACAGCCCCATCATCTGGACCTGGTTGCCGACCGGCCTAGCCCTCGATCTCATTAAAGCCTTGAACGGGAAGCTGACGGTGTACTACTGCTTCGATAACTTTGAAGCCGTCGGACATGGCGCCAAGGGGATACGCAAGACGGAGCGCGTGCTCATCAAAAAGGCGGACCTTGTTTTCGTCACCGCCCAAAACCTGTTCAATTATTGCGCGGTCTATAATCCCCATGTCCATTTGTTCCCGTCCGGATTTAGTAAGTCCGTTTTTACGCAAAGCGGTCGTGTGCTACCTGCTGACATCGCCAGTATCAAACGGCCTCTCATTGGCTATGTCGGCGGTGTACACAAGGTGGTGGATTTTGAACTTGTTGAAAAGATCGCTGTGACACATGCTGATAAATCGCTGGTCTTCGTTGGCCCTCTGCAGGCTGATGTCGGCAGCCTGACTAGGTACTCCAATGTGCACTTTCTCGGGCAACGAAAGTACGAGCAATTGCCGGACTACATTGCCTCTTTCGACCTGTGTATCATCCCGTATCTTTTGAACGAATACTCCCGAAACGTCTATCCCACCAAACTGAATGAGTACCTCGCCATGGGAAAACCGGTGGTTTCGACGCGACTGCCTGAAGTGGAGCACTTCAATCAGGGGCACCAAGGCATCGTTGCGATAGCCGACGATCATGAGGCTTTTATCAAGCAAATAGAGGAAGAACTGCGGCGAGATACCAGGGCACTCCGGACCCGTCGGACAATACTTGTCTCGAAAAATTCATGGGACGACAAGATCGAAGCCATGAAAGGGTTGATCCGGGCTAAGCTCGAAGAACAAGCCAAAGTGCAGGACTTGAACTGGCAGCATACCCTTCTCGGGTTCTATCGCTCATCGCGGCGGAGGGTGGCTGCCATGGCGGTGGCCTGCCTTTTAACCTATGGCCTTGTTTTCTATACTCCGATAATATGGCTCTTGGCTGAACCTCTGCGCACCATAGATCCTCCTGAACCAGCCGATGCTATCGTGGTTCTCGCTGGTGGAATTGGTGAATCGGGGAACGCCGGTGAAGAATACCAGGAAAAAGTGAAACGCGCGGTTGAGCTCTACCAACAAGGTTATGCAAGTAACCTCATTTTTTCATCGGGAGCGACCTATGTATTCAATGAGGCTCAGGTTATGAAGGCCTTGGCTGTCTCTTTGGGCATTCCGGAGCGCGCCATTATTCTTGATGAGCAAGGAGGAGGAAACTATTCTAGCTTCATGAGTGTCAGAAACATAATGGAAGCACGCAACTGGTCACGCATGCTGTTGGTCTCCTCCCGCTACAATGGAGCCAGGAGTCGTCTGGTTGCCGCGAAGAACTTTCCCCGTGGCCATGTTGCGCTTACACCAGCGTCCCGCAGCGCCTTCTTCGGCAATCAGGCCGATGTACGCTGGAAACACGTCCGTGCTATCGGGCATGAATACGCGGGGATTATTTACTATTGGTGGAAAGGCTATCTCTAAAGGGAGCTAGTCTAGAACAGGTTTCGCCTTTTTCAAGATTCGCCTGATCAGGAGCGGCAAATCCTCATGTCGGTGGTTGAAACGAAATTCCATCTCTTTCAGATACAGGAAAAACTGGTTGCGAGGGATTCCCTAGGAGCGCTTCAGCTTGGTCTTGGCATAGCCCCAGAAGTTCTCGATGCCGTTGATGTGCCGGCGGCGGCTCGTGGCAAAGGTCGCCCCATGGTTGATGCGGTGGTGCCGATAGCCTTCGGTAATCAAGCCGTCGTAGCTGGAGAATTGGTCCGAGTAGATCGTGCTCCCCTTCGGCACCTTCGGCCGGATCACGGCCCGGAGCGTCTCCTGGGTCACATTGGGCACCGGGCGAGTGTAGACCTGCCCCCGCCGCTTCAGGAGCCCAACCACGGCGACTTTGCCCGCAACCCCACGGCCCCGGAGCCCTTTGCGATACCCGCTGAAATAGGACTCGTCCGCTTCGACCTCGCCGCGCAGGGGCGACCGGCGGTCACAATCATGGGCCATGTGGTGGTGAATGACCTGATAGACCCGCTCAGCACTGTGGCGGTTGATCTGGAGTACCTGGGCGGCCTTCACGGCTGGGACCTCCAGGGCGAAGAAGTCAATGAGTCGGGTGAGCTGTCGGTTCGATAATTTGCTGCGCGCAATGAGGCGTTTGCTCATCACACAGCCTAAAATGACGAAGCTGTTCTAGACAAGCTCCCTCTAAATTGAGGGGGAAGTCCCCGCACAGTGCGTCCCCTTATCTGACGGCATCTTCCCTCTGGTCCGCCCACTCCAGAGGGTACTGGAGAAGCTTATCCCCATAGCAAGAGCTATGGGGAATCACAAGTTGATGCGCCAGCAGCCGGTCCTCATGCGGGTCTCGGCGACGGACAGGTGGTCCGCCTCAGGCTTCCCAGAATGCGCTGTCCGGCCACGGCCTGTTGCAGCCGTACCGTTGGCCGCCTGCTCCCGTAAAGCGTCGCCGCATGGCGGCGACATGCCATCGCAGCGCGGCACACAACGGGTGATTATTTTTGGATCAGGGTTAGAATCGGCGATGGATCTGCTTTCGCGAACCTGCTAGCGTGACGCGGCAGAGTATGGAGGACCGCATTGAGCACATGGTTGAGTCGGCGATCGAACCGCACGGGTCCTGAGTGGCTGGAAGGCCTTATGACCGCAGAGGCTGCCAGCCTCTACGCGCGAATTCTTCCTGCCGTTGCTCTTACGTGGTTTGCCTCATGGATCGGGTTGAACATGGAATCCCTGGGATTCCGGATCGGGCAGCCCGACCTGGCGGTGGATTACGGGATGGGCGTGTTCTGGTGGTTCGTATTCGCCGTGGCCATTCTGTCGCTCGCCGATGAATCGCGCCGCATGTTGCTGCTTGCGTGGGTAGTTAAGTTTGTCGTTGTCCTCATTTTCATGTTGTTCTACGAGCAGCATTATGGCCTCGACGCATACACATACTTCTGGCTGAAGCTGACTGGCCAGCATTGGCTGTATCCAGGAGTCGACTTTCGCGAAGACATGATCCCGGTCTTTAGGCCTGTTTATGCCACGGGAACAGGTCACCGGCTCGTGGGAAGCACAGATTGTTGCCCGAGCATCGGTTCGGAAAACATCATCCGATTTTCCCTGCTAGTAGCGTCGATAACTGGCCCATTTTATCATGCCATGAAGGTGGCCTTCGCCTTCATGGGTCTGATGGGCGTCTGGTTCTTCTACCGGGCGGTCGTTGTGGCGATGGAGCGGCCTTGTCCGGCCATGTTCTACCTGCTGGCTTTTTTCCCCTCCATTCTGTTCTGGTCTTCCATCCTCGGAAAGGATCCGTTGCAATTCTTATTTTTAGGGCTCTATGCCTATGGAGCATCTCTGTGGCTGGTAGAAGGGCGTTTGGGGGCTGTTCCTTATCTGGCTATCGGGCTTATGGGCTCTTATTTGTTGCGGCCGTGGATCAGTGTGATGGGAGCGGCAGCGCTGTTCCTTGCCACCCTCCTGGGAAGGTGCCGAGCCTGGCAGGTCGGGCTGACGGTAGCCGTCGCTGCCCCATTGCTACTATATGCCGGCCAGCAGGCTCTATCTTTATTCGTGACGGGTCCCGTGGATGTCACTCTCGCCATTGAGGCAATGACGACCACCTCGCGCGGCTACGCATCGGTGGATGCGACCGGGGTAAAAGGTGTCGATTTCAGCTCGACCGATGCTATGGTCGGCTCATGGCCGCTGGCGTTCTTCGCGGGCCTCTTCCGCCCGCTTCCCTTCGACATCACCAACCTGTTCACCGCTTTGGCCGCGGTGGAGAACACGGTGGTCCTGTCCCTGGCCTTCGCGGCGCTCTTCCGGTTTCGATTCAGCTACCTGCGCGACCCCTTAATCCTCTGGCCGCTGCTCTTCACGTTGATGTGGACAAGCATTCACGGGTTCATTGTCCTGGTTAACTTCGGTTCCGGTGTGCGTTATAAATTGCAAATGTGGCCGTTCTTTCTTCTGCTCCTGATCTGTCTGACCCACGAAGAAGGCCGGAAACTGCTGGCGTCCAGGCAAGCCGCATGGAAGAACCACTTACAGGCTCTCTGAAGCCCGGCCATGTGCTGCAAGGAGGGGTGGATTATGGTTTGCGATAGATTTGTTGCACGGCGCCTAGCAAGGATGGTCGTGGTATGCTTCGCGGCCGCGTTCCTCGTCTTGGATCTCACGGTCACGGTGTGGGCTCAGTCGTCACAGGGCTTCAAGGGAAAGAGTGGAGATCAGAAGCCAGTGAAGGGGGCGGCGACTAGTCACCTCAAAGGAAACAGCACACGAGGGGGATCGAATACTTCCTCTTCCTCTCCGAAGGCTGAAGGGGGCGGCGGAGACCTGACGCTTTCAAGGGCCGTGCTGCCAGGGAAGTATATCTTGGGCCCGGGCGATCAACTGATGATCAATCTGTGGGGAGAGTACGATTCTTTCGAAGCATACACAATCTCCGCGGAAGGTAAGGTCAGTATTCCGACCATCGGCGAGCTGAAATTCAAGGGGCTGACGCTAAACGAGGCCGAGGCCTTGTTGAGGAGCGAGGTGGAGAAGTATTACCGGAATGTCAAGAGCGGCATTTCCCTGACGTCGCTGCGCTCGTTCGTGGTTTCGGTGCTGGGAGCGGTCAAACAGCCGGGGAACTACAAGGCGACGCTCGACAAGCAGGTATCCGACCTGATCGAAGCGGCGGGGGGGGTGCTGCCGGGAGGCAGCCAACGGCACATCCGGATTCTCCAGAACGGGAAGGTCCGGGCGTCCAGCGACCTTACTGCCTTCCTCCGGCGTGGACAGATCGAGGCGAACCCCTATCTCCAGGATGGCGACGTCATTTACGTCCCGCCGGTCCACGGTGACTTCATTACCGTCTTCGACGATGCCGGCGGATTGGGGGAGGAAAATGCCGTGGCGCTGCCCATTACGTACGAGTTGATGGAAGGTCAACGCTTCTCAAGCGTCGTTTCCGATCTGGGCGGCGTGAACCCGGCTTGGGACAAGGATAATGTCTACATCATCCGGCAGGCACCCGGATCAGGGGACCCCTCTCGTATCCCCGTCGACCTGTATCAGTCCGTCATCCAGCTTGATGACAGCCAGGATATCGTGATGCAGGGCGGTGACCAACTTTTCTTTGCGGTGGACCTTCGTCGGCCCTATCTGAACGGTCTTGGTGAGGTAGTCAGTGCCAAGAAGGAGAAGCGACGAGCCACACGATAATTCCCAAGCAGTCTGGCCATTCGGCAAGCCAGGTGGTAGGGATTGGCGCCCCTGCCATATGTCCAATTCATAGACAGATTTTTTGTAGGAATGATCTCCTAAGTTTTTGACATTTCTTATGATTTGATGCTAAGCTCCTGCACCTGTTCGAATGACCGGGGGCCTGTCGTGAGTGAAAATCCATTCGAGAAAGCGCTCATCCTCATCCTGGTTTTCCAGATGGTTTTGGGGACAGGAGCGATTGCATGGGGACAAGCCGGTGGCCGCGGACAACTGGGAGCGCTGGGAAAGGCAGGGGGGATGGGATCATCGCCGGCCCAAGGAGGCGGTTCGGGAGGAGCCGATGGGGGGGTCCAATCAGCCGAAACTGCGTCAGCCGAAACTGCGACCGAGTCCTTACCAGGAGGCCAGGCCCTTTCCAAGGCTGTCGTGCCGGACAAGTACACCCTGGGGCCAGGCGATGGGCTTTCAGTCAACATCTGGGGCGATTACCTGGAGAGCCAGGAACTCAAGGTGACTCCGGATGGCAAGATCGTCCTGCCGTCGATCGGCGATCTGTACGTCAACGGGCTCACGCTCGTTGAGGCCGAAAAGCTGATCGCGACCGAAGCCAAGCGTTATTATCGCACGGTGTACTCGAGCGTCAGCCTGACCTCGCTCCGTGTGTTCCAGGTGTTGGTCTTGGGTGAAGTGCGTAGGCCAGGAATGTACCTGGGCACGCCGGTCCGGCGTGTTTCCGAGCTGATAGAAAAGGCCGGGGGCGTGCTGCCGAGCGGGAGCAACCGCCACATCCAGCTGCGAAGGGGAGGGGAGGTACAGGCCTACGCCGACCTCTATGCCTTTCTCCATGAGGGAGATGAATCGGCAAATTCCTACGTGCGGGACGGCGATGTGATTTTCGTGCCTACGATGGGAGAATCCCGGGTGGTGGCTTATGTCAGCCAGGTCAGCGGGACCGGCGGGCTGCTGAAGGAAGAGTCGTTCCCGCACGCGGTTGAAATCAAGGAAGGGGAGAGGCTCTCGGCAGTGATCGACCAGTTGGGTGGAGTCAGCCCTTGGTGGGATCTCGAAAGAGTACTCATTCAGCGGGAATCCGAAATCCCGGAGGGGACGATGCGGATCCCCGTAGATCTGAGAGGCTACCTGCTCAAGAAAGAGGCGTCCAACAATCCTGTTATGGCCCCTGGCGATCAAGTGTACGTTCCCGCCTTGATCCAAAGGGTATTCGTTGGCGGGACAGTCAAAACCCCAGGGGCCTACGTCTATGTCCCGGGTCGGCCTGCCGAGTCGTATATCGGGCAAGCGGGAGGCGTGCTGATTACGGCAGACTTGAGCAGATCATACATCCAGCGTGCAGATGGTACGGTGGAGCCCTATACCGGCACGACGGAATTGAACGATGGTGACTCGATCATTGTCATGGAGAAGCTCTTTAAGACCTGGCAGGATTACTTCGCAATGGTCGGAACCGTCACCGGGGTCATACTCTCTGCCGTAGGCTTCTACGCGGCGTTCACAAACTTCGGGCGTTAAGCATGAGCCAGTACACACTTCTTGACCACAGCCTCAGTCTGCTCGGCTATTTTCGCATTGTTTCTCGTTATAGTAGATGGATGAGCGCTGACGTGTGCATTATAGCCGTGATCGGGATTAGACGTTGGCAACATTCATGAAGCGACGAGAACCCATCCAGCTTGTCACGATCCTGGATTACTGGCGGGTCGTCCGGCAGTACCGGTGGATGATCGCGGGTATGTTTGTTGTGTCCGTCGTGGCGACCGGCGTGGTGAGCAAGTTCTTCCTCCCAGCGGTGTATGAGGCGAAGGCAGTGGTTTTGCCAGCCAGAGAAGAGCCCATTGGTGGCGGAATGGCCTTTGGAGGGGGGGACAAGGAGAAAGGAGGCGGCTCCGGAACCCGCAGCATGGCCCTCGATTTGATGGGAGGGAAAAGTGGGCCGACGCTCATGGACACGCTCAACGTTCTTCTGAATTCCAGGGCGATCGGGGAGGCCGTTGCTGAGGACCTGAACTTGATGGCGTACTATGGGACCAACTCGCTTGCGAGAACCGTCGACGCGCTTCAATCGCAGGCGAAGTTCACGGTTTCAAAATTCAAGGCCATTGAGATCATCGTCCTGACCAAGGATCCTGAAATGGCGGCGCGCATTGCCAATGCTTATGCCGTGCATTTGGATCGTCTCAATAAGCAATATAGCATGCGGGCGACCAGGCGAACCCGCGAGTTCATCGAAAAACGTCTGGCCGAAAAGACCAAGCAACTGATAGTGGCTGAGGAAGCTCTCAAGGAGTTTCAAACAAGGAATCGTTCCCTGGCATTGGACAACCAGACTGAAGCGGCTTTCGGAACCGTGGCTAGCCTGCACGCCCAAATCGTCGAGCTGGAAGTTGAGTTGGCGGCACTACGGGAGTATGCGACCCCTGCGCATCCCATGATCAACCAGTTGGAAGTACAAATCAAGCAGTTACGCCGTGAGCTCGATCGCCTGGAGACCGATCAGACTCAAGCTTTTCGATCAAAAAAGAAATCCCGAGCTCCAATTTCCGAGCGAGCCTTTCCGACCTTTGAGGAGGCGCCTTCGCTTGCACTGCAATACTTTCGATTGGTGCGGCAGTCGAAGGTTGAAGAAGCCGTGTATGGCATGCTGGTTGGTGCGCTGGAGCAGGTCAAGCTCTCTGAAGCACGTGATCTGCCCACTGTCGAATTGCTCGACCCAGCGATCCCGTCCATGTTTAAGAGCAAACCCAATACTCTGGAGAACGTTCTGACTGCCGGTGTTTTATCGATCGCGCTCGGAACTCTTCTGGCCTATTTTCTGAACTATCTCTTGCTGGTACAGGCTCAGGAAGCGGCTGCTCTTAACCGCATCCAACTCAATGGCGCCCAGCAGTTCGGCGAGCCTGAACTGATCGGTAACGGGAGTGCGGTTCAGGAGTACCCGGTTACTCCACAGGAAACGGAGCGGGTTCATTGACGAAGCGATGGGGGCCTCCATGGGTGGACCCGGAATAGGGTGATGGCCTGACTGGTTCCATTGGGTGCCTTTGGTCCAGGGTGTTTGACTCGTAACCGCATTCTTGCCAGGGCCACTGTGTAGGCGTGGAGACCCGGAAAAAGCCGAAGAAGACGGAAGTCCGGGACTCGTATTGTCGGCCGATTCGGGTAATTCGAATTCTCGGCCGCATGAACATCGGCGGCCCAACCGTTCATGTCGTTTTACTCACGAGCGGACTGAATAACGGGCTGTTCCGCTCCACCCTCGTTACGGGCACGGTAGGGCAATCCGAAGGCGACATGCTGTACGTGGCCAGTCAGCATGGTGTGACACCCCACATCATCCCTCAGCTCGGACGGGACATTGCCTGGTGGGATGACCTTGTGACGTTCTGGAAGTTGTGCCGTCTGCTCCTGCGGGAACATCCCGATATTGTGCATACCCATACGGCGAAAGCAGGGGCTCTGGGCAGGCTCGCGGCGGTACTAACCGGAGTTCCGGTGAAGATCCACACCTTTCACGGGCACGTCTTCCATGGCTACTTTGGGCCTTTCAAGAGCGGGCTCTTCGTGTTGATCGAGCGTCTGTTATCCTTGTTGACGACAAAACTCATTGCAATCAGTTCAGCACAGGGCAAGGAGCTGTATGATCGATTTCGCATCGCAAAGCACAGCAAGTTCCGAGTGATTCCGCTCGGTTTGGATCTCCAGCCATTTCTACAGCTTCGCGCCGGGGAACATCCGCCTGATAGAGGCCAAAGTAGTCGAGAGCCGGCTATCGGCCTCATTGGCCGTCTTGTTGCCATCAAGAATCCGAAGCTGGCTATTCTGGCGTTCGAGCAACTGGTCCGGAAGAAAACAGCCTCAGCCGATGGCCGCTTGTTGTTAGTAGGGGATGGCGAGCTGAGAAGTGAGCTTGAGCAAGTGGTCCAGTCGGTTGGGCTTGGAACGCGAGTCCATTTCCTCGGCTGGATCGAGGATCTCCTTGAGATCTATGCCAAACTGGATCTGGTGATCGTCACCTCTCTAAATGAAGGGACCCCTGTGGTGCTCATCGAAGCAATGGCCGCCGGGCTTCCGTTCGTGGCGACCAGCGTCGGCGGCATTGCCGACCTCGTTGTGGGCCCCGGTCACGTCGTCCGCGATCCCGAGGGGAAGGTGCTGTTCACGGTCTACCTGAACGGGATCCTGGTTGAGTCCGGTGATGTCTCGGGATTCGCGTCGGCCATGGACTATGTCCTGGTGGATTCGAAACGGCGACTGCAGATGGGACAGACTGGGCGAAGCTTTGTCCGCGACCGCTTTTCCAAGGATCGTCTGTTAGAGGACATGAGCCAGCTCTATGTGGAATGCCTGGAGAGATATATTGAGACTTCCTAAATATAGAGTGACATCTATAGAAGAGGCAATTCCGCTTGTTTCCGGAAAGCAGTCACCAAGGTTGGACGTCGTTGTATGCATTGGAGCCGACGGCGAGGCCTGATTGAGCTGCCGGACAGGCTTTGAGGCAGAAGTTGGGCCATTCATGGTGCTTGCAGTAGCCCCGCATATATTCAACGGGATAGAGCTCGGGCGCATAGGTGGGCAAGAACGCCAGCCAGAGCAGCCCCCGGCTTGCCCCCACATACTGCTGGGCCCACCAGCTCCGATGCGCCCGCAGTCCATCCCAGATGCTCAGCAGCTTGCGGCGCAACTGTCGGGGCAGATGGCCGAGAAACTCCACAACCTGGGCGTTCTTGAACGTGCCGGGGCACAGCCTGAAGTAGAAGGGCCAGGTCGCGGCCTCGGCGATAGCCGACAGGGGCTTCCAGTTGAAGTGCATTTGCAACACGGGCGTCTGCCCGCGTGGCACCCAGGTCCGCACCTGATGGGGGTGCTCGCTCAGGCCCGATTCATCCACGAAGACGATCGCGCGGCCTCTGGCTCGGGCGTTTTTTTTAACCGGATCCACTCCGTACGCTTCCAGCGTCGGATCGTCGCTTCGTCCCGCTCCGTGGCTCGCCCCGTCGGCCGCTGGCAGCTTCAGCCCAGAGCCTGGTGTAGAGGCCAGGCCTGGGTCTGGCTATACGACACGCCTCAGACGGTCTGGATGGATGCCCGTACCCGAGGCAGCGTCCGCAGCGCAGGGGCATGCCCCTGGGCTTCCGGCCCAGCCCCCAGGGCCCGCTCTACCTGCCGGTCCTGCGCGAGGGTGAGTTTGGGTGGCCGGCCCGCCCGCGGCGCCCGGCGTAAGCCGAGTCGGCCCTGGATCATCAAGGCTGCGCCCCAGCGACTCACCCATTGGCGACTCACGCCACGTATCCCATTGTCTGGGTCACAAGGTGCCGGCGAAAAATCCTCGGTCGTGGGATTGCCGAGTCGCTGCAGACTATGCGCAGGAAGTGCGGAAGTTTCACCCCGACTGGTTTATCAAGGAGATTGGGATGGAGGTGGACTACGTGCATCTGCACATGGTCATTCCACCGAAGGATGCGGTGGTGCAGGTGATGGACACGCTGAAAAGCGTGACGAGCGCTCGGCTGAAGGAGAACCTTCCGCATTTCCAGTGCAAGGTGCATTGGGATGGCCGAGGGATCTATTGAGCCGGTGGTTGATTACCAAGAGGACTTACACATGCAGTACCTGATCACGGGTGGCGCTGGATTCATCGGGTCACATCTGGCCGAGGCGCTTCTGGACCGCGGAATGGACGTCACCGTCATCGATGACCTATCGACTGGTAGCATTCTCAACATCGAGCACCTCAAGTCCCATCCGCGGTTCAAATATGTCTTGGACACGGTGATGAACCGGGCCTTGCTCGCTGAGTTGGTGGACCGAGCTGACGCGATCGTACACCTTGCAGCGGCTGTCGGAGTTCGTCTGATTGTGGAGAGTCCCGTCCGCACGATTGAGACCAACATCAAGGGGACCGAACTGGTCTTGGAACTGGCCGGCAAGAAAAAGAAGAAGGTGGTCATCGCCTCAACCAGTGAAGTATATGGGAAGGCTTCCAAGGTCCCATTCTGCGAAGACGACGATCTTGTCATGGGATCGACCGACAAAGGTCGCTGGAGCTACGCCTGCTCCAAGATGATTGACGAGTTTTTAGCCCTGGCATACTGGAAGGAGAGGCAGGTTCCGACCGTGGTTGTTCGCCTCTTCAACACCGTCGGCCCGCGTCAGACCGGACAATATGGGATGGTGGTTCCACGATTCATCAGCCAAGCGCGCCGCAGCGAGCCGATTACGGTCTATGGAGATGGAAGCCAGCGCCGCTGCTTTACCTGGGTCGGGGATGTGGTACAGGCCCTGATCGCCCTATCTGAGCATCCTGATGCTGTCGGCGAGATCTTCAACCTCGGGAACATTGAGGAGGTCACGATTCTCGAGCTGGCCGAACGGGCAAAGGGCCTCACAGGAAGCTCCTCGCCCATCATCTTTGTCCCCTATGAACAGGCCTACGCGGCTGGATTCGAAGATATGCCAAGACGGGTTCCCTCTATTAACAAGGTCCGTCGTTTGATCGGGTACCGGCCCACGCTTGGGCTAGACGGAATTCTCAAGTCCGTCAACGAGTATTTTGAGCAAAGAGGGATCTAACTTATGTTGGAAGCCACAGTGATGGGGGGGCTCTGGGCACTCCTGCTCTCAGTGGCACTTACCCCCGTGATCCGCTGGGCAGCTAGACGGTATGGTTTCGTGGCGCAGCCTCGCGGTGATCGATGGCACCAAAAGCCAACGGCTCTCTTCGGAGGAATCGGGATCTTCCTGGCCTTTGTAATTCCCTTTGCCGCCCTCCATGGCTACGACCGGAGTATTTTGTTTCTGATGGCGGGCGCCACGATCATTTGGGGGCTGGGCATCGTCGATGATCTCTTTAGGATACAACCCTATACGAAACTTCTGGTTCAGATCGCGGCGGCAGGCATTGCCACTTTTGGCGCTTTTGTTCCGTCGCATGAGTTGGCGCTACCACTCGTTCCATTGGCAATCTTCGGGCTGGTGGCTTTAACCAATGCCTTCAATCTTTTAGATAACATTGATGGTCTCTCAGCAGGGACCGCGTGCATCGCCTCCTTCTTCCTGTTTCTGATTTCGTCCACTCAGCAAAACGAAAGCATAGCCATCTGCGCCGCAATCTTGTTCGGAGCCACGCTGGGATTTCTCTTTTACAATTTCAACCCGGCGACAATCTTTATGGGAGATTCCGGCAGCATGTTTCTGGGATTTCTCTTGGCTGCTCTGACCATGAAAGGCAATTGGGAGCAAGCAACAAACCTGCTACTCATGGTGCTCACCCCGCTGCTGGTCTTGGCCGTCCCCATCTTTGATACTACGTTCGTCACGCTGGTTCGTTGGATGAACGGGAGGGCCATTTCTCAAGGTGGCCGCGACCACACCTCACACCGTTTGGTGGCTTTCGGCTTATCTGAGCGGAAAGCGGTCTTATTTTTCTATTTGATCAGCATCGTTTGCGGTTCGATTGCATTTCTCGGTGTGTGGTATAACGCTTTGCTTCTGTCCATTCTGGGGGCATTAGTTGTCATCGGAATCGCCTACTTCGGTATCTTTCTCAATCGCATTGTCGTCTATGGGACCGAAGGTGAGGCCAAGGTGCGAGCGGCTGCTAACAGGGGTGTCGTGCTGGATATCTTTTTGATGCACAAGCGTCGGATCCTCGAGGTGCTGGTGGACGTCGTGCTCATTTGTCTTGCTTACACTTCCAGCTTTGTGCTTCGTTTCGATGGGGCGATCCCTCCACAGCATTTCCTGGTGTTAGCCCAATCATTGCCGTTGATCATTTCTCTGAAGCTGATAGTCTTTGCGTCATTTGGATTGTACAGCGGGGTCTGGCGATATGTAGGCATGCGAGACTTAATCGCAATTCTGAAATCGGTGACGCT
The DNA here is from genome assembly GCA_964552455.1 of uncultured Nitrospira sp. Lineage (GTDB taxonomy): Bacteria > Nitrospirota > Nitrospiria > Nitrospirales > Nitrospiraceae > VGXG01. The sequence goes on from CAZKHY010000011.1 coordinate 33,709, forward strand.
GGGCTCCGTGCTGGCGATCGCGGTCATGACCATGCTGTTCCGTTTTGAGCTCTTTCCCCGAAGCGTATTCGTGATCGACTGGATGGCCTTACTTCTCTTGGTAGCAGGGGTCCGGGTTCTGATCAGAGTCATCCGGGAATACCTCTTCAGTCTCTCGGATGTAAAGGGGAAACGGGTCGCAATTGTAGGGGCTGGAGATGCGGGGGAGATGGTCTTGCGGGAACTCAGAAATAACACGCGGTTGAAGTACGTGCCAGTGGGTTTCTTTGACGACGACCCTGACAAACAAGGTCGAAGGATTCATGGAGTTCCGGTTCTCGGTGGGAGGGAAACGATTCTGAAAATGGTAGCTCACCTCGGAGTCGACCAGATTGTGGTGGCTATCCCATCGGCCCGAGCCGATTCGTTAACGGGAATCATCAGACTATGTGAATCAACGGGTCTTCCGGTCACGGTCATGCCTTCGCTAACCAATCTTTTCCAGAAGGGACTCAATGATCTTGCGCCTGCGAATCAGCAGGAGCCACGTTCCACTCTGCATGATTCTGGGGAAAGGCGCGTATGGAACTGATCGAGCAGAGGTTAGAGTGGCATTCATGGTATGGCGGGCGATTGATTGGTCGACTGGGTATGGCTCTGTTTGTAACGCTGCTTGCAGTATTTCTGACTGTTGCATGCAGGATGGCGCCTTCTGTGCGTGATGGGAGTCTTCAGAATGCTCCACGGCTCGAAAGGCTTCGAGAGATCGAGTTCGGAGGTCAAGTGAAAGCGCTTGTGTTTTCCCATGGTGGACAACGCATGATCATTGGCGGGTGCGCAGCCATTGGATCGAATGGTAGCACTACCTGTCGGGATGGGTTGCTCAGCACATGGGATCTGAATGGCTCCGCTACGAAAGCCGTCTTGATGTTCCCCCGATCGGTGACCGCGCTGGCGGTGTCACCGGACGGAACGAGATGGGTAGCTGGGGACACCGAAGGGCGTCTTATTCTTTCCTCCAACGCCAAGCAGGTTCCTAAGGCGTTTCACCAGAAACAAGAAATTACGGCCCTGGTTTTCTCTCCTGATGGGAAGTGGGTTGTCTCTGGGAGCAGCGATCCCTCGTATCCGCTTGGATTTATGGATATGGAATCGGGTGGAGTGATCAAAGTGAAAGGGAAGTTTGATCCGGTCTCGTCCTTGTCGTTTTCTCCCGATGGCAAGGAATTGGCGGTGGGGATGTTGAGTGGAGACTTGGTCGTCTGGGGATTCGAGACTCGCGCCATGCCCTTTCCCATTGCCTCTGGAAAGGGCGAGAAGCATGCAATCACGAGTTTAGTGTTTTCTCCGGATGGCGACCGCCTAGCGTACGGTAGGAAGGGTGGCAAGGTTGTCATTGTTCGGCGGAAATCGGGAGAACTTCTCGCGGAATTCAATGGTCGGTCGACCATCAATGCCTTGGCGTTTTCACCAGATGGCCGATATCTCGCAGTAGGGGAGGATAATGGAAAAGTTCTCCTGATAGAGTCCGAGAGGGCCCAAGAGGTCTGGTCAAAGAGTCATTACCTTCCAATCGTTGATCTGGTGTATTCACCTGATGGGCAGTTGCTCGCTGTGGCAATGCAACGCAGTGTATATCTCTATCAAGTTACTCCCGCGAGCCCTTCACAGCACTAAGCCAAAGCATAAAAGCCGGCAGACACTGTTCCCAAGGTACAGGCCAGCAGAGATACAGTTATGGGCAAAGCGTGCGTCGAAGAAGAAAGCCGATTGAACGCACAGGTATCACCATGAGTTAGATTGGTGGCAGGCTTTGGCTTCTTAGTCCATGCCCTCTGAGGGAATCATCCTACCTGGGTTCTTGCGCAAGTCCTCCGGCAGTTCTTCCAGCAGAAGTATCCCTCCCCTCTGATCTCCCCCCACTTATTCAGCGCGTTGTCGTAGTAGGTTGCGATGAAGAGACGCCTGTGGTGCGAGAAATCGAAAGACAGGCAACGAGAAACTTGTCGGTTGATGGAAAAACATTTCTCATGGCCATGATAGACGACGGCTATCTTTTCTTGAAAGTGAGTTGGATTCTGCTGGTTGGGGTCACATTAGGAATTGTGACGCAGGATTTGGCGCAAGCTTCCGTGAATCTCCCGACCCATCATTGGGCCTATGAAGCGATTGAGCGGTTGACGGCTATGGGGGTGATCGACCATGCCATGGTGGTAACGAAGCCGTACAGCCGGAAGCAGGCTGCAAAATACGTGGCGCAGGCGCTCCAGCGAATGTCTGATGATTCTCAGGCGCTTGATGACCAAGAAGCTGTGGTGGGGCCTCTGCTGGATCGCCTTGCGAGGGAATTTCGCCCGGAGCTGGTTGACATCGGAGCACTAGCTGGTCCTCCCCGGTCAAAGTTGCTTGATCCTTCGGTAGCGCCAGGGTCTTCAGGGACGAAGACCGGTGCCGTTCGGTACGGGGGACATCTTCAGGTGGAAGGTGATGCGTTTTCCGTAGGACATGGGACTGTGCGTCTGCGTGAAAACCGAGGGGGCGAGTACTATGCCAATGGCCTTCAAGCTCAAACCGATCTGCGGGGCTGGCTTGAGCTCGGTGATGCGATCTCGATTGTGGCGCAACCCAAGTACATCAGTGATCCGCACGTACTGGGATTCGGGGCCACGAATAACAGCCAGAATGCCTACATGCGTGAGATGAACGTCAAGCTGACCCTCGCCAATATTTCGTTTGAAGTCGGGCGAGGCCTGCAGTGGTGGGGGCCTGGCTACCATGGGACGCTGCTCCTGTCTGATCACGCCTTTCCGCTCGACATGATCAAGCTGGGCAGCGAAGAGCCATTCAAATTGCCCTGGGTGTTCCGAGACCTCGGCCAATGGAAGATCAATACCTTTCTGACCCAACTGGACCGAGATCGGGACTTTCCACGGGCCAAAGTCTTTGGGCTTCGCCTCAGCTATTTGCCGGCCAGTTGGCTGGAACTGGGCCTTACACGTCTGACTCAATTCGATGGCCGTGGGAGAAACCAGGCATTCCCGAATGCGGTCATCACGGCCTATGGCAGTGCGCCCAATGCACTTGGCTCGACCGATGTGAATGAACAAGCCATGATTGACTTCAAAGCGAGGGTTCCGCACGTAAACTATCTTGTCCCGTTCCCCTCGGGCCTTCAGTTCTATGGTGAGATAGGTTCCGAAGATAAATGGTCCAAGTTCCCCTTGCCGACCCAGGCAGCAGTTCTTGGCGGGATCTATATTCCACAACTGTTTCCTGGCGATTCAACGGATTTACGGTTCGAATATGCGGACACGGACCTATCCCGTCGAAGGACCGGCATATCTAACGTTTGGTACAACAATTTCAGCTATACAAGCGGGATGCGGTACCGGGGCTTTCCTCTCGGGCACTGGATGGGGAGCGATGCCACCGATTACTTTCTGCGCACCACCCGCCATATGAGCGATGATGTGATCGTGGGGCTCAACCTCGATTATTCTCAGCGCGGCATGAGCTTGCCTCAGCATGAGAAGAAGCGTGAAGTGACGGGAGATGTGACTTGGTGGCTGACCAGCAAGATGCAGCTTACAGTCGGGTACACGTACCAGCATATTCAAAACCCCGGCCAGATCACCGACCTCAATCCGTTTGTGGAGACTTTTGCATCGGGCGTGCTATCGGAGAACTCCTTCTTCTGGACAAACCTGGCCTGGCAGTTTTGAAAGGCTTCTTTTAGAGCCAATCGTTTCCCTGAGTTCCCGCCCCATTTTCTGCGCAAAGCTCGCTAGCCTTTTCCCTCGCCATCCTTTTCGCCCTTCTTTTTACCAGCGGTTGCTCGTGACTTGCTGCCCGCTCGCCACTGCTGTATTCTTCGCCCAAGCCGTTAATTGATTCCAGGGACATCTTTCTTGCTCGCCACATAGTGCGTAGCAGAATGGTGTGGCGACGAGATCGGACTTAGGCAGGCGTGAGGTGCGTCAGGTGAACGCGTGACCGATCATATTGTGCTGCTTGACCTGCTGGTGATCTTCGCGATCTCGATCGCGGTGGTCTTCGTGTTTCACCAGCTCCGCTTGCCTTCGATCGCGGGATTCCTGTCGGCTGGGGCGCTGATCGGGCCGTATGGCCTGAATCTGGTCTCGGACCTGCAGCAAGTCAACGTGATGGCCGAAATCGGAGTTGTCCTGCTCCTGTTCACAATCGGGATCGAGTTCTCGCTCGCCCATTTGACCGCGGCACGCGGCATTCTCCTGGTCGGCGGGCCCCTTCAGGTAGCCGGGGTCCTTATGTTGGTCACGGTCGGCGGGGTGATGACCGGATTGCCTCTTTCCCAAGCGGTCTTCTGGGGCTGCCTCCTGGCTCTGAGCAGCACCGCGATCGTGCTGAAGGCGCTGGCTGACAGAGGAGAGAGCGATTCGCTCCACGGCCGGGCCACGATCGGCATCCTGATCTTTCAGGACCTGGCCGTCGTGCCCATGATGCTGGTGATCCCGCTCCTCGCCAGCGGCTCCGAGTCGGCCGCCGGAGGCGTGCTGCTCGCCTTGGCCAAATCAGCGGTGCTGGTGGGCCTGATCGTAGTGGCGGCCTGGTTCGTGGTCCCCAAGCTGCTGGAACAGATCGTCAAGAGCCGGAGCCGGGAGTTGTTTCTGCTCACGATCATCGTTCTTTGCCTGGGGATTGCCTGGCTCACGTCCCTGGCCGGTCTCACCCTCGCGCTCGGTGCCTTTCTCGCGGGCCTGGTCATCTCCGAGTCCGAATACAGTCACCAGGCCATGGCAGAAGTCCTGCCTTTCCGGGACAGTTTCAATAGCTTGTTTTTCGTGTCGATCGGGATGCTGATGGATGTCCGCGTGTTGCTCGCTTATCCGGTGCTGGTGGTCGCGCTGGTCGGCGTGATCCTGATGGGAAAATTCGTCACCGCGGCGGGAACCATCCTGGCCATCGGCTACCCTCCGCGCACGGCGCTATTGTCGGGCGTGGCCCTAGCCCAGGTCGGCGAGTTCAGCTTTATCCTGGCTCAAGAAGGGCAAGAGGCGGGATTGTTCCCCAGGGAGCCGTACCAACTCTTTCTGGCCGTGTCCGTTCTCACCATGGTGGTGACGCCCTTTCTCATCCAGTTGGCTCCTAAAGTCGCCAGGCGGGCTGAGGCCATCCAACGTCTCCGTCGCTGGTTCCCTGAGCGAATCACATCCCACGTGACCCAACTGGCCTCGCGCTCGCTGCGGATCAAGGATCACGTCATCGTGGTCGGGTATGGCCTGAACGGCCGCAACCTCGCCAGGGTGCTGGAACAGACCGAGATCCCCCACGTGGTCTTGGATTTAGACGGGGACATGGTGCGACGCGAAGCGGGGCACGGAGTACCCATCTACTATGGGGACGCCACGAATCCAAGGGTGTTGCGTCACCTGCGGATCGAGGAGGCCCGAGTGCTGGTCCTGGCCATTTCGGATCCCTTCTCGGCCAGGCGCACGGTCCAAATCGCCAGGGGACTGAGCCCCAGTCTGCACATCGTGGTGCGGACTCGCTATCTGAGGGAAATGGAGGAGTTGCATCAGTTGGGGGCGGATGAAGTCGTGCCGGAGGAGTTTGAAACGTCCATCGAAATCTTCGCCCTGGTCCTCCGTACGTACCAGATGCCGCAGGATTTTATCATTCAAAAAGCCGAACAGGTGAGGCGGGAAGGCTACGCGCTGCTCCGGCGCAGCACGCTGCCGGAGCTCGCCCATCACCTGCGGGGCGGGACCTTGACGGATGTGGAGGTGGAGACCTGCCGGATCGAGGCGGACTCGCCGGCGCTGGGAAAAACTCTGGGGCAGGTCTCGATCAGGCCAAGGACCGGTGCGTCGGTTATTGCCCATACCAGGAGCGGTGTGACGGAATCCAACCCCTCGGGGAGGGTCCGATTGGAGCTGGGAGACGTGGTCGTGCTGCTGGGGACGCGCGACCAGATCAGGAGAGCGATCGGCCTTCTGGCTGACAGCAAAGGGGAGTGATGCCGGGCTTTTGAAGCCGTGGGGCCTCAATGGGCCTCGCTCCAGGGTTTATTTGCCGGTCTGG
>CAZKHY010000012.1:0-31053 GCA_964552455.1 uncultured Nitrospira sp.
GAGCGATGGAAGAGAAGCCGGCAAGGAGCCCGCTGCTGGCGGGCGTTCTGTCCGGCTTGCTGCCGGGCCTGGGACAGTTTTATAACCGTCAATGGGCCAAAGGCGTCGGGTTTCTTCTGCTTTCCTTCTTCATCGTCACAGCCCTGGCCAGTGTGTATGACCCGCTAGAAGCCCAGCGGGCGGCCCTCAGAGGGAAACAGCCCAGCAACCTCGAGTTGCTCATGACCCTCGCGATGCTTCTCCTGGGTCTGGCGGTCTGGAGCATTGTGGATGCCGTCCGCCACGCCAAAGATCCCCGCTCATCAAGAATGGCCGGCTACTGAAACGTCCACGATCCCTCTTCCTGAGCATCGTTGACACCCTTCCCGCCGCTGTGTTAGAAACACCTCATAAAATAAGGCGATTATCGAGCTTCGTTCAAGGCACCTGACTGATCGAGTCGGTTCAGGAGAAGAGGAGCACGGACCATGGGCGGCCATAGTCACTGGGCCACCACCAAACGACACAAAGCGGCGGTCGACGCCAAGCGGGGCAAGATCTTCACCAGGATCATCCGTGAGTTGACCATCGCCGCCCGCCAAGGCGGCGATCCGGACGGGAACCCGCGCCTCCGCCTGGCCATCGCCAAGGCGAAAGACGCCAACATGCCGGGGGACACGCTCAAGAAGGCGATCCAACGAGGCACAGGCGAGCTGCCGGGGGTCACGTACGAGGAGTTCACCCTGGAAGGGTACGGCCCCGGAGGGACCGCGCTGCTCCTGGAGATCACGAGCGACAACCGGAATCGAACCGTGGCGGAAATCAGAAGTCTGCTGACCAAGAACGGCGGGAACATGGCTGAAGCCGGCGCCGTGTCCTGGCAGTTTCACAAGAAGGGCCTGATCGTGGTCGAGCACGGCAAGGTGGAGGAAGACCGGCTCCTCTCGTTGGCCCTGGACGCCGGCGCCGAAGACGTGAAAGTCGATGAGAAGACCTTCGAGGTGATCACCGATCCCCATGATTTTGAACACGTGAAGAAGGCCTTGACCGACGCGAAGATCGAGTCCTCCCTGGCCGAGGTCACCTTCGTCCCCCAGAACTACGTCAAGCTGGAGGAGAAGGCCGCGGAACAGATGCTCAAGCTGATGGAGATCCTGGACGAGCACGACGACGTCCAGAAGGTCCACGCCAACTTCGACATTCCGGATGAGATCATGGAGAAGGTGGCGGCAGGATAACCAGAGAACGCTGAGTGCTGAGTGATGAACGCTGAATTGCAGAGTCTCGATCATCATTCAGCATTCCGCACTCATCGTTCCGCGTTGCCTTTACGATGATTGCCGCGCTGACCGGCCGGCTGGCCTTCAAGGCTCCCACCCACATTACGCTCGATGTGCAGGGCGTCGGGTACGAAGTCTTCATTCCCCTGAGCACCTACTACGCCCTGCCCAACCTCGACGAAGCGGCTTCCCTCAACGTCTATACGCAGGTCCGCGATGACGCGATTCAGCTCTTCGGCTTCCTCACAACCCACGAAAAAGACGCCTTCGTCCTCCTGACCGGCATCTCCGGCATCGGCCCCAAGCTGGCCCTCAGCGTGCTCTCGGCCTTGAGCGTACCGGACCTGGTTTCAGCCGTCACGGCCGGCGACGTGGACAAGCTGGCCACCGTGCCGGGCATCGGGAAGAAATCGGCCGGCCGGATCGCGCTGGAGCTCAAGGACAAGGTGGAACGGCTTCACCCGGCTGCCGCCGCGACACCAGTAGGGTCGGCGGCGCCGGCGGATCGTTTGCATGAGGATGCCCTCTCCGCCCTCGTCAACCTGGGCTACAAGCCGGCGGAGGTCAAAGAATCGCTCAAACGCGTCTCCCCTGCGGGGGCCGCTCCCCTGTCGCTGCAGGCCATGATTCGGGAAGCCTTGAAGGACCTGGCGAAGGGATAAGCCTTGCCGGCGAGAATCGACAAAGGTCCAGACACTTTGGGAAGTTTCCGGGGAAGTCTTGCCCTCGTCTTCCTGTTTGCCCTTCCGCCGGCCGCGTTTCCGGCCGATTCCTCCGAGCCCAAGAGTACCAGAATGACCTGCGGGGCCTGTCCCTCCGGCTATGCCACGACGGGCGTGACGAGCGCGCCTGGCATCTGCAAAGAAGGGGATCCGACCTTGGTCGAATGCGTGCCTCTGGGCACCATGAATCTCCTGGCCGTCTGCGGCTCCTGCCCGGAAGGGTACGTCCAGATCGGGAGCTCCTCGGCGCCGGCCCGTTGCGGCAGCGCGGACGGGGGCCGCATGAGCCAGTGTCAGCTCGAGAAAATCGAGAGCCGCCTGCCGGACCCGAATCAGGGCGGTCGCTTCTGCCCGCCTGATTGCGCCGGCTCGTTCCCGACCCCGGGGCAGGGGGCCCTGCCGCCTCCCCCGAAGTATTTGCCTCCGCCGAAGGAGAAACCATGAGCGGGGCAGGCGCTTGGAGCTAAGATCGTGACGGAACGTCTCGTGACCGGCCAGAAAACCGAGGAAGAGCGAGGTCTCGAAGCGACGCTACGGCCGCAGACCCTGGGCGAATACGTCGGCCAGGAGCGGATGAAAGAATCCCTGCGGATCTGCATCGAAGCGGCCAAGGGCCGGGGCGAAGCCCTGGACCACGCGATCTTCTACGGACCGCCCGGATTGGGCAAGACGACGATCGCCCATATCATTGCGCGGGAAATGGGGGTGGCCATCCGATCGACCTCGGGTCTGGTCCTGGCCCACGCGGGCGACCTGGCCGCCATCCTGACCAACCTCCAGGAGCGGGATGTCCTCTTCATCGACGAGATCCATCGGCTGCCGGCCTCGGTCGAAGAGGCCCTCTATCCGGCGATGGAAGACTATCAACTGGACCTGGTGATCGGTCAGGGCCCCTCCACCCGCACGATCAAGCTGGACCTGCCGCGCTTCACGTTGATCGGGGCCACCACCAGGGCCGGAGCCCTGACTTCTCCCCTGCGCGAACGGTTCGGTCTGGTGAACCGGCTGGACTTCTACTCCCCGACCGACCTGCAGACCATCGTCACCCGCTCCGCCGGCCTGCTCGGCATTCCGATCGATCCGGAGGGGGCCGCCGAGATCGCCGGCCGCGCCCGCGGGACTCCGCGCATCGTCAACCGGCTGATCAAGCGGGTGCGGGACTTCGCCCAGATCAAGGCCCAAGGCAAAATCACGCGCCAGGTCTCCAGGGACGCCCTCGCCTGGCTGGGAGTGGATGAAGCCGGTTTCGACGAGATGGACCGGAAAATCCTCCTCACGATCATCGAGAAGTTCGGGGGGGGGCCGGTGGGGATCGAGTCGCTGGCGGCGGCCGCCAACGACGAGAAAGCTACGATCGAGGACGTGTACGAACCCTTCCTGATTCAATCCGGCTACTTGGAGCGGACCGCCCGCGGCCGCCAGGCCACCAGGCTGGCCTTCGAACACTTTGGGAAACAAAAAGATTTGCTGACCTAGCTAAGAAGCAATCAGCCTTCAGCTCTCAGCCTTTAGGAAAGAGGCCTGCGAAGAAGCGGGCCCTAGCTGAAAGCTGGTAGGCTGACAGCTGAAAGCTACTGGCTGGCAGCCCTCCCCAATCTTTCAAATCCTATTGATAAACCTTGCAAAGCCGGTCGGCTTCCTGTAGTATTTTCTGTCTCGCTGGTGAAAACCGGCGGTCTCGGTTCCGTTGGGGAGCGTATGGGCGATCAGAAGGACATTCAGCACTATCGCAAGGAGATCGACCGGATCGACGACGAGATCCTGCGTCTGCTGAACGAGCGGTCCAAGAACGTCATCGAAATCGGAAAGTTGAAAAAGCAATCGGACGCGGAAGCCAACTTGCACACGCCCGGGCGGGAAGCGCAGATTGTGGATCGGCTGATGCGCCAGAACCAGGGCCCCTTTCCGAACGAAGCGATCCGGTCCGTGTACCGCGAGATCATGTCGGCTTCGCTCTCGCTGGAGGGTCCGCAGAAGGTGGCGTACCTGGGACCGCCGGCCACCTTCACGCACCTGGCTTGCATCCAGAAGTTCGGCGCCTCCGCCCAATACGTGCCGGTCAACAGCATCAAGGACGTGTTCGACGAGGTGGAGCGGGGCCGCGCCAACTTCGGCGTGGTGCCGATCGAAAACTCGACCGAAGGCGTGGTGAACCACACCCTCGACATGTTCATCGACTCCAGCCTGCTCATCTACGGCGAGGTCCAGCAGGAAGTGTCCCATCACCTGCTTTCCAAGACCGGGCGCCTGGAGGACATCAAGAAAATCTACTCGCACCCGCACGCGATCGCCCAGTGCCGCCACTGGCTGGAGACCAACCTGCCGAATACCCCCGTCTCGGAGGTCCCCAGCACGGCACGGGCCGCGGAACTCTGCGCCAGCGACCCTGAAGCCGCGGCCATCGCCTCCGAGCTGGCGGGGCAGCTCTACGGGCTCAAGGTGATCAAGGCCCGGATCGAGGACAACATCAACAACTACACCAGGTTTCTGGTTCTCTCCAAGAAGCCGCCGGAGCGCACCGGCAAGGACAAGACCTCCGTCATGCTGTCCGTGAAGGATAAGGTGGGGGCTCTGTATGACCTGCTGCGACCCTTTGCCTCGCATGGGCTCAACATGACCAAGATCGAGTCCCGCCCTTCCAGACGGAAGGCCTGGGAATACATCTTTTTCGTCGACATCGAAGGGCACATCGAGGAAGACCGGGTCAAGAAGGCGTTGGAAGAGGTCAAGAGCCGCTGCCTGTTCCTGAAAATATTGGGCTCCTACCCGGCCCACAGTTAAAGAGCGTGAAGCGTTATTCGTTCTACGTTCACGACAATATGACGAAGTGCGGTCTTGCGATTCACGATTAACGGTTCACGAATAACGACACCATGCCGCTGAAAGTCCATCCCGACATCGCTTCGCTGGTGCCCTATCTCCCGGGCAAGCCGATCGAAGAACTGGAACGGGAGCTGGGCATCCCGCGCGCGATCAAGCTGGCCTCCAACGAGAACCCGCTGGGCCCCTCGCCCAAAGCGCTGGCCGTGTTGTCGGAAGCCGCCGGGACTCTGAACCGGTACCCGGACGGCGGCGCGCACCGTCTCCGCGCCGCGCTGGCGGACCGGTACAAGGTCACGCCGGATCAGGTGATCCTGGGCAACGGCTCCGACGAGATCATCGGCCTCCTGGTCCGCGCCTTCCTGACGACGGGGGACGAAGCGGTGATGGCGGACCAGACCTTCGTGATCTACAAGATGGAAGTCACAGCGGCCCACGGAGTCTCGGTGGTCGTTCCCCTGAAGGACTGGCGCCATGACCTCCCGGCGATGGTGAAAGCCGTGACGCCCCGCACCAGGCTCTTGTTCCTCTGCAACCCGAACAACCCGACCGGGACCATGGTCACGGCGGCGGAAGTGGACGAGCTGATGGCCCGGGTCCCGGAGGACGTGATCGTGGTCTTCGACGAGGCCTACTACGAATACGTCGGGAGCCGGGACTTCCCGGACAGCCTGAAATACGTCCAGCAGGGCCGCAACGCCATCGTGCTCCGCACCTTCTCCAAGATCTACGGTCTGGCGGGACTCCGCATCGGCTACGGCCTGACCACGCCGGAGATCACCGGCTACCTGAACCGGATCCGTCCGCCCTTCAACGCCAACAGCCTGGCCCAGAAGGCCGCCCTGGCGGCGTTGGAAGACGAGGAGCACGTGGCCCGCAGCCGGGCCATGAACCAGGCCGAGATGGGACGGGTCCGAGCCGGCCTCGTCGCGCTCGGCTTCCAGCCCGTCCCGAGCGAGGCCAATTTCCTCTACTTCGACGTCGGTCGCAGCGGGCGAGAGGTCTTTGACGCCCTGCTCCGCCAGGGGATCATTGTCCGTCACATCGAAGGCAACATGCTGCGGGTCACCATCGGCCTGCCGGAAGAAAACACCAGGATGCTTGACGCGTTGAAGCACGTCCTCCAGCGCGGGTAAGTCGCACAAGGAAGAGGAGACCATGATTATCGTACTGAAGCCCGAAGCCACCGAACGCGAGATCGATCACCTTCTGGAGCGCCTCCGCGAGCTCGGTTTGAAATCCCACATCTCGCACGGGGAGGAACGCACGATCGTCGGCGTCATCGGCGACGACCGGATCCTCCAGAACCAGCCGCTGACCGCCTTTCCGGGCGTGGAGAGCGTCACCCCCATCCTGGCCCCTTGGAAGCTGGTCAGCCGCGAGTTCAAGAAGGAGAACACGGTCATCGACGTGAACGGGGTCAAGATCGGCGGCAAGAAGCTCTCGATCATGGCGGGGCCCTGCGCGGTGGAGAAGCTGGAACTGACCGTGGGCATCGCCCACGAAGTCAAGGCCGGGGGCGCCAGCATTTTAAGAGGCGGCGCCTACAAGCCCCGCACCTCCCCCTATTCCTTCCAGGGAGTGGGCCGCGAGGGGCTCGACTACCTGCTGGAGGCCAAGAAACAAACGGGGCTCCCCGTGGTCAGCGAGATCCTGGACACCCGCGACATCGAGCTGTTCCTTCAGAAGGCGGACATCATCCAGATCGGGGCCCGCAACATGCAGAACTTCGAGCTCCTCAAGGAAGTCGGCTCCTACGACAAGCCGGTGCTGCTGAAGCGAGGGCTCTCTGCGACCATCAAGGAGTTCCTCCTGTCCGCCGAGTACATCATGTCCCGGGGCAACCGCAACGTGATGCTCTGCGAGCGGGGCATCAGGACCTTCGAAACGCAATACCGCAACACCCTGGACCTGGCGGCCATTCCTTCCCTGAAGGAGCTGTCCCACTTGCCGGTCATCGTGGACCCGAGCCATGCCACGGGAAAATGGAACCTGGTCGCGCCGATGGCCAAGGCGGCGGTCGCGGCCGGCGCCGACGGCCTGTTGATCGAGGTCCATTCCAACCCCGAGTGCGCCCTCTGCGACGGCGAAGAGTCCATCAAGCCGACCAAGTTCAAGGAACTGATGCAGGACCTCAAGAAGATCGCCGAGGCGGTCGGACGGGAAATCTGAAAGTCAGTGCTGAATGGTGAATGCTGAATGATGGGTGCTCGGACACGGAATCCCATATCCCTATCCCCCATTCATCATTCATAATTCATCGTTCATCATTAGTTCTATGACGCTTCACTTCAAACAGGTGGCCATCATCGGGGTCGGCCTCATCGGCGGCTCGCTGGGCCTGCTTCTGAAGAAACGCGCGATGGCCGATTCGATCGTCGGCATCGGCCGGCGGGTGGAAAATCTCAAGACCGCCGTCGAGCTGGGGGCCATCGACCGCTACGTGACCGATGCCAGGACCGGCATCGCCGGCGCCGACCTGGTGGTCCTGGCCACCCCGGTGGACACCTACGAACGTCACCTGAAAGACTGGAGTCACTGTCTGGCGCCCGGCTCCATCGTCACCGATGTCGGGAGCGTGAAGGGCCCGCTGGTCACGCAGGCGGAAGGGTTGATGCCGGAGCAGGTGCACTTCGTGGGAGCCCATCCGATCGCCGGCCGGGAGAAAACCGGGGTGGCGGCTGGCTCGGCGGACTTGTTCAAAGGCGCCCGCTGCATCCTGACGCCCACCGGCAAGACCGATCCTCAGGCCCTGCAAACGGTCCGCACGCTCTGGGAGGCGGCCGGGTCCATCGTGCTCTCCATGGATCCGTTCCTGCACGATCGGGTCCTGGGTGCCGTCAGCCATCTCCCCCACGTGGCCGCCTTCGCGCTGATCAACGCGCTGGCGGAGATCAAGGAGCGGACGACTCCGGAGCTGGATCTGCTGGCCTATGCGGGCGGCGGGCTGCGGGACACGACCAGGATCGCCGCCAGCTCGCCCGAGATGTGGCGCGACATTTTCCTCTGGAACCGCCAGAATCTGGTCGCCATGATCGAGTCCTACGAACACCAGCTCCGGCGTCTGAAGCAGCTCATCCAGGCCGGGGACGGACCGGGCATCGAAAAAGAACTGGCGCGGGCGAAGCAGGTGCGAGAAAAATTGTGAATTTTGAGTTTTGAATTTTTAGTTTCGGAAACTCAACACTTAAAATTCAAAATTAAAAACTGTGGATTATGGCTTCTCTGACGATCAATCCCGGCGGTCCCTTGCGGGGAACCATCTCGGTTCCCGGTGACAAGTCCATCACCCACCGGGCCATCATCCTGAGCGCGCTGGCGGAAGGAGAAAGTTCCATCACCGGCTACTGCCGCGGCGAGGACTGTTTGAATACGGCGCGGGCCTTCCGAGCGATGGGCGTCCGGATCGACGAAACGCCGGACCGGCTGCGGGTGTTCGGCAAGGGCCTCAGGGGCCTGACCGAGCCGGAGCAACCGATTGACTGCGGCAACTCCGGCACCGGCATCCGCCTCCTGACCGGCCTGCTGGCCGGGCAGGATTTCTTCACCATCCTGACGGGCGACGAATCCATCCGACGCCGCCCGATGGGCCGCGTGGTCAAGCCGCTCCGGGCCATGGGGGCCGTGATCGCCGGCCGCAAGGGCGGAGAGCTGGCCCCCCTGGCCGTGACCGGCAGTCGTCTCCGCGGCATCGCCTACGACTCGCCTGTGGCCAGCGCCCAGATCAAGTCCTCTCTGCTCCTGGCGGGCCTCTTCGCCGAGGGCACCACGAAGATCATCGAACCGCGGAAGTCCCGGGACCATACGGAGCGCCTGTTCCGGCACTTCGGGATTCCAGTGCGAGAGGAGGGCTCCTCGGTGATCTTGGAAGGTCGGTCGGCTGGCCGGATCGGCCAGGCTGGATGGTCCGGCGCACAGGAACTGCCCGTGCCTGGGGACTTGTCCGCCGCAGCTTTTTTCCTGGTGGGCGCCGCGATCGTGCCGGGCTCGGAAGTCACGATCGCGGGGGTGGGGGTGAACCCCACCAGGACCGGCCTGCTGGAGATCCTGCGCGAGATGGGAGCCGACATCCGACTGGTGAACCAGAGGGAGCAAGCGGGCGAGCCGGTCGCGGACCTGCACGTCCGTGCTTCATCCCTGCGCGGCATCCATATCGGAGCCGAACGGATTCCGCAGACGATCGACGAATTTCCCATCCTCTGTGTGGCGGCGGCTGTGGCAGAGGGGGAGACCGTCATCACGGGAGCGGAAGAGCTGCGGGTGAAGGAAAGCGACCGGATTGCGACGATGGCTGCGGAATTGACCAGGATGGGGGCGGCGATCACGGAAAAGCCCGATGGGCTCATTATTCAAGGCTCGCGCGGAGGCCGCTTCCGCGGGGCCATCTGCAGCAGCCATGGCGATCATCGCGTGGCCATGTCCCTTGCCATGGCCGGGCTCTTGGCCGATGCTCCAACGAAGATCGAAGAGAGGGCCTGCATCGAGACATCGTTCCCTGAATTCGAAGGCAAGCTCTCGGAATTATTGACAAAACGTTGACCAAGACTATAATACAGCGCCAACAGGGTGAGCAGGCCGACAAGCCTCAGCGCGTGCAGCGCCTGATCGTCACCATCGACGGCCCTGCCGGGGCCGGGAAAAGCACGGTGGCCAGGCAACTCGCGTCACGGCTCGGCTATCTCTACCTGGATACAGGTGCGCTCTATAGAGCCGTGGCCTGGAAAGTGAGGGCGTGCGGTGTGGACCCAGCCGATCGCGACGCGGTCGCCGCCCTGCTGCCATCCACCACGATCGCCATGGAATATAGCCCGGAGCGGCCCCGGGTCTCGGTGAACGGCCAGGACGTCTCGGAAGAGATCAGGACGGCGGAAATCAGCCGCACGGCGTCCATCGTCTCGGCCATCCCGGCGGTCCGAGAGTGGCTCCTTCCGGTCCAGCGCCAGATCGGCTCGGCCGGCGGGATCGTGGCGGAGGGTCGGGACCTGGGGACCAGAGTTTTTCCGGCCGCCGATGTGAAGTTCTTTCTGGAAGCCGACCAGGATGTCCGGGCCGTCCGACGGCATCGCGAATTGGCGGCAACCGGCCAGGCCGCGCCCCTGGATCAGACGAGACAGGAGATCCTGAACCGGGATGAGCGGGACCGTTCCCGTGACGTGGCACCGCTGGTCGCCGCGTCAGACGCAACCCTGATCGACACCTCGACGCTGGCCGTGGAGCAGGTGATCGAGCGAATGTTGGCCGTCATCGCAGCCAAGTTGTGATCGCGGTCGTCTATTGGTGCCTGTGGCTGTTGTGCAATGTCCTGGCCCGGCTGCTTTTCCGGTACCGGACCACCGGACGCCGCCATGTTCCGAAGCGCGGCGGGGTCCTGATTGCGGCCAACCACGCCAGCTATCTGGACATCCCGCTCCTGGGCTGCGGAGTTCGCCGGCGAGCCTGGTATCTGGGCCGACAGGATTTGTTCGGACCTCGCTGGACCAAAGCGATCTGCCGCTGGCTGGGCTGGATTCCCATCCGGCTGAGTCGGCTGGACCGGCAAGGGTTCGGCAAGGCGATCAGCCTCATCAAGGGCGGAAAGGTGGTGGTGATTTATCCGGAGGGCACCAGGACTCCGGATGGGAGGTTGCGGCCCGGGAAACCGGGCATCGGGGTGATCGTCGAAGCCACAGGCTGCCGGGTCGTGCCGGCCTATCTGGACGGAACGTATCAGGCCTTGCCGACGGAGGCTTCCTGGATCCGTTGTCATCCGGTGCGGGTCCTGTTCGGAAAGCCGATCGATTTCTCGGCGGACGCCCGGCGCTTTCAAGGGAAGGAATTCTATCAGCACGTGAGCCGGACTGTGATGGAACGGATCGCCGAGCTGGGGCAGGTGCCCCCGCCGGTCGATTGCTCCGGACGGTCGGCGGCCCGGCCTTTCAACGCTGAGTGAGGCCTGGGCACAGTCAACCATCAGCACCCGACATGGTCGGAGTAGCAGAGGATTAGGATCACACGCATGGACATGGCGACGAAGCAGACAACCGAGCAGATGGACCGGGGAGCCCTGGCCGCCCTGTACGAAGAAACCTTCCGGAACTTCGAGGAAGGCACGATCATCGAAGGCCGCGTCGTGGCGGTCGGCAAGGACAAGGTGGTCGTGGACATCGGCTACAAATCCGAGGGCATCATCCCGGCGGACCAGTTCTCCGGCGAAGAATTGAACAGCCTCAAGGTGAACGACCGGCTCCAGGTCTATATCGAGGAGCGGGAAGACGCCGACGGGAACCTCGTCCTGTCCAAGGAAAAAGCCGACAAGATGAAGGTCTGGGAAGAATTGGAAAAGGCCTACAAGGACGAGAAGATCGTCGAGGGCCGGATCATTTCCCGCATCAAGGGGGGGATGATGGTGGACATCGGCGTCAAGGCCTTTCTGCCCGGTTCGCAGATCGACCTGCACCCGGTGCGCGACCTGGACGGGCTGGTCGGCAAGTCCTTCCCCCTCAAGATCATCAAGATCAACCACCGCCGCGGCAACGTGGTCGTGTCGCGCCGGGTGCTGCTGGAGGAGACCCGCGACAAGAAGCGCCAGACGACGCTTTCCACCCTCAAGGAAGGCCAGTTGATCCAGGGCATGGTCAAGAACATCACCGAATACGGAGCCTTCATCGATCTGGGCGGGATCGACGGGCTGCTCCACATCACCGACATGTCCTGGGGCCGGGTCGGCCATCCCTCCGAGTTGTTCGTCATCGGGGACAAGGTGGAGGTGATGGTCCTGAAATACGATCGCGAGACCGGCCGGATTTCCCTCGGCCTCAAGCAGAAAAGCGCCGACCCCTGGAGCAACGTGGCCAGCCGGTATCCGGCCGGGTCCCGGGTGCGAGGCAAGGTCGTGAGCCTGACCGACTACGGCGCCTTCGTCGAGCTGGAACCGGGCGTCGAAGGGCTCGTGCACGTGTCGGAGATGTCCTGGACCCATGAAGTGCGGCATCCCTCCCGGCTGGTGTCGGTCGGGGATCAGGTCGAGGCCGCCGTCCTGAACGTGGACCCGAACAACCGAAAGATTTCCCTCGGCATGAAGCAGACGGCCCCCAACCCCTGGGACATGGTCGAGGCCAAGTATCCCAGCGGGACCCGCATCGAAGGCAAGGTCAAGAGCCTGACCGATTTCGGCGCCTTCATCGGCTTGGACGAGGGCATCGACGGGCTGATCCACATCTCCGACATGTCCTGGACCAAGCACATCAAACATCCCTCCGAGCTCTTCAAAAAAGGCCAGAAGGTCGAGGCCGTGGTACTGCGCATCGACAAGGAGAAGGAACGGCTGTCGCTCGGCTACAAGCAGTTGGCGCGCGATCCCTGGGAGGACGAGATCCCGCAGCGGTACCGGGTGGGATCGACGGCCTCGGGCAAAGTCTCCAAGATCACGGATTTCGGCGTCTTCGTCGAGCTCGAGGGGGGCGTCGAAGGGCTCATCCACATCAGCGAGACCGGCCTGGAGCCGCAGACGCGCCTTGAAGACAAGTTCAAACTGGGCGACGAGGTGCCGGCCAAGATCATCAAGGTGGATCGCGAGGAGCGGAAGATCGCGTTGAGCCTGCGGGAGCACGTGATGGACTCCGAGCGGAAGCAGGTGGATGAGTTCCACGCCAACCAGGGGGCCGTCGATCAATCCCTGGGGCGCACGGCGAAAAAAACCAAGAAGCGGAACGACGCCGATCAGGAGAACGACTGACGATCGTGTCATCTGCGAATCGGCGGCAGCCCCATGACTGATCAGGCCCCATCGCCACCGCCCCGACGCCGGAAGCCCTTGCGGATCCTCCTGTGGGTCCTGCTGGCCGGCTTCCTGCTCGTGGTCTTGTCCAACTTGCTGGCCCCGGACCTGGACCTGTCCGGCGAGGACCGTGTGGCCGTGATCCGGGTGGAAGGCGTGATCCTGGACGCCCAGCAGACGGTGGGGGACCTGAAGAAGTTCGGCGAAAGCCCCTCGGTGAAGGCCATCGTGCTGCGGATCGACAGTCCCGGCGGAGGGGTCGTCCCGTCGCAGGAAATCTACGACGCGGTCAAGCGCGTCCGGTCCAAGCACAACAAGGCGGTCGTGGCCTCGATGGGCACCGTCGCGGCCTCGGGAGGCTATTACATCGCCGCGGCGACCGACCGCATCATCGCCAATCCCGGCACGCTCACCGGCAGCATCGGCGTCATCATGGAGCTGGCGAACCTGGAAGGGCTGCTGAAGAAAATCGGCGTGGAAAGCGTGGTGGTCAAGAGCGGGCGGCACAAGGATATCGGATCCCCGTTCCGGAAGATGAACGAGGAAGACCGCCACATCCTCCAGGCGGTGATGGACGATGTCCACAGCCAGTTCATCGAGGCGGTGGCGGAAGGCCGCGCGCTCGAGCTCGGAGACGTGCAGCCGCTGGCCGACGGCCGCATCTTCACCGGTCGGCAGGCCAAGGAGGCCAGACTGGTGGACGAGCTGGGCGACCTGGACGACGCCATCAAGCTGGCCGCCGAGATGGGCGGCATCGAGGGGGAGCCCAAGGTGGTGGAACCGCGGAAACGCTTCTCCATCCGCGAATTGATCGAAAGCCACGTGCTGGGCCCGTTACCCAGACTGGACTTTCAGACCGGCATCAGCCTGAAGTACTTGATGGCATTCTGAACGAGGAGCCTTCAGCGATTAGCTCTCGGCAAACCGACGGATGCGGTCTCCAAGCTGAGTGCTGATGGCTGACCGCTGACAGCTCAAAGAGGAGGCGGAGGCATGACGAAGGCACAGATCATCGAACGCGTCGCGGAGCAAGTCACGACCCTCACGAAGCGGCAGGCTGAAATCGTGGTGAACACGATTTTCAACAGCGTACGCAATTCCCTGCAAAAAGGGGACAAGACCGAGATTCGGGGGTTCGGCAGTTTCCGCTTGCGCGCCCGCCGCATGAAAGAAGGGCGCAATCCCAAGACCGGCGCCACGGTCTCCGTACCGGCCAAGAAGGTGCCGTTCTTCAAGGCCGGCAAGGAACTCAAGGATCTTCTGAACAAGTAACCGTCCGGTTGGAAAGGCCGCGTGGGCATGCAGGAATCACGAGGACAGGCTGCGTCGTCCGAGATCCTCTGGACCGAGGAGGCCCTCCAGCGCATGGAGCGCGCCCCGGTGTTTCTCCGCGGGATGGTCAAGCGCCTGGCCGAGAAAAAAGCCCGGGAGCTGGGCTATCCCGAGATCACCGCCGCGATCCTGGATCAATTCAAGGGCCAGATGATGGGCCGCATGGGAGGCGAGGCCGGCATGGCGGCCGCGGCGGACCAGATCGGACAGGGGAAACTGCCCTGGACCGCGGCCGCGCGGGAACGGCTTGAGACGGTCCCGGAGTTCATGCGCCACATGATCCAGCAAATCGCCGAAGAGCTCGCCGCGGAAGGGGGCCATCTGGAGGTGAACGTCGAGCTGTTCGAGCGGGTGGAAGCACTGGGGGACTTGCAGGAAAAATCGGGGCCGCCGATGGACTGGAGCGAAGGCGCCTTGGCCCGCCTCCAGGACAAGCTCAAGCAGGCGCCGCCCATCGCCCTGGACTTCGTCACCGACATGCTGAAGCGGGACACCGAGGATCTCGCCCGCGAGAAGGGCCTGACCAGGATCGACGAGGCGGCGCTGGCCCTGTTGTGGGACGCGCCGCAGGAACGCATCGCCTGGACCGACGAGGCCTGGAAGCGCCTGCACACGTCGCCGGACTTCGTCCGCAGCGGGATCCGGAAAGCGGCCGAGCGGCGGGCCCGGAAACTGGGCCTCAAGGAGATCGATTCGGAGCACCTCACGACGTTCCGCAACGAAGCGATGATGAAGGCCGTCAAACGCATCCGGAGCTTCGGCTACAAAGAACTGACGTTCGACGCGTTCGATGCCGCGCTCCAGAAGACCAAGCGTCTGCAAGGCAATGAGCAGGCCGAAAAGCGACTGGAAGAGATCCGGCAGCACTTCAAAGACCCGGAGACCAAGAAGCCGGAAGGCGGGACGTTGGGGGCGGAGCTCATGGACCGCTTCCGCAAATACCTGAAGGGCGAAGGTCCTCTCTAAAAAGCGTGAAAGATGAACCGTGAGACGTGAGGCGTCAGCCGTGTTCACCTTCCCTGTCTCCCGCTTTATTATTGCCTCTCACCTTTCACCTTTTACGTTTCACGGCCTGTCCAGCCTGGCCCTAGTGCTCCTCCTCGCCACCGGCTGCGCGACTTCCCTGAAGCGGGAAGGCCAGTGTCTGGCCAGCCTCACCCCCGACTTCTTGCAGGCGCAAGCCGAGTTGGCTTCCCTGGAAGCGTCCTGGCGCCAGTCGATGGCCAGACGCGACGCCGAGCTCAACAGGCCCCAGCCTCGGCCCGCAGCCAGTGTCGGCCCCCGGCGCGAACCGCCCCCCTCGCCTGAAGCCATGCGGCATGAGCCAGCGCAACTGATCTGGACCATTCGTCAGGACCAGGCAGGCCAAGACAGCAGGGAAGCATACGGCAGGCTGATCGAAGCCAGGACCCGCCACCAGCCTCTGCTGAGCTGGTACGACAAGGTCTACGAACGGGTGCGCACGCGCATGGACGAAGAGCAGATTCTGGCCGATGTTCGGATGGTGCTCATCACCGGTCCCGGCGTGATCTTTTATCCGCTGATCCGGTGGAACATCCATTCCGTCTTCTGGGACGGAACAGATCCGGACGCCGAATCAGATCCCGTGACGCACTATTGCATCGAGCGCCTGTCGCAGGTGGTCGCCCTCGCCGATGCTCTGCCGGGTGGTGCAGAGTAACCTGCGCGATCGGGAGTCGGCGGGAATCGGATTGAGCTGGAAGAGAAGGCCGTCGGGAGGGTCGGGAAAGCGGTGGAGGGACGTCTCTACAGGAGGATGAGAGACGTCAGTTACTTCGGGGCACAACCAAAGTAAGCTACCTCCACCAACTTCAAGTAACCACAGATCCGGCCTTCTTGCAAGGGCAGCCGGTTCGTCCGCTCAATGAGGCGCGGTCTGCTGGGGCCAGAACTTGTGGCGGATCTGGGGAAGCTGGACATTCTCGAAGTTCGGGATGTCGTAGAGGCAGCGGTCGATGGTTTGGACTTCGTCCGGCGTCAACTCCAGCACGACGGTCTTCTTCCAGAACTGATCCAGCGTGAAATAGTCACCGGACTGCGGTTTTTCGGCCAGCAGCGCCTGCATCTTCTTGAAGCCTTCGGTGTCCACCCCGGGGATCCGGCCCTTGTTCTTGTCCACACACCACTTGAGGACTTCCGCAACCCCGTACATGGTCAATTCGATCTTGACTGTCTCCGCCATGAGTTCCTCCCTACCAAGCTTGCTTGAGCCGCTCGCCTCGATCATACCGCAGTTACCCGCTATTCTGCCAGAGGAAACCGGCGACCTGAGCGCGGCCGCCTCGAAGATCCGCTCCGCTCGACCGGCGGCGATCTTCTCCGCTGGCCCGTTGCGAACCGTTGAGGGGCTTTGTATACTCTCTTCCGCAAGACGGGTCGGATGAAGGAGCCCCAGCCCCGATCGGGCAATAGGTACCCCAGCGTGCGGAGCCCCCATGTTGGTCCAGGAACGGGACAGGCGACAGACCCCCTGATGTCTGGTCCTCCTGCCACGCCTTCGAGTCCCGCCAAGCGTCTGGGTCTCCGGCTGTTGCTCGTCATGGGACTGGTGGCAGCCGTCGGGTGCGTGCAAAAGGATTCCTATGTCCCCCCCGACCTCTTCTATCTCTTCGCCAGCTACCAGGTCGGCAAGAACCCCACCGCCGTCGCCGCGGCGGATTTCAATCAGGACGGCTTCACGGACCTGATCACCACCAACATCGGCAACAGTTCGCTGTCGATCCTGTTCGGCAACGGCGACGGGACGTTCAAGGACCAGGTCCAGATCGAAGCGGCCCGGGAGCCCCGCGCGATGGCGCTCAGCGATTACAACGGCGACGGATTCGTGGACCTGGCCGTCGCGTGCTCGGGGAATGACCAGGTCGCGATCTTCTTCGGCCTGGCCAGCGGGACGTTCGGGGCCGGGCAACGGTACACGGTCCACAAGACTCCCGTGTCCATCGCCAGCGGGGACTTCAACGGGGACCAAAAACCAGACCTGGCCGTGGCGCTCCGCAACGACAAGGTGAAAATCCTGCTCGGCAACGGCGACGGCTCCTTCTCGGACGGAGCCCTGTACGAATATGGAGACACGCCGACCTCGATCGCGGTCGCCGACCTGAACCAGGACGGGAAGCCTGACCTGGCGGTGACCAACGGGGGGCCGATGAGCAGCGCCGTCTCGATCTGGCTCGGGAACGGAGACGGGACCTTTCGCACGCCGACCGACTATCGGACCGGAAAACGGCCGCTGGTCGTCTCGTTCGCCGACTTCAACGGCGACCGCCTCACCGACTTGCTGGTCATGAACGGGGAGATGGACACGTTCACCATCTTCCTGGGCAACGGCAACGGAACCTTCCAGGAGGGCAAGGAGTCCGGGGCCGATGCGGGCCCGGTCTACGGCCTGGCCCGGGACTTCAACGGGGATCGTTTGACCGACGTGGCGATCGTCAACGTCCAATCCAACGATCTGTCCATCCTCTTCGGACGCGGAGACGGCACCTTTCAATACCCGCCCATGAACTATCGGACAAAGGGGGGCCCTTTTGCCGTCGCCACGCTCCACCTGACGACCAAGCAGACAGACGAAGAACCCGGCTTGGTGACCGCGAACAACGGGGCCGGCAGCATTTCCATCTTTCTGCATCGGGGGCTGAAAACCCACAGCCCTGCGACAGCCAAACCTTCCTCTTGATCTTCTTGTGATCCTTCTTTGGTCTTCACGGCGGGACCTATCGAGGCCTCCGCACCGGCCAACCACGAGGTGATCCTTGAGCCCCTCTTTCTTGACAGGCCCCCTCCGGTAAGTTAGATTGCCCTTACGGTCGTTGACGGGCGGCGCAACGGCGCGAGTTGGCGGTCGAGGCAAAGGCGGGGGCTGGTGCGGGTGAGGACCTTCATCTGGTGGTTCGGCATGGGCGCCCTCACAACCCTTGCGGTCTTGATGGTGCAAGGCGGGGTACGTGACCTCCTCTACGAGACGCATCCTTCCGGCAGCGCCAGCGCCTACTTGAGTTTTGCGACCACGATTCTCGGCGGAGGACTGTTAGCCGGCTGTCTCGCGCTCATCATGGTCCGTCTCAAGTGAGCGGGGACATTCTGCTTGACAGTCTGACGGACAACGGGTAGAAGCACCCGACGCACCGACGGTCTCAGCCGCAGGGCTGGCGGTTCGGATGCGGAAGGGGATCGGATGGGCCGGGCCAGGACATGAACTGTCTCAAGTGCAAAGGCTTCATGATGGTCGAGCGGCATTACACGCTGCTCAACCGCCGCTTGTACGCGCGCTGCCTCAACTGCGGGTTCTGGTTGGACCTGGCGGATCTCTTGCGATTCTTTCACAAGGTCATCGACAGCGGGGCCCGTGGCTCCAAGGTTCGTGAAACCCTCTCGCTTTGACCGGCATCAGGGCGGCGGTCTCCGCCTGGTCCTGATGCTCGCCGGCACGGCCGCCCTTCTGGTCGTGTCGCTGCTGTTTTCCCCATCGCCGGCCACGGCCCGTTCCTCATCCCCCGCGTCTTCCACCGCGGCGCGCGCGGGATTGTTCGACGACTCCCGCTCCTTCCGCCTGTCTCACAGGCACCGTCCCCAGGCTCACGGGATCCTGCTCAAAGACCTCACCACGGGCAAGACACTCTACGAATATGAAGCGGACCGGAGGCTCTCGCCGGCCAGCTTGACGAAAATCATGTCGGCCCTCGTGATCCTGGAATACGGTCAACTGCAGGACCACGCGACCGTGAGCCGCAAGGCCGCCGCCGCTCCCAAGATCCATTTGAGGCTTCGGGCCGGTCAGGTCTTCCGCCTGGAGGACCTCCTCAAGGCCATGCTGATCACCTCCGCCAACGACGCCTGCCTGGCGGCCGTCGAACACGTGGGGGGAACCGAAGAGCGGTTCGTCGAGCTGATGAACGCGAAGGCCAGCGCGCTCGGGTTGGTGGACACCCACTTCAGCAACGCCTGCGGCTTCGATTCGCCTACGCACTACGCGACCGCCGCGGACCTGGCGAAGCTGAGCGAAGTCGCCCTGCTTCACCCGGTCTTCAAGGCCCTGGTGAAGGAGGAGTTGGAAGTCATCAGCGCGATCAACGTGAACCGGACGTTTCTGCTCAAGACCACCAACCGCCTGCTGGGGCGGATGCCGGGTGTCGAGGGCGTGAAAACGGGCTTCACCTCGCGCGCCGGCCGCTGCCTGATCGCCAAAGTCTCCCAGGATGGGAAAGAGCTGCTCCTGGTCCTGCTCCACGCCAACCGCCGCTGGAACACGGCGGCGAGCCTGATCAACTACGGCCTGCAGTCAGCGGACCAGCAGGCCGTCGCGATCAGATAAGAACCCAAGACCAAACCGGAAGCTGGAACAGACAAGCGCCCTGAAGGAGCCTTGCGGCTTACTGGGGGAGGGAAAACTCCACGTTGATGTCCTTGCCGAGGTAATTGACCAGGAACCCCTGCTTTTCGTAGTTCATGGCGGCGCCCATGACGGTCTCGTCTCCGAAGTCCTCCTTGCCCAGCAACTTGCGGATGTCGTCCGGGCTCTCGCTGTTGAGGACGCTGCGAAAGATGCCTCTCGTCTTGTAGGCGAAACGATTGTTGATGAAGATCAGGTCGACCTTCCCGTCCATCAAGCGAACGCCCGCCATCGGGCCGGTGGGTTTGCGCTGATCCAGAAGCAGGATAAAGGTCGCCTCCTGCTCAACCTTGACTCCCGGAATTTTCTCGTTGACCAGGATATCCACGGCCTTGCTCTCCGGATCGCCGAGCTTCACGCCGAACAATGAAACGTCGGCGCTCTTCACCACCTTGGGGTCCATCACATCGTTCTTGCTGAGCTCGTACGGCTCGGCCCAGACTGAGCCGCCTCCGGTCACCAGCACCGCAAGCCCCAACGAGGCCACCCAGACGCGTCCCCATCCCATCGGCTCCTCCTTTGTCGCAGGAGTGCGGGAGCCACCCCGAGCCCTGCGGCAACTCTATGAAAGCGCGAAAATTCTGGGCATTGTAACGGACGAGGCCTGAACTTGCAAGGCAGCCCGAGCGATTCCCGGTCCACAACCCCGTGTGTGAAGTTGTGCGCCGCAAACCTTGCAAAACGGCCTCCGTCGCGTTATGACTGCGGCACGCGTCACCGGCAGGAAACCCGTTGCACCGATGATCTTGATCAGGCGAGCGACCGAGCGAGACTTCCCGGATATCTTGAGGATCCAACGGGAGGCGTTTTCCGAGTACCTCCGGGTCTACGAGGTCAGTGCCTGGACGACCGAAACGCTCGAGAGCATCCAACTGGATGCAGCGGACAAGGCGATTCTCGTCGCCGAAGCGGACGGCGCCGCGGTGGGCTCCGTCCGCTTCTGGACTGTCGCGGGTGTCTGTGTGATCCGCCTCCTGTCGGTGGACCCCGCCCACCAGGGCCGCGGGGTGGGCAAAGGACTCATGCAAGAAGTCGAGCGCCTGGCCGCCGAAGCCCACAAGCTGTACCTCTGTACCATGCTGCGCACGCCCCGCAACATCGGGTTTTTCCTGAGCCTCGGCTATCGGCCCGAATCGCTCCTGCCCAACCACTATCACAAGCTGGATCTGATCTGCTTTTCCAAGTACCGCGAGCCCGCTTCCCGCCCCTGACGCCGCTCACCCGGCCGCACCGGCACGCGCCCTGGCACGAACCGGCTCCTCCGGTGCCTCCTTGTGCAGCCCGGTCAACGTGCTCCGGCAAAGACGGATGAACTCCTGCGCGGCGAGCCCCAGATGCCGGTTGGCGAGGTAGGCCAGCCCGACTTGATGCTTGGGCACCGGATCATAGAGCTGGATGATCCGCAGGGAGCCGCCCTGCAGCCGGTGCCGCACGAACAGTTCCGGCAGGACGGTCAGGCCGGCCCCTTGTTTCACCGCATCCAGGATGCCTTCCGGAGAAGTCATCTCGACCGACACCTGCGGTCGCACGCCCGCGTCCGCACATTCCGCTTCGATCATCTTGCGCAGACAGTAATCCGCCGGCATGAGGACCAGTGGCAGATCGGCCAGCTCCTTCATCCGCATCCGAGCGACGGGGTGCCGAAACCCGGCCGGTGCGACCAGGCACAGGGTTTCATCGAACAGGCGGCTGGTAGTCAATCGCTCCTGATCGACCGGGAGCAGGCAGAGGCCCAGGTCGAGCTTGTTGGCCAGGAGGTCCGCCACGATGTCGGCGGACGGCCGCGCCTGGATCTGCAGATGGACCCGGGGAAAGCGCTGCCGGAAACGGGAGACCAGGGGAGGAATCAGATAGGAATTCACGGTCGACAAGGCGCCCACCAGCAGGCGGCCCCCTCCCGCTTCCTTGAGTTCCTGAATCGCTTGCGTGCCTTGCTCGAGCTCGCGGACGACCCGTTGCGCATGCTCGTGCAGGATTTGCCCGGCCTGGGTCAAGGCCACGCGCCGGCCGAGCCGATCGAAGAGCGGCGCCCCCAACTCCTCTTCCAACGCCGCAATCTGTACTGAGAGCGACGGCTGGGAGACGTGTACGGCCTCGGCGGCCCTCGTGAAGTTCTGCGCTTCGGCCACCGCCAGAAAGTACCGCAACTGTCGCATTTCCATGATGCTCCTCCCCGTGAATGCCATTATCATAACCTATCACTCGTATTAAAACAATATATTGGACCTATGACAATCTGACCGGTACCATGGCGCTGTCAATGGTCATCGGCGGATTCACTCGTTGAAGGAGGGTTGGATGATGAGGGAGAGAACCAGACGGATCGGAACCTGGGTCATGGCTGGCGCCTTGCTGGCAACCGTGGGGTGCGCGACCACAGAGCCTCCAGAGCCTCCGACGGGCGCGGCCCTGGCCAGACCGCTCTACGACCGATTAGGGGGCAAGCAGGCCATCACAGCCGTGGTGGATCAATTCGTCGCCAACGTGGCCGACGACGGCCGGATCAACGGACGCTTCGCCACGACGGACATCCCCCGGCTGAAACGGCACCTGGTGGACCAGGTCTGCACGGCCTCCGGCGGGCCCTGCACCTATGCGGGCCGGGACATGAAGACGACGCACGCCGGCATGAGGATCTCCACCGCCGATTTCAACGCCCTGGCGGAGGACCTCGTCGCCGCCCTGAACAAGTTTCAGGTTCCTCAAGCCGAGCAGAAGGAGCTGCTGGGTTTGCTGGGGCCGATGAAGAAGGACATCGTCGAGCTCCCTTGAGGTTGCCGACCGCGCGGCGCAGGCCCTCGCGGCCTGCGCCGTCACGCGGCCCCAAACCGAGAGGGCCGGCGTCCGGAAAGGGACTGATGATCCAGACGGCCGTCATCTACAGCGATTTCAACTGTCCGTTCTGCTATGCCCTCAACGAGCGGCTCAACTCATTGGGCTTGGCCGGGCGGATCACCTGGCGGGGCGTCCAACATGCCCCCCACCTGCCCGCTCCGATGGCTCGATGGTCCGGGAATTTCGCGGAGGAATTGCGGCGGGAGGTTGAGGCGGTGCGTCGGTTGGCCCCGGACCTTCCCATCGCCGTGCCGGCCAGCAAGCCGAACACGGGCCGGGCCATCGGGGCCGCAGCCCTGGCATTCGGCGTGGACCAACAGCGAGGGGAAGCCTTCAAGGACATGCTGTACCGGGCCTTGTGGTGCGAGGGCCTTGACCTCTCGAGCTCCTCTATCCTGGACCGTTTGGCCTGGACGGCGGGACTGGGCAACCTGTCATTTGCCGCGCTGGACAGCCGCTTGATCTCGTCCACCACCGTTCGCTGGCAGCAGGACTGGGACCAGGTCGGAACCGGCGCGGTGCCGGTGATGGTCCGTCAGGACGGCGCAAGCCTGATCGGACTTGCGGAACGGGATCAAATCGTGGCGTTCCTCAACGCGCCCGCAGGGGAGAGCAGCCCTCGCTAGAGCGGGATGCGAAGCCTTGCTCCCCTGCGAAAGCGCGGGGCACAGACAAGGCCGGCCGTTTCAGGGCTCGTGCGGCCGCTGAGCGGCAAGGAGGAGGGTCCCGAGCCTCTGCAGCCGTCCAAAATAGTCGCCGGCCTCGTCCGCGAGGTCCGGCAGGAGACGGTCGAGGTCGGCCAGGCAGTTTTCCAGGATCGCGACCCGCTGAGGATCGAGCCCCGATTCCGACAAGTAGTACGTCACGCAGCCGCTGATCACCGTGTCGAGCGTCATCAATTCCCCTTGGTTGGGGTCGGAGAAGTTAGGCCAGCCTGCATCCCGGTGGACTTGCCAGAGCGAGAGGAGGTCGTTCACGGTCCTACCCGGATGGCGTCGACCGCCAGCAGCGTGGCCAAGGCCACGAGGAGGACCCCGGCGAGCCTGAGGGTCCAGGCCGGGCTCCTTCTCCACCAGCCCATCAGCCTTTCACGAAAGGCCTCCGGGGCGCCGAGCAGGAGGAGCGCTTTGGCCACCTGAAGCGCACCGAGCATCGCCCACAGCCAGAAGCCCTGCTGAGCAGAGGTCCCCAGCATCAAGATCAAGCCGCCCAGGATCATCCCCTGGGTCAGGAGGAATCGGGAGAGAGGGTCCGTCATCACGCCGCTCATGCGATCCCGCCACCAGGCCGGCACCATGGTCATGACCACCCCCGCAGCCACCCAGCTCAGCACGATGAGCCCGAGCAGAATCATCGTCAGCATCGTCTCACGAGTGCCCCAGCCAGCCCAACGCTTTCAAGAGGAGAAGCGCCAGCGTACAGAGGCCCAATCCCCAGAAGCGGTAATCCACGTCCTCCCGCTGCAAACACCACTCCAACACCCCTTTTTTCCAGCGCTCAGGCCCGACCGCCAGGAAGAGCCCCTTGACGACCATCGCGCCGCCCGTGATCGCCCACAGGAGCTGATAGGGGAGCCCCCTGGACCCGAGCAGCAGCAGCAGACCCAGGCCGACCGCCACGCCTTCCCACCGCAGCATGGCCGACGAGAGCGCCAGGACCTCCCTCACCCGGGCGATCACGTACTGGGGCGCCACCAACAAGGCCAGCCCGTCGGCCATCCAGATCCCGGCGATCGCCGCCAGCACGTACTCCATCTTCGTTAAACGTGCATCGTTATTCGTCAACCGTAAATCGCAAGAAGGGCTTCTCACGCTTCACGTTTTACGATCCACGTCCTCAGGGATACAGTCCTCGGACCAAATGAGCCTCCGCCACCTTGTCGATGCCGCTCATGAGGGCCGCCATCCGCATCGTCACCTTCCGGTCCTTCGAGAACTGGAGGGTCCGGTGGAAGGCGGTTGTGATGACCTCCTGCAGCCGCTCCCGGATATCCTCGGCCTTCCACATGAACCGCTGCACGTCCTGCACCCACTCGAAATAGGAGACGATCACCCCCCCGGCATTGGCGAGGATGTCCGGAATGATGAACACGCCCTTGTCGGTCAGGATCTGGTCCGCCTCCAAGGTCGTCGGCCCGTTGGCTCCCTCGGCCAAAATCCGACAGCGGACCTTGTCGGCATTCTTGTACGTCAACTGCTCCGAGAGGGCCGCGGGCACCAGGACCGTGCAATCCAACGCCAGCAGGTCCTCGTTCGTGATCCGCTCGCCCATCCCGGTTTCGTGAATCGGTATATGCCCGTCCGCATGGTACCGCGTCAGCAACTCGGGGATGTCCAGCCCCTTGGGGTTGTAGAGCCCTCCGGTCTTGTCGCTGACTGCGATGACCTTGGCCCCTGCTTCCCTCATGATCCTCGCGGTGTTGGACCCGACATTCCCGAACCCTTGAACGGCGACCGTGGCCTTCTCAATGGACAAGCCCAGGTGTTTCATCGCCTCCAGGGTCACATTCACCACCCCGCGGCCCGTGGCCTCCTCGCGACCGAGGCTGCCGCCGATCGAAAGCGGCTTCCCCGTCACCACGCCCGGCACGGCGAACCCCACCTGCTGGCTGTACGTATCCATGATCCAGGCCATGACCTGGGCATCGGTCCCCACGTCCGGTGCGGGCACGTCCTTGTCCGGCCCGATAAGGGGAAAGATTTCCGCCGCGTAGCGGCGGCTCAGCCGCTGCAGCTCCCCGCGGGACAGTTGCTCCGGAGCCACTTGGACGCCGCCTTTCGCCCCCCCGTACGGGAGCCCGGCCAGCGCGCACTTCCAGGTCATCCACATGGCCAGGGCCGCCACTTCACCGAGGTTGACGTCGGGGTGGAAGCGGATCCCCCCCTTGGACGGCCCGCGCGAGGAATCATGCTGTACCCGGTAGCCGATAAAGACCTTGACCGTGCCGTTATCCATCCGGATCGGGATGCTCACGACCAGAGAACGTTCGGGCAGCTTGAGCCGCTCCCGTAGATTGTGATCCAGGTTCATCCGCTCGGCCGCCTGATCGAACTGCGCAACGGCCAGTCGAAACGTATGATTGTCCAACTCGTTCACGTTCGTCCCCCTCACCGTTCCAGACACGCTGTCTCACCCGTCTCCAGGGCAGTCTGGCTCTCTTGTCCGACCCACTCAAGCCCGAACACCTCTGCAAACTGCTCCGCAATTCTCCGACGGACCAGCCCCTTGTCAACTGGCTGCCCCAGCAGGGCCGCCATCGAGGTGACCCGGCATCCGGCGATCCCGCAGGGAACGATCCGCTGGAACGGCGCGACATCCACCGTCACGTTCAGCGCAAAACCGTGCATGGTCACGCCTTTGACGATCCGGACGCCCATGGCCGCGATTTTCGCCGGCTCTCCCCCCACCCAAACCCCGGTCAATTTGTCAATCCGCCTGCCTTCAATCCCCCAGCCGGCCAGAGTTCGAATGAGCACCTCCTCAAGCAACCTCATGTAGGCCTTGGGTCCGGCACAGAAGCGGGCAAGGAAAAGAATCGGGTACCCGATGATCTGGCCGGGGCCGTGGTAGGTCACGGACCCTCCTCGCTCGACCCGGTAGACCTGGTAGCCGGCCCTGCGGAGGCCTTCTTCGTCTCCCCCCCAATGAATGTCCCGTCCGCTCCGCCCGATGGTGAAGACCGGATCATGTTCGAGCAGAACCAGCGTATCGAGGCGGCGGCCGGCTATTCGCTCTTCGACCAGCCGGCGCTGCAGGCCCCAGGCTGCAGCATAGTCAAGCCGATCATGGGTCACAAGCACGCCGGGGCTGGCCATCGCATTCTGCTCAACCAGTTGGTGATCAATGGACGAGAACCGCTGAGGTACCCAATCTAGCACAGCCATGGGGGCCCGGCAACGAGAGGAGGCTCCGTCAGGGGGCCGGCGGCGGAGAAGAAGGGCGAGGCAGTGAGGTTGAGAACTGGCCTTTCTTGCCGTAGACGATCAGTTGCGCCGG
Organism: uncultured Nitrospira sp.; assembly: GCA_964552455.1. Lineage (GTDB taxonomy): Bacteria > Nitrospirota > Nitrospiria > Nitrospirales > Nitrospiraceae > VGXG01. The sequence goes on from CAZKHY010000012.1 coordinate 26,131, forward strand.
GGCCTGTTCCCCCTGGCGCAGAAACAGGTGCCAGAAATCCCCGGCATTGTAGAGCTGAACGTTGTCGATCGCCGTGATCACATCCCCGACCTGCAGCCCCGCAAGGGCCGCCGGTTGCGAGGGCTCGACCTGAACCGCCAGCACGCCGCGGTCCACGTCCAGGTTGAAGCTGGCCACGATGCTGGGCGTCACCGTGACCGGAATAAACCCGAGGTCCGGTCTCATGACGGTTCCGCGCACCAGCATGGCCTGGATGTTGGGCAACGCGGCGTCGATGGAAATCGCGTAACTGATGGCCTGGGCGGAGGGGGCGACGGCCGCATTGATGCCCACCACCTGACCGGACAAATCCACCAGCGGCCCCCCGCTGTTGCCGGGATTGATGGCAGCGTCGGTCTGGATCAAGTCATAGAGCGTCTCGCCGTTCGGGGCCAGAATCGACCGGTCCAGGGCGCTGACCACCCCCACCGTGACCGTGGACCCTCCTTTCAGGGCGAAAGGATTGCCGATCGCGACCACGGTTTCGCCGATCTGGAGGGACGAGGACTGACCGAGGCGGGCCGCTACGAGGTCCTGGGCCGCAATTTTGATCAGGGCCAGGTCCAGCAGAAAATCCCGTCCGACCACGCGGCCCGGGGTGAGCCGACCGGACGGAAGCCCGACGACCAGGCTCTTGATCCCTTCGACCAAGTGATTGTTCGTGAGGATGTACCCCCGCTCATCGATGATCAGCCCGGAGCCGGAGCCGGGCAGCGAAGGATGGTGAAACGGGTTGGCCGGCGCGCCGCGGGTCATGACCGTCACGACCGACGGCCTGACCGCCGCCACCACTTCCGGGACCGTCATCTCCTTTTTCTTGGTCGACGCCGGACCGGATTGGGACAGGGCCCGGTCGGCTGACAAGACCGCAAGACCGACGGAGGCGAGGAGGAATGCCGTCGTGCGGAACAGGCGACGCGTGAATCGGCGGTGGCTCAGGGTTTCCTCCGGCTGGTTCGCTCGGCTGTGGTCAGAAGGCTGCCCATTCTCGCGCAAATCGCGTCAAGTCTCAAGCCACTTTACGAACCACAAACGAAAACGGGCGAGGCCGAAGGCCTCGCCCGTTTCGATGCCGGTGTTTTTCCCGTCCAGCCGGTTACTTGATCGCCTCGAACATCTGCATGATTTCCGGCTGCTTCAGCTTCTTGATCGCTTTGGCCTCGATCTGGCGAATCCGCTCGCGGGTCACCGAGAGGCTTTGCCCGACCTGTTCAAGCGTGAAGGGCTCATCCTGGCCGATCCCGAACCGCATCCGGATCACGATCTGCTCGCGGGGCGTGAGCGTGCCCAGAATGCGATCCAACTCCCGCGTCAGCTCGGTACGGTGGACGTGCGAATCGGGCGCCACGGCTTGGCGATCCGCGATCAACTCTCCCAGCAACGTCTCCCCGTCCCCGATCGGATTCTCCAGCGAGACCGGTTCTTGGAAGGCCTGCATGGTTTCCTGGATCTTTTCGGGACGCGTCCGCAACGCCTTCCCCACTTCCTCGATCCGGGCCTCCCGGCCGAGTTGCTGCACCAGCCGGCGCGCGGTCCGCACGATCCGGTGCGAGGCTTCGGTCAGATGCACCGGGATGCGGATGGTCCGGGACTGATCGGCCAACGCCCGGGTGATGCCCTGGCGAATCCACCAGGTCGCATAGGTGCTGAACTTGAATCCCTTGCGGTACTGGTACCGTTCCGCCGCCTTCATCAGCCCCATGTTGCCTTCCTGCACCAGATCCAGCAGGCTGAGGCCGCGGCCATTGTAGTGTTTGGCAATGTCCACCACGAGCCGCAAGTTGCACCGCACCAGCTCATCTTTCGCCTTCTCCAGAACGGCGCGGGCCTCGCGGGCCTGACGGCGGCAGAGCATCAGCCGCTTCAGTCGGGACGCGGCCACTTTGCCCGGCCCCTTCGCTTCCGCGATGAGTTCGTTCAGGCTGCCTTCGGCCCTGTCCAACGCCAAGGCGGAGAAGCCGCTCAGGGCCCGGATCTCGCGCAAATCATCGATGGCGCTCTGAAGCTTCTCGCTCTTCTTCATCTGCTGGGCGACGCCGACCGCCTCCCGCAAGGTCACCCGGATGCCTCTGGTCCCCTGGTCGATCCGCTTGGCCAGCGCCACTTCCTCTTCACGGTTCAGCAGGGGTCGCTGTCCGAACGACCGGAAGTACAGCGACTCCAGCGCCATGGAGGTGTCTTCCACCGGAGCCGTGCGTTCTCGTTCCCGTCGATCCTCAACGACACTCGCCTCGGTCGCACCACGCTCGATCACCTCGAGCAGATCGCTGGCTTCCGCATCGTCCGCTTCAAGCTCGGGCGCCTCAAGCTGCCCGACCGCTTCTTCCTGGGTTTCCTCTATGAGGTTCTCTTTTCTCATCTGCTTACTGTTACGCTCCTTCTCCCGCTCGGTGGTAAAGACTTGCTTACAAAATGCTTACGTGCCGACCCCTACTCTTTGGGTTCATGCTTTACTATGAGACCGGAAGAGCAAAAAGGATTCAGCCATTTTCATCCACTGAAATAGGCCAACAGTTCCAACAGCTTACGAAAACTGTCCGGAAAACACGGCCTAGAAATGGTGACAATGACAGGAATCGGTTATTCAGGTAAGGCGGAAGGGAGAAAAATCAAGCTTCTGCCTGCATTTTTCACAGATGGAGGTTCAGAGGCATCTTTACCCCTTTTTCTCCAGACCCTTGAGCAGAGGCGAGATGATATCGATGGGGACCGGGAAAATCGTGGTCGAATTCTTTTCGGCGGCGATCTCCACCAAGGTTTGGAGGTATCGCAGTTGAAGCGCAATCGGATTTTGGCTCATGACAGCGGCTGCATCCGTCAGGCGCTGCGCAGCCTGGTATTCGCCTTCCGCGTGGATCACCTTCGACCGCCGTTCGCGCTCCGCTTCGGCCTGCTTGGCGATCGCCCGCTGCATTTCCTGCGGCAGGTCCACGTTCTTGACCTCCACCGCCGAGACCTTCACGCCCCAGGGCTCGGTCTGTTGGTCGATGATCCGCTGCAGCTCGGCATTGATCTCTTCCCGCTTGGCCAGAAGGTCGTCGAGCTGGCTCTGCCCCAGCACGCTGCGCAGCGTCGTCTGGGCCATCATGGAGGTGGCGTAAAGATAGTCTTCGACTTCCACGATGGCCCGCTGGGGGTCGACCACGCGGAAATAGATCACCGCGTTCACCTTGACCGACACGTTGTCCTTGGTGATCACGTCTTGCGGAGGCACGTCCATGGCGACCGTCCGCAGGCTGACCCGCACCAGCTTGTCGATCAGAGGGATGATGACCACGACGCCGGGGCCGTTGCCGCCGACGAGGCCGCGGGCCAGCCGGCCCCAGCGAAAGATCACCGCCCGCTCATATTCACGCAGCACATGAAAGCCCATGGCCACCAGCAGACCCAGCAGGACGAGCAGGACCATCGGACTGAAGAAGAGGTTCATGTCAGGCATCTCCCTTCTTGACAGCGGGGGTGACGTACAACGTCAACCCTTCGATCTTCGTGACCGTCGCCTGGTCGCCCGGCTGCAGGGGGCGGTCGCTGACGGCCTCCCACAGCTCGCCGTGTACCAGGATCTTTCCCTGCGGAGCCAGAGGCGTCTTGGCGACCCCCACCAGGCCGACCATGCCTTCGCTCCCCGTCGAGGGCTGCCGGCGCATGGCGCGGATGCCCATGCCCACCATGAACAAGGTGAATCCCGCTGCCAAGGCCACCACCGGCACGATGACGGACCAGGAAATCTTCAGGAACGGAGCCTCGGTCTTGACCAACATCAGCGAGCCCAGGATCATCGAAACGACCCCGCCGATGGCCAGCAACCCATAGCTCGTGACCGAGACTTCCAAGACGAACAAGACGATACCCAGGAGCATCAGGAGCACCCCCGCGTAGCTCACCGGGAGCGACTGGAAGGAATAGAAGGCCAGGATCAGGCTGATCGCCCCCACGATGCCGGGCAGGATCGCACCGGGGTTGTAGAGCTCGGCCAGCAACCCGATCGTCCCGAGCGTCATCAAGACATAGGCGATGTTGGGGTCGCTCAGGGCCTTCAGCATTTCCAGCCGCCAGCCCATGGGAAACGGCTGCACCGTCGCTCCCTTGGTGTGCAGCACGAACGCGCTGGCCCCGATTACCACCTTGCGGCCATCCAGCTTCTCCAGCAGGGCCGGCAGGTCATCCGCCACGAGGTCGACGATCTTCAGTTCCAACGCTTCCTTTTCCGTCACCGACACACTCTTGCGCACGGCGTCTTCCGCCCAGGCCACGTTGCGGCCCTGGCGCTCCGCGATCGACTTGATGTAGGCCACGGAGTCGTTCTCGACCTTCTCCTTCATGGTCTTGTCCATCTCGCCCCCGCCCATCGCCACCGGATGGGCCGCGCCGATGTTCGTACCGGGAGCCATGGCCGCCACCGGAGCCGCCAGCGTGATAAACACGCCGGCGGAGGCGGCCCGACCGCCGGAAGGAGACACGTACACCACGACCGGGATCGGGGAGCCGGTGAAGTCCTTGACGATGAGGCGCATCGAGGTGTCGAGGCCGCCGGGCGTATCCAGTTGGACGATCAGGGCCTGCGCCCCGTTGGCCTCCGCGAACGTCAGGGCGTCGTGCAGGTACTCGGCCGCCACCGGATTGATGACCCCTTCATAGGTCGCCACGACGACCGGTGAGGCGGTTCCGATTGCCGGGGCAGGAGGGTCCGCGAAAACCAACAGCGCCGACGCAGCGATGGTGCTCAAAGAGAAGAGGAAGCGGAGGACCGAGGTTTTCATGGAACGGTCCCAGTGAGGTGAGAAACAACCTGCTCGATCATACGGTCCCCTCCAGACCCTGTCAAGGAAAGGGGGGACGGGCGGGGTAGCTCGGCCTGCCTTCCGTGCTCGCAGAGCCCCCACT